>DASQLM010000424.1:0-8552 GCA_035630015.1 Thermoleophilaceae bacterium | reverse complement strand
GCCACCGTGGTGTTCGGGATCATCCCGTCGCCCCTGTTCGACCTGTGCCGCGACGCGGGCACGTCGATCAGCTCGATGCTGTAACGCCCTGGCCGCTCGGCCACACTGAGGGGTGATGGACGACGCGCTGCACTTCCGCTGCCAGGAGCTGGTCGAACAGCTGACCGACTACCTGGACGAGACGCTCCCACCCGAGCGGATGCGCCTGGTGCGCGACCACCTGGCGCTGTGCGACGGCTGCTCGGCGCATCTCGAGCAGCTGCGCCAGGCCGTCGCGCTGATCGCGGCCACGCCCGCCGGGGCGCCCTCCGCCGAGCACGAGCGGCGGGTGGATGCCCTCTTCCGGGAGTGGGCCGCGGGACGATGAGCGGTGGGCAGCTCGCCGCCCTGCGCGCCGGGGACGAGCAGGCCTTCCGCGCCCTGGTGGCCGAGCACCAGCAGCTGCTGCTGCGCCTGGCGCGCATGTACACCCCCAGCGACGCGGTGGCCGAGGAGGTGGTGCAGGAGACCTGGCTGGGAGTGTTGAACGGTCTCGACGGCTTCCAGGGCCGGTCGTCGCTGCGCACCTGGATCTCGCAGATCCTGATCAACGTGGCCCGCCGCCGTGGCGGCCGCGAGGCGCGGTCGGTGCCCTTCTCCTCGGCGGGAGACCCGGCCGTGGACCCCGACTGGTTCATGGACACCGGGCCCTGGGAGGGCCACTGGCGCGCCTTCCCGTCGGACTGGTCGGGGCAGCCCGAGGAGCGGATCCTGGGCAAGGAGGTGCGGTCGGTGGTCGATCGCGAGCTACGCGCGCTGCCCGCTGCCCAGCGCGAGGTGGTCACGCTGCGCGACGTCGAGGGCTGGCCCGCGGACGAGGTGTGCGAGTTCCTGGACATCAGCGCCGCCAACCAGCGCGTGCTCCTGCACCGTGGCCGCAACCGTGTGCGGGCGGAGCTGGAGCGCTACTTCGACGACTCGCTGTAACGCTCGCGGCGCGCACCGCCACTGGGAGGCATGGACTCCTCGACCACACCCACCGGGCGGGCGACGCGGCGCGAGTGGATCGGCCTGGCCGTGCTGGCGCTGCCGTGCATGCTGATCACGATGGACCAGACGGTCCTGTACCTGGCGGTGCCGGCGCTGACCGCGGACCTCGACCCGAGCGCCTCGCAGGTGCTGTGGATCACCGATGTCTACGGCTTCCTGATCGCGGGCGCGCTGGTGACCATGGGCACGCTCGGCGACCGGATCGGGCGGCGCCGTCTGCTGCTGATCGGCGGCGCCGCGTTCGGCGCGGTATCGGTGCTGGCCGCCTTCTCGACAAGCGCGGCGATGCTGATCGCGGCGCGGGCGCTGCTCGGGGTGGCGGGGGCGACGCTCATGCCGTCCACGCTGTCGCTGATCCGCACGATGTTCGCCGACCCCGGCCAGCGCACGACCGCGATCGGGGTTTGGGCGGCGAGCCTGTCGGCGGGCGCCGCGGCGGGGCCGCTGCTCGGCGGCGCGCTGCTCGAGGTGTTCTGGTGGGGCTCGGTGTTCCTGCTCAACGTGCCGGTGATGGCGCTCCTGCTGGTGCTGGGGCCGCGGCTCCTGCCGGAGTCGCGCGACCCCGCGCCGGGGCGCTTCGACCTGCTGGGCGCGGCGCAGTCGGTGGCGGCGGCGCTGGCGCTGATCTACGCCGTCAAGTCGGTCGCCGGCCACGGCGCCGGCGTCGGCGCGGCGGTGGCTGCCGCGGCCGGCGTGGCGCTCGGCGCCGTCTTCCTGAGGCGCCAGGCCCGCGTGCCCGACTCGATGCTGGATCTGCGGCTGTTCCGCTCGCGGGCGTTCAGCGCGGCCCTGGCTACCAACTTCCTCGGCATCTTCGCCATCCTCGGCGTGGAGCTGTTCGTGGCCCGGTACTTGCAGCTGGTGCTGGGCCTGAGCCCGCTGGAGGCCGGCCTGTGGACCCTGCCTTCCGCGGTGGCGCTGCTGGCGGGCTCTACCCTGGCGCCCGTGCTGGCGGCCCGCCTGGGTGCGGCGCCGGCGATCGTCGGCGGCTCGCTGACCGCGGCGGCCGGGTTCGCGCTGATGCTGCTGGTCGGCGACACGTCGGGGCCGGCCTTGGTGGCGTCGGCCACGGTCGTGGTGGCACTGGGGATCGCGCCCGCCCTGACGCTGAGCACCGACATGATCGTCAGCTCGGCACCGCCGGAGCGCGCGGGCGCCGCGTCGGCGCTGTCGGAGACCGGCACCGAGTTCGGCGGCGCGATGGGCATCGCCCTCCTGGGCAGCCTCGGCACCGCGGTCGCGGGCGCCTCCACCGGCGCGCTGGTACCCGGCATGCACGCCGCCGCCGTGGGCGCCGGCGCAGCGATGCTGGCCGCGGCCTGGCTCGCGTGGCGCTACCTGCGGGCCGGCTCGCGCGCGCCCGTGACCGCCCCCAGCAGACCGGCCACCGCTTGACGCTCGATCATGCCGATCCCGTGGACGACAGAGAGGACGAGCACATGGAACTCGAGGCCGCGTATCCGGTCGTGGTCACGCCCAAGCTGGCCGAATGCCGTGACTTCTACGTCCGAGTGTTCGGATTCGACGTGGTTTTCGAAGCCGGCTGGTTCGTGTACCTGAACGCCGGCGCCCATGGAGTGGCATTCATGGCTCCGGAGCATCCGTCGCAGCCGCCGGGCCCGGAGGCGTTCGACGGCAACGGGCTGCTGCTGACGCTCCAGGTCGCCGACGCAGCGGCAGAGTTCGACCGTCTCCGCCGCGCCGGGGTCGCGGTCGAGCACCCGCTGTCGGACGAGCCCTGGGGCCAGCGTCGCTTCGGGCTGCGCGACCCGGCGGGCACCTGGGTCGACGTGGTGCAGCAGATCGAGCCCGAACCGGGGTTCTGGGAGCGGCACGGCTAGAGCGGCACAATCCCTGCATGACCAACCCGATTCCCGAGGGACATCCCACCCTGGTGCCGAACATCGTCGTCGAGGGCGGCCAGGAGGCGCTGGACTTCTACTCGCGCGCCTTCGGCGGCCGGGTGGTGCTCCGCCTGGTCATGGGCGACAAGCTCATGCACGGCGAGATCCAGATCGGCGATTCCGTCCTGAGCGTGGCCGACCCGTTTCCCGACTACGGCTTCGAGGCACCCGAGAGCGACACCACGAGCCACTCGATCTCGATCTGGGTCGAGGACTGCGACGCCGTCCACGCCCAGGCGGTGGCGGCCGGCGCCACTGCGTTGACGGCGCCGGCCGATCAGTTCCACGGCGACCGCGTGGGAACGCTGCGCTGCCCGTTCGGGCACCGCTGGACCATCGCCTCGCGCACGCGGGAGATGACCCAGGAGGAGATGCAGCAGGCCATGGAGGCGGAGTTCGGCGGGTGAAGTTCGCCGACCGGGACCAGTGGCGCGCCTGGCTGGCCGCCGAGCACGACCGCAACCCGGACGGGGTGTGGATCGAGATGGCCAAGAAGTCGTCGGGCATCGAGTCGATCACCCACCCCGAGGCGGTGGAGGTGGCGCTGTGCTTCGGCTGGATCGACAGCCAGCGCAGGGGCGTGGACGACAAGTGGTTCACGCAGCGGTTCACGCCGCGGCGGGCGCGCAGCAAGTGGTCGCGGCTGATGCGCGAGAAGGCCCAGGAGCTGATCGCCTCGGGCGCGATGGAGCCCGCGGGGCTCGCGGAGGTGGAGCGGGCGAAGGCGGACGGGCGGTGGGATGCGGCCTACGAGCCGCCGTCGACGATGGCCGTGCCCGGCGACCTGCGCGCCGCGCTCGACGAGCAGCCGGAGGCCGCCGCGTTCTTCGCCACGCTGACCGGCCAGGCCCGCTACGCGATCCTCCACCGGATCGACGACGCCAAGCGCCCCGAGACCCGCGCCCGGCGGATCGAGAAGTACGTGGCCATGTGTGCCGCGCGCGAGAAGCTGTACTAGGGCTTGGGCGGGTAGCCCAGCCGGTCGCTGCCCTCGGGGCGGCGGCGCATCCGGTAGGTGGCACAGGCGCGATGCACGTGCCCGTTTCCGCGCAGGCGCACCTCGGGCTGCCCCGCCCGGACCACCCGGCCACAGACCAGGCAGCGTGGCCCTCCGGGCACGACCTGCTCCACGAGACTGCGGACCTGATCGACGACAACCATGACCGCAGTGTCCGCCTCCGCAATCGTCCGGATGTGACCGTTCGGTGAGCGCGCGTGTGCATAAGCTCCGGCCATGATCAGGTTCCCCCGGGCGGCGCGCTGAGCACGGCCCTCTACGACCACATCGGCCACGGGTACGCGCGCACGCGCGCGGCCGACCCGCGCATCGCCGCGGTGATCGACCGGGCGCTGGGCGATGCGCGGGCCGTGGTCAACGTGGGCGCCGGCGCCGGCAGCTACGAGCCGGCCGGCCGCGAGGTGACCGCGGTCGAGCCCAGCCAGGCGATGATCGACCAGCGCCCGCCGGGCGCAGCGCCCGCGGTGCGCGCCGCCGCGGAGGCGCTGCCGTTCGCCGACGACTCGTTCGATGCCGCGCTGGCGGTGATGACCGTGCACCACTGGGACGACCTCGACCGGGGGCTGGCCGAGATGCGCCGGGTGGCCCGCGGCCGGATCGTGATCTTCACGTGGGACCCCGAGGTGGCGGCCGAGTCGTGGCTGACCGCGGAGTACCTGCCGGAGCTGCGCGAGCTCGACGTGTTCCGGTTCGACCCGCCCGCCCGGCTGGCCGAGCGCCTGGGCGGCGCGACCGTGACGCCCGTGCCGATCCCGGCCGACTGCCGCGACGGTTTCATCGAGGCCTTCTGGGCCCGGCCCGAGGCCTACCTGGACCCGGTGGTGCGCCAGGGCATGTCCGGCATGCGGGCCATGGACCAGGCGGTGGTGTCGCGGGCGATGGCGCGGCTGGAAGCGGACCTGCGCAGCGGCGCGTGGGACCGGCGCCACGGGCAGCTGCGCCGGCGCGCCGAGATGGAGATGGGCTACCGGTTGGTACTGGCCTAGCCACCCCAGGTGGGTCATACTCGTGCCGGATGCGGCGCGGGTGGCTGATCGTGGTGGGACTGGCGCTGGTCGCCGTGTTCCCCACCACCGCCCAGGGGGCCGAGACCCGCTACTCGCTGGCCAACGGGTGCTTCGCGGTGCGCTCGGCGGACACCGGCACCTACGTGTCGCGCGACGGGCCCACCCGCAGCATGGCCAAGGCGGAACCGTTCCGGATGAAGGCGGCCACGCTCGGCAAGTACCTGCTGTACGGAACCAAGGGCGACTACCTGTCGCCGCGCGGCGAGCGCACGTCCTTCTCGCGCAAGCCTTCGATCTGGACCGTGGACGCGTCGGTGCGGTCGCAGGACGGCCGGTTCTCGTTCGTGCGCACCGGCGTGTGCGCGCGCTTCCCCGAGGCCACGGCGGGCGCCAAGGGCCCGGCCTTCAAGGGCGCCACCCGGCTGGGCGAGGTCAGCGGCACGCTGGACGCCCACGGGCACCTGACCGCATACGAGTTCATCGGCGGCAAGTTCCACTGCGGCAAGCCGTTCAGCCGGCTGGGCATCGCCGACGCGCTGCCCGACTGCAGCAGGGACCGTGGCCCCGGGGGCACGGGAGCGCCGCTGCAGAACCTGCTGGACTTCGGCAGCCCCGTCGCGGGCAAGGACCAGGTGGGCTACCCCACCTTCAAGGACTGGCCCAGCACGCACGCCCTGACCTACGAGGGCACCTACTGGAAGTGGGTGGAACGCTCGTGGCGCTCGGGCCTGCGGATGATGGTCACGCTGCTGGTGGACAACGACGTGCTGTGCAATCTGCAGACCAACCGCGTGAACTCGTGCGACGAGATGCAGGGCGCCAAGCTCCAGCGCAAGCGTCTGTACGAGCTGCAGGACTACATCGACGCCCAGTACGGCGGGCCCGGCAAGGGCTTCCTGCGCATAGTCACCGATCCGTTCCAGGCCAGGAAGGTCGTGGCCGACGGGAAGCTGGCCGTGGTCATGGGCATGGAGACCTCGGCGCTGTTCGGCTGCCGCGGGTCGGACCAGGCACCCGAATGCAACCAGGCCAAGGTGGACCGCGGCCTGGCCGAGTTCCGCAAGCTCGGAGTCCGCTCGTTCTTCCCCGTGCACAAGTTCGACAACCCGCTCGGCGGCACCAAGATGGACGGCGGCACCACCGGCCTGGTGGTCAACCCCGGCAACAAGCTGGCCTTCGGCAGGTTCTGGGACGCACGGACCTGCAAGGGCCCCGAGACCGACAACACGCAGGCCACCAACGGCGGCGCCCTGGCCGGCGCCCTGGCCAACTCCGTGGCCGGCACGCCGCTGGCCGGTGCCCTCAGCGGGCAGACGCCGGTCTACCCGCCCGGGCCCCACTGCAACCCGCGCGGGCTGACACGGCTGGGCCGCCACCTGATCGACAAGCTCATGGAGTCCAAGTCGATCGTGGAGATCGACCACATGAGCGCCGTCACCCGCAACCAGACGCTGGACATCCTCGAGAAGCGCAAGTACTCCGGCGTGATCTCCGCCCACACGTGGGCCTCGCCGCTGAACTACCCGCGGATCTACAAGCTGGGCGGCATCGTCACACCCGCGGCCGGCTCGCAGGACGCCGCCGGCTTCGTCAAGGAGTGGTCGGCCTACCGCAAGCTGCGCAGCAAGCGCTTCTACTTCGGCTTCGGCTTCGGCTCGGACACCAACGGCCTGGCCGTGCAGGGCTCGCCGCCGAAGAAGCCGCTGAGCTATCCGTTCACCGCCCTGGACGGCAAGACGAAGATGGGCCGCCAGGTCACCGGCAAGCGGACGTTCGACTACAACACGGAGGGCGTGGCCCACTACGGCCTGTACGCCGACTGGCTGGCCGACCTGCGCCGCACGGGCGGGCAGCAGATGGCGCGTGAGATGAACCGCGGCGCCGAGGCCTACCTGCAGATGTGGGAGCGGGCCGAGGGCGTCAAGCAGACGACGTGCCGCAACGCGACCGCGGAGGTCACCTCCCGCCGGCTGCTGGGGCGGGTACCGCTGGGCGCCCACGCGTACGACCTGCTCCGCCGCGCCGGCCAGCCCACTGCGCGACCGGGCGCCTTCTACCGCTGGTGTGTCAAGCGCAGCAAGGGCGCGGTCACGGCGGCGTTCAACTCCCGCTCCCGCGCGGTGCTGGTGATCTCCACCGCCAAGCGCCACCGCTCGGGCCGCGTTCGGGTCGGTTCGCGCTCGCGCGCGCTGCGCGGACGCGCGAAGAAGCTCTCGACCGGCGTGTACGTGGGCCGGCGCCTCAAGGGCGGCGCCCGCCGCGTCTATCTGGTGCGCAAGCGGCGCGTGGTCGCTGTGGGCCTGGGCGCGCGCTCGCTGGTGAAGAGCCGCAAGACGCTGGCCGGGGCGCTGCGTGGCGCCATGAAGGGCCCCGTCTCGACGCTGGACCCGCCCGGGGCGAGCGCCGTCTCCGGCGCCCCCGCGGCAGCCATCGCCCAGGCCCGCGCCGCCGAGCGGTCGGCCGTGGCCCAGCCGCGCTACGCGCTCTGCACCATCGGCGCGAACCCCAACTGATCCGCGCCAGGTTCCTCGCGGCCGCTCCCGGGGCATTAGGTTCCGTAGAGAGCTACGGAGGAGAGAGCACAGTGAGCGACAACCTGGCACGCATCATGACCACGGCGGCCGAGGAGAACCCGGACGGGATCGCGGTCAAGCTGGACGACACCGAGGTCACGTTCGCGATGCTCGAGGAGGGCAGCGCGCGGATGGCCGCCATCCTGCGCGACAAGGGCGTCGGCGCCGGCGACCGCGTGGGCATCATGCTGCCCAACGTTCCCTACTTCCCTGTCGTCTACTACGGCGTGCTGCGCGCCGGCGGCGTGGTGGTGCCCATGAACCCGCTGCTCAAGGGCCGCGAGGTCAAGTACTACCTGGAGGACCCGGGCGCCAAGCTGCTGGTGGCCTGGGGCGACTTCGAGGAGCCCGCCACCAAGGGCGCAGAGGACGCGGGCGTGGAGTGCATCCTGGTCAAGCCGGGCGAGTTCGAGAAGCTGCTGGGCGAGGTCGAGGAGCCGGCCCACGTGCTCGAGGACCGCGACCCCGACGACACCGCGGTGATCCTGTACACCTCCGGCACCACCGGCCAGCCCAAGGGCGCGGAGCTGACCCACTCGAACATGTACAAGAACTGCACGGTGGCGGCCGACCACCTCGGCGAGATCTCCAAGGACGACAAGCTGCTTGGCGCGCTGCCGCTGTTCCACTCCTTCGGCCAGACGTGCACGCTGAACGGCGCGGTGCACGCCCAGGCGATGGTGTCCATGATTCCGCGCTTCGACGCCGAGAAGGCGCTGGAGATCATCGAGCGCGACAAGATCACGCTCTTCCAGGGCGTGCCCACGATGTACAACGGCATGCTCCACGCCTCGAACAAGGACGACGTGGACACCTCGACCCTGCGCGTCTGCATGTCCGGCGGCTCGGCCATGCCCGAGGAGGTCATGCGGGCGTTCGAGAAGCAGTTCGGCTGCAAGGTCCTGGAGGGCTACGGCCTGTCCGAGACCTCGCCGGTCGCCTCCTTCAACCACCCCGACAAGGAGAACAAGGCGGGCTCGATCGGCACTCCCATCGAGGGGGTCGAGATGAAGCTGGTCGA
>DASQLM010000423.1:0-8192 GCA_035630015.1 Thermoleophilaceae bacterium | reverse complement strand
GGCCTGTGGATCGACGCGGGCTCGCTGGTGGCCATGCTCGACGAGTTCGAGGAGCGCGGCCTGGCCGAGCGCCGGCGCAACCCGAGCGACCGGCGCGCGTCCGCCGTGCACCTGACGGCCGAGGGGCGCGACCAGCTCGCTCGAGCGCTGGAGCTCTCGACGGAGGTCGAGCGGCGGCTGCTGGGCCCGCTGCCCGCCGCCGACCGACGCCGGCTGCACGCCCTGCTGAAGTCGATCACGGGGCTGAACGGCGGGCCCTAGATCGGGTAGTGGCGCGAGCCGTCCTGAATCGTCAGCCAGCGCAGCTCGGTGAACTCCTCGACGGCCGCGGTGCCGCCGAAGCGGCCCCAGCCGCTGGCCTTGACGCCGCCGAAGGGCATCTGCGGCTCGTCGTGTACGGTCGCGCCGTTCACGTGGCAAATGCCGCTCTCGATGCGCCGCGCCACGTCCAGCGCGGTGGGCACGTGCGCGCCGAACACCGCCGCCGACAGTCCGTAGTCGGTGTCGTTGGCCACCCGGACGGCCTCGTCGGCGCCGTCGACCGCGGTCACCGCCACCACCGGGCCGAACGACTCCTCCGTGTAGATGTCCATCTCCCTGGTCACGCCGTGGACCACGGTCGGCGGGAACAGCGGCCCGTCGGCCCGGCCGCCGCACAGCACGTCGGCCCCCTTCGAACGCGCGTCCTCGACCAGGCCACTGACCCGCTCGATGGCGGCGGGGCCCACCAGCGGGCCGATCTGGGTCGCCGGGTCGCGCGGGTCGCCCACGGTCAGCTCGGCGGCCTTCGCGGCCAGGTCCGAGGCGAACCGGTCGGCGACCGACGCGTCGGCCACGACCCGCTCGGTCGACATGCAGATCTGGCCCTGGTGCATGAACGCGCCGAACTTGGCCGCGGCCACGGCCTCGTCCAGGTCGGCGTCGGCCAGCACCACCAGCGGCGCCTTGCCGCCGAGCTCCAGCAGCACGCGCTTGAGGTGGCGGGCCGCGTTCTCGGCGATCAGCCGCCCGACCCTGGTCGAGCCCGTGAAGTTGATCCGGCGGACGGCAGGGTGGGCGATCAGCTCGTCGACCACGTCCGCCGCCGCGTCGGCTTCGTGGGTCACGAGGTTCACGGCCCCGTCGGGAAGGCCGGCGTCGTGCAGCGCGGCGGCGATGGCCGCGTGCGTGCGCGGGCAGACCTCGGACGCCTTCAGCACCACGGTGTTGCCGAACGCCAGCGGCGTGGCCACGGCGCGGGTGCCCAGGATCACCGGCGCGTTCCAGGGGGCGATGCCCACCACCACGCCCGCCGGGCGGCGCACGCCCATGGCCGTCAGGCCGGGTACGTTGGACGGGATCACCTGGCCGGTCACGGCCGTCGTCTGGGCCGCGGCCTCCTCCAGCATCCCCGCCGCCAGGTCGCAGTTGAACATGCCCCAGCCGAACGTGCCCCCGGTCTCGGCGGTCACGATCGCGGCGATGTCCTGCGCCCGCTCGCGCAGCAGCGCGGCGGCCTTCTGCAGCGGCTCGCGGCGGGCCGCCGGGGGCGTGGCCGACCACTCGCCGAAGGCGGCGGCCGCGGCGTCCGCCGCCGCCCTGGCGTCCTCGCGGCCGCCCGCGGCGGCCGAGCCGGCGCCGTCGCCGGTGAAGGGGTTGGTGCGGTCGAAGGTGGACCCGCCCGCGGCGCCGGTCCAGGCGCTGCCGATCAGAAGCTGCGTCGAGCTCATGCGCTGGCGCGTACCCGCTCAGGTCACGGCCACACCTGTCGCGTGCGCCCGCCGCATTTGCGGGGCCGGTTCCCCGCACCTAGGGTGGGCAGATGACCCGATGGGGGCTCGTCGGTGGACTGCTGTCGCTGACCCTGGCCGCCTGCCTGCTCGTGGCGCCCGTGGCCGCATACGGGGCGCCGCTGCACCCGGTCGCCAAGAAGAAGCCCAAGAAGAAGAAGCCGGCGGCCGTGAAGTGCAGGAAGGGGCAGGCCAAGGTCACGGTCAGGCGCAAGGGGCGCAAGGCGCGGAAGACGTGCCTCACGCTCAAGCGATCGGGCAAGCCGGTTGACGACCTGATGCGCCGGGCCGCCGAGCGTGGAGTGCCTCGGCGCTACCGCAGGCTCCTCCGCTCCAGGGGGGCACGACGGGTGGCCGCCGGCCGGAGGCTCGCGAGCGCCGCACGGTCGGCCTCGCTGCGCGGGGGCGCCCGCCCGCGGGCCGCCGGACGACGCCGGGCCCGGGTCTCGGGGCCGCCGGAGACCATCAACACGACCAAGGTCCTCAAGGACGATGGCCGCACCAAGGTCACCCGCCGCGAGGACGGCGTCGGCCAGGTCACCGACGACGGCGTCGAGAACATCGACAAGCGGGTCACCACGGAGACGGCCGACCGGTCGGGCGTGCGCAGCACCGAGACCGAACGCGTGGTCAAGAAGGCGCCGCTGTGCCCCGACGGGAACGGGCAGATCAAGGGCTCGCTTCGCCACGTCAAGCAGAAGGTGGACGCTTATCCCACGGCCGACGGCGGCCGCGCGGTCGTCAGCTCGAAGGCCGAGCTGACCATCGACTGGATGGTGCAGGTCGACGACAACGCGGAGATGAGCTCCTTCGACGCCACCGACCGGCTCGAGGTCAAGAACGACGTCCGGGTGACGCCGAAGGGAGAGCCGCCGCGCACGCTGAGCTCCGGCAGGGGCAGCGCCCGCTCCGCGACTTCGGCGGACTCGACGAAGGGGATCGCCGAGCCCGGCTTCGGCAGTGCGCCGACGATGTCCGCCGCAGGCACGCTGGGAGCGAACGACATCGGCCTCCAGTACCTCGCGATGCGGATGTTCGACTACAGCCTCGTCAGGGACGAGGTGAGCTACCGCGGCCTCAACTGGAAGTCCGGAGGCTGTGTCGCCCTCGAGGTGGCCCCCAAGAACCTGACGATCGAAGAGGGCGCCTCCGCCACCGCCAGGGTCACCCTCAAGCTCCGCGGAGCGCCGTTCGACGGCAGGGTGGACGTGAGCGCCGACGCCGGGCTCCGTGTCGCTCCGTCCCCGGCGCGCGGGCCCGAGTCCACGATCACGATCGCCTCCGGGCCCAGCACGGGCCTGGTTCGGTCGGTCTCCCTCCGCCATCGCTCGAAACGTGGCGCAAGCTCGGCCTCCATCAACGTCTTGACCAAGAAGAGACCCCCACCGCCACCGCCCGCGGACGGCCCGCGCTACACGGGCAGCATCTCGGGTTCGACCCTGGACGCGAACACGGGCCTGTCCCTGACCTGGACGGGCACGCTCGGGCTCGGATTTCGCGCGCGGCATCCGACCGGTCAGTTCGGTGCCCCGCCGGGCGACTACTGGTACTACGCCAACGACGCCGGCAGCGTGAACGTAACGCTGCACAAGCCCGCGAGCGACGCCAACGACTGCGAGTGGAACGGCAGCGCGACCCTTTCCATCAGCGACCCCGGTGGCCCGTCGAGCTCGGTGCAGGCCGACGACGGGACCCCGGCCTACTTCCTGTTCGTCCAGCCCGCGCCGGGCCAGCAGATTCCGTTCACCAAGACCGGGCCGCAGCCGTGCGCGGGAACCGGCAACCTGCCCATCTACGGCTATGTCGCGTGGGCGCGCACCCCCACGGCCCAGCAGTCCTCCTCGACCACCTTGGGCAGCAGCGCGACCATGACCGAAGGTCCCAAGACCGAGAACTGGAGCTGGAGCCTGTCCCGTTAGGCCGCCGCCGCGGCCACGAACCGCTTCACCCGCGCCGGTTCCACGGCGTCCACCAGCGCCAGCTCGGGCGGGCGGTGCTCGGCCATCCACGCCGAGGCGATGCGCACCTCGTCCACGTCCTCGGCCGGCACCGAGGTGCGCTCGGCCCGCGTCGCGTGGTCCAGCACCGACCGGCTGCGGCGCGCCACCTCGTCGGCGTGCTCGGGCAGCGGGCCCCAGTCGGCCACCCGGCCGTTGACCATCCAGAGGGCGTCGAAGCAGTCGCGCACCGGGTGGCGGGCCAGCACCAGCCGCGGGTCGGCGTGCACCGCGCGCAGCACCCCGTCCAGGCGCCCCAGCAGCGCCTCCAGCCGCTCGCGCCTGCGCAGCAGGGCGGCGGCGCGCTCGTACCGGCGCTCGCGCGAGGCCGCCTCCATGCGCGCGTCGATCTCGGCCAGCAGCGGCTCGGCCGCGCCGTGCTCGTGCTCGAACAGGGCCAGCACCTTCTCCACCTGGCCGCGGTAGGCGTTGGGGTCGAGGTCGCCCAGGCAGGGCGAGCAGCAGCGGCCCATCTGGCCGTAGATCGAGGGGTGCTCGCGGCGGTGCATCCTGCGGCCGCAGTGGCGCAGCTTGTAGAGCGAGGTCAGGTGGTCGGCCAGCTCGGCGGCCGGCTTCTTGCCGCGCACCGGCCCGATGCTCACGGCGTGCCCCGAGGCCGGCTGGGCCGAGACCTCGAGCACGGGGTACTCCACGTCCAGCCGGCACAGCACGTAGGCCCACTTGTCGGTTCGCTTGAGCGCCTTGTTGCCGGGTGGGCGCCACTGCTTGATCAGCCGGTTCTCCAGCACCAGCGCCCCCAGCTCGGAGTTGGTGGGGCGGTAGTCGGCCACCTCGGCGCGCTCGGTCCAGCCCGCCGGGGCGCAGAAGTGCGCCCGCGCGCGCGTGCGCAGGGAGACCGACTTGCCCACGTACAGCGGTCGCCCGCGCTCGTCCCGGAACACGTACACCCCCGGATCCTTTGGCAGGTGCTTCATGTCCGGCCGGTCGTCGAGCGGCCGCCGGGCCGCGGGCTCGGGGCGCTCCCGGCGGCCGCGGCGCCGGGCCGACGTCAGCGCCGCCACCGCGTCCGCCACCGTGGGCGCGGCCGCGCACAGGCGCGGGAACAGGGCGCACAGGATCCGCGCGCACGTGGTGGCGTCGGGCAGCGCCCGGTGCACCACGTCAACGTCGATGCCCAGCGCGTCGGCCAGCAGGGCCAGCTTGCGCTGCCGGACCAGCGGCGCGCACTTGCGCGCCAGCGCGACGGTGCACAGGACAGGCGGGTCGGGCCAGTCCAGGCCCACGCGCTCGAACGCCTGCGCCAGCACGCGCGAGTCGAAGGAAGCGTTGTGGGCCACGAGCACGCGGCCCTCCATCAGGCCCGCCAGCTCGGCCAGCACCTCGGCGGGCGGGGGCGCGATGTCCACCATCTGCTGGGTGATGCCGGTCAGCCGCTCGATGCCCCGCGACAGGGGCCGCTCGACCGCAACCAGGGACTCGAAGCTGTCGTGCAGCTCACCGCCGCCCACCAGCACGGCGCCGACCTCGGTCAGCTCGCACAGGTCCCCGCCGCGGCCGTTGGTCTCGGTGTCCACCACCAGGTACTCGGCGGTCGCGCAGGGCTGGTCCAGCAGTTCCACGGCCGGCCATGGAAGCGCGCGCCGCGGACGGGTTGGGCGCCGTCTTGCGGGGCGAACCCGTCCACCCCGGAACCTAGATTCAGCGCATGGCCAAGTCCGCCACCGTCTACGTCTGCTCGGCCTGCGCCCACGAGTCCGCCAAGTGGCACGGCCGCTGCCCGGCCTGTGAGGAGTGGAGCACGCTCGTCGAGGAGGCCCGGCGCCCCGCGGCCCCGGCAGCCGGCCGGCGCGGCCCCGGCGGCGCCACGGGCGGCGGCGGCGCGCCCGTCGAGCCCGTGGCCCTGCGCAACGTCCAGGCGCCGCATATCCCGCGCTTCTCGACCGGCATCGGCGAGCTGGACCGCGTGCTCGGCGGGGGCATCGTCCCCGGGTCGCTGGTGCTACTGGGCGGCTCACCCGGCATCGGCAAGTCCACCATCACCACGGCCACCCTGGGCAACCTGGTCGCGGCCGGCCGCGACGTGCTCTACGTCTCGGGCGAGGAGTCGGCGGCCCAGGTGCGACTTCGGGCCGAGCGCCTGGGCGGCGGGGCCTTGGAGGTGCCGATCATCGCCGAGACCGACCTGGACACCGTGATCGCCACCGTCGAGGCCGAGCAGCCCGACGTGTGCGTGGTCGACTCGGTGCAGGTGCTGCACGCGGCCCAGCTCACCGGCGCTCCGGGCTCGGTGGGCCAGGTGCGCGAGGTGGCCGGCCGGCTGATGCGCTGTGCCAAGGAGCGCGGGACCGCCGTGATCCTGGTCGGCCACGTCACCAAGGAGGGGGCGCTGGCGGGACCGCGGGTGCTCGAGCACCTGGTGGACTGCGTGCTGTCCTTCGAGGGCGAGCGCGAGCGCACCTACCGCACACTGCGCGCGCTGAAGAACCGCTTCGGCTCGACCAACGAGGCCGGCGTGTTCGAGATGCGCGACGAGGGCCTCGTCGAGGTCGAGGACGCCTCGGCGCGGTTCGTGGCCGAGGCCACCCGCGCTCCCGGCTCGGTGGTGCTGGCCTCGATGGAGGGATCCCGCCCGCTGTTGGTCGAGGTGCAGGCACTGGTCGCGCCCACCGAGCTGGTGCCCCCTCGCCGGATGGCCAACGGCGTGGACCGCAACCGGCTGGCGCTGGTGCTGGCGGTGCTCACCCGCCACGCGGGCATCGCGCTGGGCAGCGCCGACGTGTTCGTGTCCGTGGCCGGCGGCGTGCGCGTGGACGAGCCGGGCGCCGACCTGGCGGTCGCCCTGGCCGTGGCGTCGGCGGCGCGCGGGGCGGTGCTGGGCGACGGGCGCGCCCCGCTGGCCGCCTTCGGCGAGCTCGGCCTGACCGGCGAGCTCCGGCACGCGGCCCACCCCGACCGGCGCCTGGCCGAGGCGAAGAAGTTCGGCCTGACGAGCGTGCTGCACCCGGGTGACGGGCTGCCCGACCTGCGCACCGCGTTGCGACGCGGTTTGGGGGCTGGTGAGGCCCCCGCCCGGGCCGCCTGACCGCTGGCAGCGCGCTTTTCCCGCTATAGAGCCAAATGGCGGGGCTTTTTCCAGCCGCGTGCCGTACAATGGCTCGGATGGCGTATGGAGGCGACGACGTAGCGGAGCTCGAATCTAGGCAGGAGCCCCGCCTCGTAAGGGCCCTCGAGATGATCGCCCCGGGCACCGCCATCCGCGAGGGTGTCGACGCCATCGTGCAGGGCCGCACCGGCGCCCTGATCTGCATCGGAGACAACGAGGAGCTGTCGTTCCTCTACTCCGGCGGCCTCAAGCTGGAGGTCGACTACACGCCCGCGTTGCTGTTCCAGCTGGCCAAGATGGACGGCGCCATCATCCTGTCGTCCAACGGCACGAAGATCGGCTGGGCCAATGTCCAGCTGATGCCCGACCCCACGATCCTGTCGCTGGAGACCGGCACCCGCCACCGCACCGCGGAGCGCGTCTCCAAGCAGACCGATGCGCTGCTCATCTGCGTGTCGCAGTCGCGCAGCGTCGTGTCGCTCTACCTGGACGGCGCCAAGTACATCCTCGAGGACATCCCGGTGGTGCTGGCCAAGGCCAACCAGGCGCTGGCCACCCTGGACAAGTACCGCACCCGGCTGGACCAGGTGACCACCCGCCTGACCGCGCTCGAGTTCGAGGGCGGCGTGACGCTGCACGACGTGCTCACGGTGCTGCAGCGCGGCGAGCTGGTCACGCGCATGGCCGTCGAGATCGAGCGCTTCATCGTGGAGCTCGGCGCTGAGGGGCGCCTGATCGAGATGCAGCTGGAGGAGACGCTCGTGGGCGTGGCCGCCGACAAGTCCGCCCTGGTGCACGACTACCTGGTCGAGCCCAACGAGGACTCCTTCGCCAAGGTGCTCGACTCCCTCGTGCGCCTCGCCCACCAGGACCTCCTGGACTTCGGCCGCCTGGCCGAGCTGCTGGGCTACGACCGCAAGCTCAACACCCTTGACCATCCCGTGTCGCCACGGGGCCACCGCATCCTCGGCCGCATCCCGCGGCTACCCAAGCTCGTCGTGCAGAGCATCGTGGGCGAGTTCGGTGGGCTGGACGAGATCTTGGCCGCGTCCGACGGAGAGCTGGAATCCGTCGAGGGGGTCGGCGACATGCGCGCCAAGGACATACGCGAGGGCCTGCGCAGGCTGCAGGAGATCAACCTCGTGGATAGGTATCTGCAAACCTGAGACAGGTAGGCCGGGGGCACGACGCACCCCGGCTTTTCGACTAGGAGGACGTCATTTCCGAGACGGCGATTGAGCAAGAGATCGAGGACCTCGAGATCACGCGGGAGATCCCGCACATCGAGTACGAGATCGGTGATCACGTGGTCTACCCCCACCACGGGGCGGGCAAGGTCCTCAAGAAGGAGCAGAAGGAGGT
>DASQLM010000422.1:0-4494 GCA_035630015.1 Thermoleophilaceae bacterium | reverse complement strand
CCCGCCAGGTCGGCCTTGACCACGGCCCGGGGCGGGTCGTCGGTGTAGTAGACGTCGACGCTCGGCGAGAAACCCCGGCCGCGGATGCCGGTGCGCTCGAAGACGTCGCCGAACAGCTCGTCGATCTCGCGCCGCATCCGCTCGAAGTTGGCGAAGAGGTCACGCTCCGAGTTCACGGTCGCAAGCGTATCCGGGCCGCCCAGCTTCAAGCCGAGGGGGCGAATCCGTGCCCTGGTGTGACTTGACCTCCATATGGCGGGTCCATCCACACCAGTGAAAGTCGACCGGGCGATCGCCGAGCTGGCCACCCGGCAACACGGCGTGGTTGGGCGGGCGCAGCTGTTGCGACTGGGTGTGAGCGCAAAGGCCATCGAGCACCGGGTGCGCTGCGGTCGGCTCATCTGCCTCCACCGCGGCGTGTACGCGGTGGGCCACCTCAGGATCGATCGGAAGGGCTGGTGGTGGGCCGCCCTGCTGGCGGCTGGCCCGGGCGCCGTGCTCAGTCACTTCAGCGCCGCCGCTCGGTGGAATCTCCTGACCCCTCGGCCGACCATCCACCTCAGCGTCCCCGGACGAACCGGACGGCTGCGTCTGGACGGAGTCGTCGCCCACCGGCCCCGCTCGCTTCCGGACGGGGAGGTCTACGAACACTCCGACGGTCTGTGGACGACCAGCGTCGCCCGGACGCTCGTCGACCTGGCCGCGGTGGCACGGGAAAGCGAGCTGGAGTCGGCCGTCGAGGAAGCTGAGCGCCAAGATGTCTTCGACCTGGTGGGGGTGCAGTCGGTTCTCACCCACAGCCGAGGCCGGCGAGGAACCCGTCGACTTCGGGACGTCATGGTTCGCTGGGCGGGCCCCAACACCACGCGGTCGGAGATGGAAATCGCATTCCGCGCAATCTGCCGCCGTGCGGGCCTGGCGCAGCCGCGAGTGAACGTGCCGGTGCTGCTTGGAGCAGAGCACTACGAGCCGGACTTCCTGTGGCCCAGCCGGCGCCTGATCGTCGAGACGGACGGGTTCGCCGCCCACAAGACGAAGGCGGCCTTCGTCCGGGACCGCCGGCGCGATCGGCGCCTACGGCGCGCCGGATACGCCGTCGAGCGGTTCACCTGGGACGACATCTTCTTCGACCCCATCGGGTGTGGCATCGAGATGTCGGACATCCTCTCCCGCAACCCGCCCCTTTCCTCGCCGGTGGGGTGATTCGGGGGCCCTCCTGGGGGGCGGGACCACCCCACTGGCCTCAGACGTGGAAGACCGAGCCCTCGCGCGCCAGCTCGACCGGGGCGCCGAAGGCGCGCTCGGCCTCCTTGCGCGCCCACGTCCAGTCCAGCTCGTCCGAGATGTGGGTGAGCACCACGTGGCCCACACCGGCGGCGCGGGCGTGCTCGCCGGCCTCCTCAGGCGTCAGATGGCCACGCATGCCGCTGCGCTCGGGCCGGGGCAGCGTGGCCTCGATCAGCAGCAGGTCGGCCTCGGCCACGAACTCCACCAGCTCCTCGGAGGGGCTGGAGTCGGCGCCGTAGGCCAGGTCGCCACCACCGTCGGTGGACGACGCCCGGATGGCGAAGGTCTGCACGAAGTGCGGCACCTCGCAGAAGGTGAAGCCCAGGGTGCCCACCGACGGCGTGGACTTGGCGTCGAACTCCTCGAGCGCGAAGGCGGTCTCGATCAGCTCGGGCTGGCCCCAGTTGCCGGTGACGTTGCGGAAGAACTCCTTCGCGCCCGGCGGCGCGATCAGTCGCGGGCGGGCCGGATCGTCGGTGCCGGGCCACGGCGGCACGGGCACGGGCTGCTGGCGGGGCGCGTAGGAGAGCGCGTAGGCGTACGGGATCAGGTCGAGGAAGTGGTCCGCGTGCAGGTGCGAGATCACCACCGCGTCCACGTCGACGTAATCGATCTGCTCACGCAGCTTGCTGAAGACACCGTTGCCGGCATCGATCAGGACGGTGGTGTCGTCGTCCTCGAGCAGGTAGCCCGAGCACGCTCCTCCCGCGTCCTGCCACGACGGCGACTTGCCGAGCACGGTGAGGCGCATCGGGCGACTGTACCGCCGCAGGGCGGAGTGAGGGTCAGGAAGCCGGCTGGGGCTGCGGGAAGGCGTAGGCCGAGCGGGTGCGGTCGGAGCGGAACGTGAACGACAGCTGCTGCTCGGGCGCGAGGTTGCGCTCGGCGGGCCGGAATGTCGTGCACGGTTCGTCCAGGTTCAGGGCGCACAGCATGTGCTGCTTGAAGAAGCACTCCTCGCACGTGACACGCTTCTGCTTGCCCTTTGCCATACGGTCCACTGCCCTTCAGGTCGTCTCGTTGCCCGGTGGCCGCCGTGGCGACCGGGGGCCATCAAACACGACCCCCGCGGAGTCCGCGAACCGCGTTCCCGCAAAACGGTGATTTTCTCGTTTCCCCCAAATTCCAGGGTGTTTGCCCTTCCCCCCGCTCCTTGCGGCCTTTCGCTGGGGGCGAATCCTCCAACCATCGCCGACCCCCGCGCGTAGACCACCCATGGAACTGGTCACAGGAGCCACGGGCTACGTGGGCGGCCGGCTGGTCGAGCGGCTGCGCCGCGACGACCGGCCCGTCCGGGCGCTCACGCGCGACGCCGCCCGGCTGACCCCGCGCGAGGGCGTGGAGGCGGCCACCGGTGACGTGATCAGCGGCCAGGGCCTGCGCGAGGCGCTCGACGGCTGCCGGGTGGCCTACTACCTCGTGCACTCGATGGAGGCGGCGGACGACGCCGACTTCGCGGCGCGCGACCGCACGGCCGCCCGGACCTTCGCCGACGCCGCCGCGGCGGCCGGCGTGGAGCGCGTTGTCTACCTGGGCGGGCTGGCGCCTTCCGACCGCCCGCCCTCGCCCCACATCGCCTCGCGCGTGGAGGTCGAGGAGATCCTGCTGGAGCACGGGCCACCCGCCACGGCGCTGCGCGCCTCGATCCTGATCGGCGCGCAGTCGTCCTCCTTCCGGATGCTCGTGAAGCTGGTCGAGCGGCTGCGCCTGCTGCCCCTGCCGGCGTGGCGTAAGAACCTGACCCAGCCGATCGCCGAGCGCGACGCCATCGAGTATCTGGCACGCACGCCGCAGGTGGCAGCCGCCGCCGGGCGCTCGCTGGACATCTGCGGGCCCGACGTCGTGAGCTACGGCCAGATGGTCACCACGGTCGCCGACTCGATGGGCGTCGGGCGGATGCCCGTGGACCTGGGCCTGTCGCTAACCCCGCCGGCCAGCGCCGTGGTCAGCGCGCTGACCGACCAGCCGCTGGAGCTGGTGCGCCCGCTGATGGAGAGCCTGGAGTCCGACCTGCTGCCCCGGGACGCCGACGAGGCCGTCCGGCTGTACGACATCCGCCCCCTGCCGTTCGCCCGCGCCGTGGACCGCGCGCTGACCGACTGGGAACGACACGAGGAGCTGGCCGCACGATGAAGGTTGAACGAGAACTGGAGATCGCCGCGCCGGCGGACGAGATCTACCAGGTGGTGATGGACCCCCACCGGCTCAAGGACTGGGTGAGCATCCACGAGAAGATCGAGCGCGCGCCCGAGGCGCTGCGCAAGGGGTCCACGCTGACGCAGTCCCTGAAACTCGCGGGGAGGAAGTTCAAGGTCGATTGGACGGTCGTGGAGAACGACCGTCCCACGCACGTGGTGTGGGAGGGCAAGGGCCCGCTGGGCTCCAAGGCCCGCGCGGTGTACGACTTTTCGGAATCCGACGGCGGCACGCTTTTCACGTACAGCAACGAATACGAGCTGCCCGGCGGCAAGCTGGGGAAGATGGCCGGGCCGGCGGTGCGCAGGGTGACTGGTAAGGAATTGGACGCCTCACTGGAGAATTTACGCAAACTGGTTGAGTGAATGTGTCACACTCGTCCCTTATCCGTTAATTCACGGCGGGGGCATAGGAGACAAGGACAGTGACCGACTTCCTCGACGAGAAGCGCAAGGAGATCGACAGCAGGCTCAAGGAGCTCAAGCCGCTGGTCGACGAGTACAACCGCCTCGAGAAGGCGGCGGCCGCGCTGGCCGGCGTGGGTACCGGTGGCGGCAGCGGCGCCGCCAGGCGGCGCGGCAGCTCGGGCCGCCGGCGCAGTTCATCGAACGGCGGCGGCAAGCGCGGCCGTCCCCGTGGCAGCGGCAAGCGCGCGCTGCAGGCCCAGGAGCTGGTGAACGCCCAGCCCGGGATCACCATCCCCGAGCTGGCCGACGCCATGAACATCCAGGCCAACTACCTCTACCGCGTGATGCCCACCCTTCAGAGCGAGGGCAAGGTCACCAAGCGCGGCAAGGGTTGGCACCCAGTCAGCTGACCAACCCGAGCTTCTGAACCGCCTCGCGCTCCTCGACGAGCTCCTGCGCGGTCGCGTCGATGTAGCCGCGTGAGGTGTCGTTGATGTCCAGGCCCTGGACGATCTCGTACTCGCCGCCCGAGGTGGTGACGGGGAACGAGGAGATGATGCCCTCGGGCACGTCGTAGGAGCCGTCGGACGGGACCGCCATCGAC
>DASQLM010000421.1:0-2457 GCA_035630015.1 Thermoleophilaceae bacterium | reverse complement strand
CACGGCTGGTGCGTGGGCGGCGGCAGCGACTTCGCCCTGTGCGCCGACCTGGTTGTGGCCAGCGAGGACGCGGTCATCGGCACGCCCTACAGCCGCATGTGGGGCGCCTACCTGTCCGGCATGTGGATCCACCGCCTGGGGCTGGCCCGGGCCAAGTACCACGCGCTGACGGGGCGGCCGCTGACCGGCTCCCAGGCGGCGGAGGTCGAGCTGGTCAACGAGGCCGTCCCCTTCGCCGCGCTGGAGGACCGGGTCGCCGAGCTCGCGGCCGAGCTGGCCTCGATCCCCTCCTCGCAACTGGCCGCGCAGAAGCTGGTGGTCAACCAGGCCTACGAGAACATGGGGCTGGCGTCGACCCAGACCCTGGGCCCGATCCTGGACGGGCTGATGCGCAACACGCCAGAGGCGCGGGAGTTCATCGAGAAGGCCGAGCGCGAGGGAGTGCGGTCGGTGGTCGAGGACCGCGACGGCCCGTTCGGCGACTACAGCCAGGCCCCGCCGGAGCTGCGGCCGGACCCGGACAACGTGATCGAGCCCTAGCGCCCCAGCGGCTGGCGCTGCGCCGGCGTCTCCGGCGCCTCGATGTACGGCTGCTGCGAGTCCTGGGCCTGCTCCTCGTGGTAGACCGACTCGGCGTTCACGGCCCAGATGTCGTGCGCGGTGCCGTCCACCTGGTTCTCGACGGCGCGCATGGCGGTCAGCATCGAGTGGTCGGAGTTGTTGTACCGGTGCAGGCCGTTGCGCCCCACCTGCTGCAGGCCCCCGATGTGGTCGAGCCAGCCCCTGATGGTCGCGATCCGCTCGGGGTAGGCCAGGTCGTACATCGGATAGGCCTTGGGCACGCGGGTGGCGAACCCGAACGCCAGCTTGTCCGCCTCCGCGAGGCCCAGCTGCTCGAGCTCGCGCATGCCCAGCTGCACCAGCTCGTCGTCCGGCGTCTCCCACAGCGCGTCGCCGGCAAAGCAGAAGTACTCCATGCCGATGCAGGCCTTGGTGGGGTCCGGGACCATCCACGGGCTCCACGAGCGGAAGTTCTGGATCCGCCCCACCTGCACGTCGGGCTCGTGGATGTAGATCCAGTTGTCGGGGAACAGGTCCTGGCCGTCGAGCACCAGCGAGATGGTCAGGAAGTCGCGGTAGCGGATGCCCTGCGCGGCCTCCAGGACCTCGGGCGGCGGCGCGGGGTCGGCCATGCCCACCACGTTGCGCAGCGGCAGCGACGAGATCACGCTTGGCGACCGGTACTCCTCCCCGCCCGCCACCACGCCCGCCACGCGGCCGTCCTCGATCCGGATCCGCTCGACCGGGGTCTGCATCAGCACCTGCCCGCCCAGCGCGCGGATCTCGTCGGTCATGGCCTCCCACATCTGGCCCGGGCCGAAGCGCGGGTAGTGGAACTCGCCGATCAGGCTCTTGATCTCGTTGCCGCGGTTACCCAGGAACGCCGACTTGGCGGCGCTGAAGAACGAGAGCCCCTTGATCCGCTGGGCCGCGAACTCCGACCGGATCTCGCTGGTGGGCACCCCCCACAGCTTCTCGTTGTAGGACTGGAAGAAGTGCGTGAACAGCCGCCGGCCGAAGCGGTTGGTGACCCATTGCTCCAGCGTGTCCTCGCGCCTGCTGGGCCGGAGCCTGGCCCACGCGTACGAGGCCAGACAGCGCGTGAGCTCCACCGGCCCGAGCTTGCGGATCACGTCGCCGGCCTGGAGCGGGTAGTGCAGGAAGCGCTTGCGCCAGTAGATGCGCGACATGCGCGGGCGCAGCAGGAACTCCTCGCGCATGACCTCGTGCCACAGGTCGTCCACCTCCTGCGCCTTCGTGAAGAAGCGGTGCCCGCCGAGGTCGAAGCGGTACTCGCCGCCCGGGCCGTCACGCACCTCGGTCTTGGCGATGCCGCCCACCTGGTCCTCGGCCTCGAACACGATCACGGGCAGGCCCCGCTTCGCGAGCAGGTAGCCGGCGGTCAAGCCGGCCGGGCCGGCGCCCAGGATCAGGGTCGGGGGGGTGGTTGAGTCGTTCATGCCGTACACCGTATCGGAGTAGCGATACGGTGTACGGCGCGAGTATCCTCGCTCCATGCCCAACCGCGCAGCCGAGCTGGCCTGGGACGAGCCGCCGGGCACGTCCGGCGACGGCCTGACCCGGGCGCGGATCGTGGAGGCGGCGCTGGCCATCGCCGACGCCGAGGGGCTGGACGCGGTCTCGATCCGGCGCGTGGCGGCCGAGCTGCAGGCGCGGCCGATGAGCCTGTACAGCCACATCGCCTCCAAGGAAGACCTGGTGGCGCTGATGCTCAACGAGGTCAGCGGCCGCGGGCTGGTGCGCGAGCCGCTGTCGCAGGACTGGCGCCAGGCCATGAGCCAGATCGCCCGCGCCGCCTACTCGGTGTACCTGGACCACCCGTGGGCGCTCAGCGCCTTCGGCACCGCCCCGCGGGCGGGGCCCAACCTGCTGCGC
>DASQLM010000420.1:0-2845 GCA_035630015.1 Thermoleophilaceae bacterium | reverse complement strand
CTCCATGGTCAGCCGCTGCTCGACCTCGGCGGGCAGGCCGATCACGCGCTCCACGACCGTGGCCTCCTCGGTGGGCGTCGGGTAGTCCACGACCACCTTCATCAGGAACCGGTCGACCTGGGCCTCGGGCAGCGGGTAGGTGCCCTCGGACTCGATCGGGTTCTGGGTGGCCAGCACCAGGAACGGCCGGGGCACCTTGAAGCTCTCGCCCCCGATGGTCACCTGGCCCTCCTGCATGACCTCCAGCAGCGCCGACTGCACCTTGGCGGGCGCGCGGTTGATCTCGTCGGCCAGCAGCAGGTTGCCGAACACCGGGCCGAGCTCGACGTCGAAGGTGCCGCTGTCGGGCCGGTAGATGCGGGTGCCGATCAGGTCGGAGGGCACCAGGTCGGGCGTGAACTGGATGCGGCTGAAGCTGCCGCCGGTCACGTCGGCCAGCGTCTTGACCGTCAGCGTCTTGGCCAGGCCCGGCACTCCCTCCAGCAGCACGTGGCCGCCGGCCAGGACCGCCACCAGCACGCGCTCGAGCATGGCGTCCTGGCCCACGATCACCCGCTTGACCTCGTACAGCGCCTCCTCGAGCGCTTCGCGGGGGTCGGGCTCGGTTGACGGGCTGTCGGCTTCGGTCATGTCAGAGAAGGTAGGCGCACCGGCGTAACGCCGGGATAAAGCGGTCCGCTCCCTACCCTCTACCCAATGCGGGTGCTCGTCGCGGAGGACGAAACCAAGGTCGCCGAGGCGGTCGCCCGGGGCCTGCGCCGCGAGGGCATGGCGGTCGACGTGGCGGGCGACGGCGCGGACGCGCTCTACAAGGCCCGGCTGCACCGCCACGACGTGGTGGTCCTGGACCGCGACCTGCCCGAGGTACACGGCGACGAGGTGTGCCGCACCATCAGCGGCGAGCTGCCCGCCACCAAGGTGCTGATGCTGACCGGCTCGACCGGCGTCGACGACCTGGTCGACGGACTCGGGCTGGGCGCCGACGACTACATGGGCAAGCCGTTCGCCTTCGCCGAGCTGGTGGCGCGCGTGCGCGCCCTGGGCCGGCGGGCCGGCGAGGCCCGGCCGGCGGTGCTCGAGAAGGGCGACATCGTGCTGGACCCCGCGCGCCACACGGCCACCCGCGCGGACCGCGACCTGGACCTGAGCCCGAAGGAGTTCGGGGTCCTGGAGATATTGCTGGGCGCCGACGGCGCCACGGTCAGCGGCGAGGAGCTGCTGCGCACCGTCTGGGACGAGCACGCCGACCCGTTCACCAACACGGTGCGCATGACGATGATGAAGCTCCGCCGCAAGCTGGGCGACCCGCCGGTCATCCAGACGGTCACCGGGGCCGGCTACCGGGTCTGATGCGCCCGTTGCGCGCCACCGTGCGGGTGCGCCTGACAGCCGCCTACGCGCTGCTGTTCTGCGCCACCGTCGGCGTGCTGCTGGGCGCCAGCTACTGGCTGCTCTCGCGCCACTTCGACCGCACGCTGTCCGACCAGGCCGCCCGCGACGCGCTGAACGCGGTGGCCTTGCAGTACCTGCTGGCCTTCGCCGGCACCGTGATCCTGGCGCTGGCCGCGGGGTGGATCATCGCCGGGCGGGCGCTGGCGCCGATCGGCCGCATGACCGCCTTCGCCCGGCGCGTGTCCGGCGAGCGGCTGGACGAGCGGCTGGCGCTGGAGGGCCCGGCCGACGAGCTGCGCGAGCTGGCCGACACCCTCGACGCCATGCTGGACGGGCTGTCGGAGTCCTTCGGCGCCCAGCAGCGGTTCGTGGCCAACGCCGGCCACGAGCTGCGTGGCCCACTGACGGTGATCCGCACCCAGGCCGAGGTCACGCTGGCCGACCCCGACGCGACGCCCACCGAGCTGCGGTCCATGGGTGAGGAGGTGGTCGAGGCCTGCCGGCGCACCGAGGCGCTGCTGGAGGGGCTGATGGCGCTGGCCCGCAGCCAGCGCGCGCTGGTCAGCCGCGAGCCCACGGACCTGGCCCCGGGGGCCCGGGCGGCCGTGGCGGCGGTGGCCGAGGAGGCGCGCGCGGCCGATGTGCGCGTGCGCCTCGAGGCCGGCGCCGCCCTGACCCGCGGCGACCGGCGGCTGCTGGACCGGCTGGTGGCCAACCTGGTGGAGAACGCCGTGCGCTACAACCGGCCCGGCGGCACCGTCGACGTGGTCACGGACATGCGCGAGGGCCGCGCCGCCGTCCGCGTGGTGAACACCGGCCGCCAGCTTCCCGACGGATCCGTGTCGCGCCTGACCGAGCCGTTCGAGCGTTTGGGCCGGCCCGCCGACGCGCGCGGGGCCGGACTGGGGCTGTCGATCGTGCGCTCAGTGGCGGAGGCCCACCGCGGCGAGGTGCGGCTGGCCGCCCGCGACGGCGGCGGCCTCGAGGCCGAGGTGCTGCTGCCGGCCGAGCCGGTCTAGAGCTTGCGCGACTGCTTGGGGTGCGGCTTGTCGGCCGGGCAGTCACCGCGTCCGGCGTCGCCGTCCTTGACCACGCGCGTCTCGCCCTGCTGAGGCGTGGCCGCCTCCAGCTGGCGGTCGACGCCCACCAACCCGCCGACACCCACACCCACAAGACCGGTGCCGGCGACCAGCGCTGCCGCCACAGCAAGCTTGACCCTCATGCCCTTGACCATAGCCGGGCCTCCTAAGGCAAACGTCCGAAGAACCGCAGCGACATCACGCCGCCCGCACCCAGCAGCAGCAGCGCGCCGCCGGCGAAGGCCGAGGTGACCTGGCGCTTCTCCTGGCGCGTGCCCACCTCCTCGCCGAGGCGGTCGTAGACCTCCTCCAGCTTGATCTGGTCGCCGGCGCGGTAGGAGCGGCCCTTGGCGATGCGCGCGATCTCGCGCAGC
>DASQLM010000419.1:0-16033 GCA_035630015.1 Thermoleophilaceae bacterium | reverse complement strand
CGACGATCAACCGCGGTGGTGGACCTTCAACAAGGCTGCCCACCGGCGGATCGTCCACGCGGCCGGCTTCGAGGTCGTCGACAACGGGGGGCCGCTCTTCCAGCCCTTCGGGGATCACAACCCCCGGTGGCCCAAGCACGTACCGCGCACACCCAGGGAGTGGCTGTACTGGGTCCTGGTGCGCCAGGTAGGCGCGTCGTCGGGGTGGGTCCGGGCGCGCGCCGGGACCGGCTGACCGCCGCTCAGGCCGGCTGGGCGAACAGGATCGTCTCGGCCGGGCCCGGCCAGCGGTGGTCCAGGTACAACCGGTAGCCCAGGCCCAGGCCGTCGACCCAGGCCGGGATGTCCACGAAGTCGCCGATCGAGTGGTAGATCGACAGCGCCAGGGTGGGGCGGTGCGCGCGGATCGTCTGCTCCGCGCCGCGAAGGGCCGCCATCTCGGCGCCCTCCACGTCCAGCTTGATGAAGTCGACGCGTCCGCCCTCGGCGACGTGGTCGATGGTCTCCGTGAGCACCTCCTGACCGCCTCCGTTGCCCGCCACGGAGGTCTGGCCGCCGGCATCGTCGAACCGCAGCGGCTCGCCGACGGCGTCCCATACCGGGTGCGGGACGATCTCGACCCGGTCGCGCAACCGCGGGTTCAGCTCCATGTTGCGTTCGAAGATGCCCAGGTTCTGTGGCGAGAACTCGAACCCCAGCACGCGTCCCGAGGGCCCGACCAGGTCGGCGAAGTACAGCGCTGTCTCGCCCCAGCCCCCGCCGCCGTCCACCACGACGTCCCCGTCGCCTGCGCGCAGCCGCACGCCGGCGCGCTCGAACGCGTACTGCTCCTCGCCGAAGAACTCGTGCACCATGAACGCCACGCCCAGCAGGCGGATCTCGCCGCCGCGGGCGGCCACGCGGTAGCGGTGCAGCGGCATGTCGTACTGGCTGCGCGCGACGTCCTCGGCCTCGCGCCAGTCGGCATCGATCCGCTGCACGGCATCCCTGAAGTTCCGCTGGGTGACGGGAAGCGAGGCGTGGTGGTCTCCGAGCACCCGCGTGGCCAGGATGTCCAGCAGCAGGTCACGCGACTCGTCGTCGGCGAGCAGCTCCGACGTCCGCGCCAGGCCCTCGGCGTGCGCCGCGATCTCGGCCAGCGCCCGGCCGGACGATTCGGGCGAGTAGTGGCGGCGCGCCATCCCGGCCCGCGCCCCGGCCGCCTCGAGCGCGTCGACGGCCCTGCGGCGGGTGGTGATCGGAGCGATCATCCCCCAGTCGCCTTCGACGCCCGGCTCGTTGTGGTGTGCGCCGGCCAGTACCCGGGCGAACAAGCTCGATGTGAAGGCTTCGGGTGCGACCGGCACCTTCACAGCGTACGGGCATCGCGCTATGCTCCGCACCTACATAGCCGTACGCATCCAGAGGGGTGGAGGGAAATGGCCCTACGAAACCCCGGCAACCATCTGATCGACCCCGGTCGCTCAGAAAGGTGCCAAGTCCATCAGGTCGCAGTGACCTGAGAGATGTGGCGAAGCTCTTCGAATGGAGCCTCCGTCACGAGACACGCGGCGGAGGCTTTCGATTTGAAAGGGCAACAAATGGCTGCAGTTGAATCGCTCCAGTGCAAGGAATGCAAGGCGGAGTACCCGCTCGAGTCGCAGTTCGTGTGCGACCACTGCTTCGGGCCGCTGGAGGTCAAGTACGACTTCTCCGGCTTCGAGGCCGACAGCGTCCGGCGCAAGATCCAGGCGGGCCCGAACTCCATCTGGCGCTACGCCGACTTCCTGCCGTTCGAGCGCGCCCCAAAGAGCGCGCTGGACACCGGCATGACCCCGCTGATCAAGGCCGACCGCCTGGCCGACGCGCTGGGACTGGGGGAGGTGTGGGTCAAGAACGACGCCGCCAACCCCACGCACTCATTCAAGGACCGCGTGGTCAGCGTGGCCCTGGCCAAGGCGCAGGAGCTGGGCTACCAGGTGGTGGCCTGCCCCTCGACCGGCAACCTGGCCAACGCCGTGGCCGCGCACTCGGCCGCCGCGGGCCTGGAGTCCTACGTGTTCATCCCCTCCAACCTGGAGGAGCAGAAGATCCTGGGCACCGGGGTCTACGGCACCAACGTCGTGGCCGTGAAGGGCAACTACGACGACGTGAACCGCCTCTGCCTGGAGCTGGCCGGCGAGCGCGACTGGGCGTTCGTGAACGTGAACATGAGGCCCTACTACGCCGAGGGCAGCAAGACCATCGCCTTCGAGATCGCCGAGCAGCTCGGGTTCAAGCTGCCGGACCGGCTCGTCGTGCCGATCGCCTCCGGCTCGCTGTTCACCAAGATCGCCCGCGGCTTCGACGAGTGGCTCCAGGTCGGGCTGGTCGACGGCGACCTGCCGACCTTCAACGGCGCCCAGGCCGAGGGCTGCTCGCCCGTGGCCGAGGCGTGGGGAGAGGGGCGCGACTTCTGCAAGCCCCAGCGACCCGACACCATCGCCAAGTCGCTGGCCATCGGGAACCCCGCGGACGGCCCGTACGCGCTCGACCTGGCCAAGCGATCGGGCGGCGGCATCGACGCGGTCGCCGACGACGAGATCCGGGAGGGCATCAAGCTGCTGGCCCAGACCACCGGGGTGTTCACCGAGACCGCCGGCGGCGTGACCACGGCCACGCTGAAGAAGCTGGCCGATCGCGGTGACATCGGTGGCGACGAGCGCGTGGTGCTGGTCATCACCGGTGAGGGCCTGAAGACCCTGGACGCCGTCCGGGGCAGCTTCGAGACCACCGAGATCGCACCCTCCACCAAGGAGTTCGACGCCGCCTTCGACCTGGCACCCGCGGCCTCGTAGCGAGCCGGTAGGTTTACCCGCGCTATGAGCGTCACGGTCAAGATCCCCACGCAACTGCGCAGCGTCACGGGTGGCGATGCGGAGACCCAGGTCGAGGAGGCCGGCACGGTCGGCGAGGTGCTGGACGGCCTCTACGACCGTTACGACGGGCTGCGTGACCGGATAGCCGAGGACGGCGACCTGCGCCGGTTCGTGAACGTCTACGTGGGCGGCGAGGACATCAGGTTCCTCGACGGCCTCGAGACGTCCGTGGACGACGGCGACGAGGTAACGATCCTGCCCGCCGTGGCCGGCGGCTAGGCGACCGCCGCCTCCAGCGCCTCGCGCACCCCGGCCACGAAGCCCGCCACCGAGTACCGGGGCGCGGTCTCCAGCCCGCCGGCCCGTAGTCCCTCGCGCAGGCGCTCGTCCTCGGCCAGCCGGCGCACCGCGGCGGTCAGCCCATCGGCGTCGCCGGGGCCGAACAGCAGGCAGTTGGACCCGTCGCGAAGGTATTCGGCGGTGCCGCCCGTCCCCGTGGCCAGCACCGGCGTCCCGCAGGCCATGGCCTCCAGCGGCACCAGGCCGAACGGCTCCTCCCACGTGACCGGGAACACCAGCGCGTCCGCCTCGCGGTAGGCCTCGGCCACCTGCCCGGGCGGCAGCTCGTCGAAGGAGACGCGCGATGAGACATCCAGGCGCCGGGCCAGGATCTCGAGCTCCCGGCGGTGCGACTCGTCGCCCCCGCCCACCACGCGCAGGGTGATGCCATCGAGGCCGGGGAGCGCCCGGATCACGGTGTCGACCCCCTTGCGCGGATCCAGGCGCCCGACGCACGCCAGCCGCCCGCTCCAGGGCCGCGGTGGCCCCGGCTCGAACTGGTCCGGATCGATCCCCGGGTGCAGCACCTCGGCCCGGCCGGGGTCGAGCCCGGCGGAGGCGACCGAGGTGGCCATCGTCCGCGCGCTGTTGAACTGCCACAACGCGGCTGCCGACAGGTCGGGGCGACCGGGCAGCCGTGCGGCGCGGGCCAGGGCGGGAGCCGCGGGGCCGGCCCGGCGCAGCAGCCGTTGCCAGCCGTCCACCCGGGGCCCGTAGGCCATCCAGTCGTCGCCCACCTCCCCGACGGCGGGTAGCCCGCGGGCGCGTACCGCCTCGATCAGCCCCAGCGACATGCCGCCCATGGCCCACCACGAGACGGCGTCGGGTCGCAGGTCGGCGAGGTGGCGGTCCAGGACCGCGAGGTTGTGGCGCTCCAGCCTGACGCGCTCGCGCACGCCCTTGGCGGGAAAGTCGTGGTCGTGCCAGTACCAGCGGAGCTCGCGATGCACGTCACCGGCATCGGGGTCGCCCACCTCGGGGCGGTGGAAGTCGCTGGTCAGGACCCTGACCGTGTGGCCCTGCTCACGCATGTGCTCCACGGCCTGGCGCCAGGTGACCTCGTACCCGCCGAGGGAGTGGGGCGGGTACATGCTGCCGATGCTCAAGATCCGCACCGGCGCAGGATATGGCGGGGCGGCCGGTGCCGCGCCGTCTCGTTTGGGCATAGAGTGCCCGCGATGCCAGCCCCTCCCGCAAGGGCCCAGTGAGCGACTGGGCCGGCCAGAACGTCCTCGTCACCGGCGCCCAGGGCTTCATAGGCAGCTGGCTGGCCTCGAGCCTGCTGGACGACGGCGCGACGGTGGTGGTGCCCAGGCGCGACGTGGAACCCGACTCGCGGTTCGTGGTCGACGGGATCCAGGACCGGTGCGTGATCGTGCAGGCGGACATCCTCGACTACGAGGCCATGGTCCGGGCGATCAACGAGCACGACGTCAGCGCGGTATTCCACCTCGCGGCGCAGACGCTGGTGGGCACGGCCAACCGTTCGCCGCTGTCGACCTTCGAGACCAACATCCGCGGCACCTACACCGTCCTCGAGGCGTGCCGGGCCGTCGGGGTCGTGGGGGATCCGGTCGAGCGGGTCGTCGTGGCCTCGTCGGACAAGGCCTACGGCAACCACGAGGTGCTGCCCTACCGCGAGGACTTCGCCCTGCAGCCGCGCTACCCGTACGACGTGTCCAAGGCCGCGACCGACATGATCGCCCGCTCGTACGCGATTACCTACGGGCTGCCGGTGGCGGTGACGCGGTTCGCCAACATCTACGGCGGCGGCGACCTCAACTTCTCGCGCGTGGTGCCCGGCACCGTCCGCTCTCTGATCGAGGGCAAGGCGCCGGTGATCCGCTCCGACGGCGCCCCCGAGCGCGACTACCTCTACGTGGAGGACGCGGCCGACGCCTACCTGGCGGTGGCGCGGTCACTGGACCGGCCGGAGATGTCGGGACGGGCCTGGAACGCGGGCTGGGGCGCGGCGCTGTCGGTGCGCGACATCGTCGACCGCCTCGTCGCCGTGGCCGGCGTGGACGTCGAGCCGGACATCCAGGGCGAGGGCACGCCCCACGGTGAGATCGACCGCCAGTTCCTGGACTCCACCGCGATCAAGGAGCAGCTGGGCTGGCAGCCGCGGCGCACGCTGGACGAGGGTCTGGCCACCACGTACGAGTGGTACGCCCAGCACTTCGCCTGACATGGGCTTCATCGCACCGAGCCCCCCGCCGGTCGACATCGACGAGTGGAGTCGCCGCCCGCATCTGGAGCGGATCCGCCCCCTGGCCCAGGACTGGGCGCTGAACGGGTTCGGCACCCCATACGCGATCTTCCTGCTCTACATCGTCAAGCTGGTGGTCTACGTGGTGGGCGCGGCGCTGGTGATCGGCGCCACCACGCCCGGGATCGGCGGCCTGGGGAGCATCGGCGACTGGTGGACCGAGCCGATCGTGTTCCAGAAGCTCGTCGTCTGGACCATGCTGTGGGAGGTCGTGGGCCTGGGCGCCGGCTCGATGCCGCTGACCTTTCGCTTCTCGCCCATGATCGGCGGCATCCTGTACTGGCTGCGGCCGGGGACCGTGCGGCTGCCGCCGTGGCCCGGCCGGGTGCCGCTGACCCGGGGCAGCACGCGCACCGTGGCCGACGTGGTGCTGTACGCCGGCCTGCTGGCCAGCGGCGTCTACCTGCTGGTGGCGGGCGACGGGGGCACACCGGTGCGTCTCGAGCCGGCGGCGGTGGGGGCGGCGCTGGCGTTCCTGGGACTGCTGGGCCTGCGCGACAAGGTGCCGTTCCTGGCGGCCCGCAGCGAGATCTACGGCACGTTGCTGGTCGTCTGCCTGTTCCCGCTGGACAACCTGATCGTGGCGGCGCAGCTCACGTTCATCGGCATCTGGTGGGGCGCCGCCTCGTCGAAGCTCAACCGCCACTTCCCGTTCGTGGTGTCGGTGATGATCTCCAACACGCCGTGGAACCGCTCGAAGGCGGCGAAGCGGCGCCTGTACACCGACCATCCCGACGATCTGCGGCCTTCGGCCATGGGCTCGCTGACGGCGCACCTGGGCACGGTGATCGAGTTCACCCTGCCGCTGTTGCTGCTGGTGAGCAAGGGCGGCACGATCGGGACCATCGCCGTCATCGGCATGGTCATCTTCCACGTACACATCCTGTCCACGTTCCCGCTGGCCGTGCCGCTGGAGTGGAACCTGTTCATGATCTTCGGCCTCCTCTTCCTGTTCGGGCACTACGGCGACGTGCCTCTCTCCACGCTGGACCAGCCGCTGCTGATGGTCTTTCTGGCCGCCGTCCTGGTGGGCCTGCCGGTGCTGGGCAACTTCCGCCCCGACCTGATCTCGTTCCTGCCCTCCATGCGCTACTACGCCGGCAACTGGGCCAGCAGCCAGTGGCTGTTCAGGCGCGACAGCGGGGCGGAGGAGAAGCTGGATGCCTCCATCACCAAGGCCGCTCCGGTGGTGGTCGAGCAGCTGACGAAGTTCTACGGCCGTGAGCTGGCCGAGCTGCTGCTGACCAAGGGCCTGGCGTTCCGCTCGATGCACTCGCACGGGCGCGCGATCAACGGCCTACTCAGCCGCGCGGTGGACGACGTGGAGCAGTACCACGTGCGCGAGGGCGAGCTGATCGCCGGCGTGGTCTGCGGCTACAACTTCGGCGACGGGCACTTCCACAACCACCAGCTGCTGGCGGCCGTCCAGGAGCGGTGCGAGTTCGCGCCCGGGGAGCTGCGCGCCATCTGCATCGAGTCCCAGCCGGCGCACATCCAGCGCCAGCGCTACCGGATCCTGGACGCGGCGGACGGCGTGATCGAGGAGGGCTGGGTCGAGGTCGCCGACATGGTGTCCCGCCAGCCGTGGCTGGACGGAAAGCCGTTCCCCGTGCGCGTCACCGGCCAGACCACAGCACCCGGGGCATGAGCACCGCCATCGTCGTCGGATCCGGCCCCAACGGGCTCGCGTGTGCAGCCACGCTGGCCTCCCGCGGGGTGTCGGTGACCGTGATCGAGGCAGCCGACAAGATCGGTGGCGGCGCCCGCACCAGCGAGCTGACCCTGCCGGGCCTGCTGCATGACGACTGCTCGGCCACGCACCCGATGGCGGTGGGCTCGCCGTCCCTGAACACCCCCGGGCTGGCGCGCCACGGCCTGGAGTGGGCCTGGCCCGAGATCGACCTGGCCCACCCGCTGGACGGGGGCCGGGTGGGGGTCATGAGACGGTCGATCGACGCCACCGCCGCGGGGCTGGGCCGCGACGGCCGCGCCTGGCGGGCCGTCTTCGGCCGGCCGTCGGCGTCGTTCGAGTCCGTCAGCCAGGACATCCTGCGACCGATCCAGCACCGGCCGATCCACCCGCTGTCGCTGATCCGTTTCGGCCTCCCCGCCGCCATGCCCGCCACATGGCTGGCCGGCGCCTTCCGGACGCCCGAGGCCAAGGCACTGTTCGGGGGCGTCGCGGCGCACGCCTTCAGCCCGCTGAACACGCCGATGAGCTCGTCGGTGGGCATGGCGCTGATCTGCGCCTGCCACCACTTCGGCTGGCCTGTCGCCCGCGGCGGCTCGCAGGCCATCAGCCACGCCCTCGGCGGGGTGATCCGCGAGCACGGCGGCACCATCGAGACCGGCCGGCGCGTGCGCTCGCTGGCCGAGTTGCCCGAGGCCGACACCGTGATCCTGGACCTGGCGCCGGGGGCGGTGGCCGACGTGGCCGGCGACCGGCTGCCGCGGCGCGTGGAGCGGGCTTACCGGCGCTACCGGCACGGCCCGGGCGCGTTCAAGCTCGACCTGGCCGTCGAGCAGGGCATCCCGTGGACGGCCGAGCCCGCGCGGCGGGCCGGGACCGTGCACGTGATCGGCTCGTTCGCCGAGACCGTGGCCGCCGAGCGTGAGCTGGCACGCGGGCGGATGCCGGAGCGCCCGTACGTGCTGGTGGGCCAGCAGTACCTGGCCGACCCCAGCCGGTCGCGGGGCGACACCCATCCCGTGTGGGCCTACGCGCACGTGCCCAGCGGCTGGGAGGGAGACGCCAGCGAGGCGATCCTGGACCAGATCGAGCGGTTCGCGCCGGGCCTGCGGGAGCGCGTGGTGGATCAATTCTCCCGCTCGCCCGCCGAGCTCGAGGCCTACAACCCCAACTACGTGGGCGGCGACATCATCACCGGCGCCAACACGCCGCTGCAGACGGTGGTCCGCCCGCGGCTGGCGGTCGACCCGTATTCCACCGGCATACCCGGGGTCTACATCTGCTCGGCGGCGACGCCGCCGGGGGCGGGGGCGCACGGGATGAACGGCTACAACGCCGCGTTGTCGGCACTGCGCAGGCTCGAGCACTCCTGATCGCTCAAGTCGGGCCCCGTCCGGCCGATAGCACCGGCATGGTCAGCGACTCGCACGAGGACTGCCCCGCCTGCGGTCAGCCCACCTTCGGCGCCGGCGGCTGCTGTTGCGGCTGGCACCTGGACGGGGGAACCGTCCCGGTAGCCGAGCTGGCCGAGGCCGCCCCGCTCTGAGAGGCGCGCGCCGGACACCGAGTCCGCAATGTTGGTGGACGAGGTACCTGGGCGGACGTAGCCTGTGTGCACGGCTTCGACCAGCGGGGGCAGCGGGATGTGGCGATGGGGGATGTTGGTGAGCGTGATGGCGGTCGCGATCGCCCTGGGCATCACGAGCGGAACCGCGACAGCTTCCACGATCAATGAATGCGGAAGAGTCGGGGGCCCGGGGTACTCGGTGTTCAACATCACGACCCGGGTCACGAGCTGCCCAACGGCACGGCGGATGGCCCGGGCCTACTACAGGGGGCGCTGGCGAAACGTGCCGCGTCGAGTCGGACGCAGGTTTCGACGCGGCCGATACACCTGCCGCTACCACCTCTGGGGTGTCGAGGGCATCGATATGCGCTGCACGGCGCGGGGCGGGCGCGTAGTGCGCTGGCAGGCTTCGGCCTAATCACGCGCCCGGGAGGATTCGAACCTCCGACTTCTGCCTCCGGAGGGCAGCGCTCTATCCACTGAGCTACGGGCGCGGGAGCGACCCAGTCTAATGCGGCTCCGGCCCGCCGGGGCCCGGGGGCGGTTGGACGGATGACCCAGCGCCGCCGCATCTGGCGCTGCCGCCCCTTCTCCTGGCGGCGGCGCTGCCGCATACTGCCCGCGATGCGGCTCGCCCGAACGCTCCTCGCCCTGTCCGCCCTGGTCCTCTGTCTCGGCGCGGCCGCGGGTAGCGCGCAGGCGTCGCTGACCGGCGGGGTCACGGTGATGACCGGGGGGCTCGAGTACCCGTGGGACGTGGTCCGGCTCCCCGACGGGCGCACGCTGGTCAGCGAGCGGCCCGGGCGGGTCCGCGTGATCAGCGCCGGCGGCACGCTGCGCGCCACCCCGGTCTACGCGGAGCCGGCGGCCGCCAAGTTCCTGGGCATGGCCAAGGACCCCGACTACGCGCGCAACCGGTTCGTCTACCTGTACGTCAGCTACGGGTCCGCGGCGAACCCCAACGCCAACCGCGTGATCAGGCTGACCGACAACGGCACCAACCTGGTGGCGCGCAAGGAGATCTTCGCGGGCGGCATCTCCAGCGACGGCAACCACGACGGTGGCCGGATCGCGTTCGGGCCCGACGGCATGCTGTACGCGACCACCGGCGACATCCACCAGCCCACGCTGCCCCAGAGCCTGGACTCGCTGAACGGCAAGATCCTGCGCATGACCCGGGACGGGGCCGCTCCCGCCGACAACCCGTTCCCGGGCGCGGGCGTCCGGCGCTACGTCTGGACCTACGGCCACCGCCATCCGCAGGGCATCGGCTGGGACTTCCAGGGCCGCATGTGGGAGTCCGAGCACGGCCCGTCCGGCGAGGCCTACGCGGGCCAGGGCGGCGGCGCCACCGGCAACGACGAGATCAACCGCATCGTCAAGGGCGGCAACTACGGCTGGCCGACCGTGGTCGGCAGCCAGACGGCGCCGGGCCTGCGCAACCCGGCCGCGCACGCCACCAGCTCGCCCGCCTGGGCACCGGGTGGCCTGGCCTTCGGACCGGACCGTGTCATGTACGTGCCCTTCCTGGCCGGCAAGGAGCTGCGCACCGTGAGGACGGCGGGCGACGCGATCAGCGGCCAGGCCTCGCTGTTCGCGGGCACGTACGGCCGCCTGCGCGCGGCTACGGCCGACGGCACACACCTCTGGTTGACCACGTCGAACGACACCAACAACGAGAAGGTCCTGAGGGTGGCCTTCGACCCGGCCAGCATTCCGCGGACCGCGCCGCCGGCGGGCGCCGCGGGCCTGACCCGCGCGCAGCTGCGCAAGATCGTGCGCGACCTGCTGTCCCGCCAGGCCCGCGCGCTGCGCTCCAAGCGGGCACGCAAGCTGGCCAGGGTCAAGCGGCTGCGCCTGCGCGACCGCGCTCTGCCCGCCGGGCGGCTGTCGATCACGCTCGACCGTCCCGGCGTCCGGCGCAAGCGCGCCCGGGTGCGGGTGCTGTCGGGCAAGGCGGCGACCCGGGCCGGGCGCCGGGCGACCGTGAACACCAGGCTCGCCGGCAAGGGCCGCCGGATGCTGCGCAAGGCCGCGCGGCGCAAGGGCCGGCTCGAGCTGACGCTGCGGGTGGGCCTGCGCACGGCCGACGGCCGCCTGACCACCGGCCGCCGCACGGTCTCGATCCGCCGGCGCTGACCCGCCGTGAGGCCGGGCAGAGGCGCGGCAGGCGCGTGATCTTCACGCCGCGCCCGGTGCGCGCGACCCGGCGCGCTGCTTGACCGATGCATAGGCTCGCTGGCGTGCTGATCGCCGTGATCGCCGACACCCACCTGCCGCGCGGGAAGCGCCGGCTGCCCGAGGACTGCCGCGCCCGCCTGGAGGAAGCCGACCTGATCCTGCACGCGGGCGACGTGATCAGCGCCTCGACGCTGGCCGAGCTGGAGCTGATCGGCCCGCCGGTGGCGGCCGTCCAGGGCAACCAGGACGACGCCGAGCTGTGCCGCCGGCTGCCGGTCGAGCGCACGGTCGAGGCCGAGGGCGCGCAGATCGCCATGATGCACGACGCCGGCCCGGCGTCCGGGCGGATCAAGCGCATGCGCCGCCGCTTCCCCGACGCCGACGCGGTGGTCTTCGGCCACTCGCACATCCCTCTGCACGAGCAGGACGACGGCTTCCAGATCTTCAACCCCGGCAGCCCGACGGACCGCCGGCGCGCCCCCAGCCACACCATGGGCCTGGCCCGCGCCGGCGACGGCGCCGTCGCGTTCGAGCTGGTGGAGGTCGGCTAGCCGTGGACCTCGACGTCCTGTTCCTGGGCACCGCCGCCTCGGCGCCCACCGCGCGCCGCGGCCTGCCGGCCACGCTGATCCGCCGCGGCGGCGAGAAGCTGCTGTTCGATTGCGGCGAGGGCACCCAGCGCCAGCTCGTGCGATCGGTGGGACTGGTGGACATCGACGACCTGTTCATCACCCACTTCCACGCCGACCACGTGCTGGGCATCCCCGGCCTGCTGAAGACCTACGGCCTGCAGGCGCGCGAGCGGCGGCTGCGCGTCTACGGCCCCACCGGCCTGGAGCGGCTGTTCCGCACGCTGGGCCCGCTGATCGGCAGGCTGCCGTTCGAGCTGCAGCTGACCGAGCTGGACGCGGGCGAGGACCTGCCCGGCGACGGCTACCGGCTGACGTGCTTCAACGTGGATCACGGTGTGCCGGCCCTGGGCTACGCGCTGGCGGAGGACGAGCGGCCGGGCCGCTTCGACCAGGCCCGGGCCCGCGAGCTGGGGATCGCGCCCGGCCCCGACTTCGGGCGCCTGCAGGCGGGCGAGACGGTCGGTGGCGTGACGCCCGACCAGGTGCTCGGTGAAGCCCGCTCCGGGCGGACCGTGGTGCTGGCGGGCGACAGCGCTCCCTGCGACGTGACCGCGGCCGAGGCCGAGGGTGCCGACCTGCTGGTGCACGAGGCCACGTTCATGGTCCCGGATGCGCCTCGCGCACGCGAGACGAGGCACTCGACCGCCCAGGGCGCCGCGCGGCTGGCGGCCGAGGCGAAGGTGAAGCTGCTGGCCCTGAACCACATCTCGTCCCGGTACTACGTGCGCGACCTCGTGGCCGAGGCAAAGGCCGAGTTCCAGCCGGTGATCGTCCCGCGGGACTTCGACCGGGTCGAGCTGCCCTTCCCGGAAAGTGGGGAGCCGGCGCACGTACGGGCCGAGGAGTGACTGGCCCGGCCGCCGGGCCGGGTGCTAGCTTCATCCGTGCAGTTCCTTTAACCCGGTCCCGCGAGGCCAGGAAGGAGCACAGACGCTTGTCACACAAAGTGGTCCTCGACCGCGACGACGTGAGGCGCACCCTGGTGCGCATGGCTCACGAGATCGTCGAGAAGAATCCCGGTGAGGCCATCGCGATCGTGGGCATCCACCGCCGTGGCGCGCTGTTGGCCGGCCGCCTGCGCGAGCTGGTCGCCGACCTGGTCGGCGAGCCCGTGCCGCTCGGCGACGTGGACATCTCCTTCTACCGCGACGACGTGGGCATGCGACAGCCCGGCGCGCAGCCGGTGGTGCACGCGTCCCACATCGACTTCTCCGTCGAGCGCCACATCGTGGTGCTGGTCGACGACGTCCTGTTCACCGGGCGCACCGTGCGCGCCGCCATCGACGCCCTGTTCGACTACGGCCGGCCGGGCCGCGTGCAGCTGGCCGTGCTGGCGGACCGCGGCCACCGCGAGCTGCCGATCCGCCCCGACTACGTCGGGAAGAACCTGCCGACCGCCCGCGACGAGCGGGTCTACGTGAACCTCGAGGAGCTGGATGGGGAGGATCAGGTGCTGATCACGCCAGAAGGGATCACCGTGCGGAGGACGTCGTCGTGAAGCGCCATCTGCTCTCGATCGACGACCTGACGCGCGAGGACATCGAGCGCATCCTCGGCCGCGCGGAGAGCTTCGCCGAGGTGTCCGGCCGCGAGATCAAGAAGGTCCCGACCCTGCGCGGGCGCACGGTCATCAACCTCTTCTACGAGGCCTCCACGCGCACCAGCTCGAGCTTCGAGATCGCCGCCAAGCGCCTGTCGGCCGACCTGGTGACCATCAAGTCGGCCGGCTCGTCCGTGGACAAGGGCGAGTCGCTCAAGGACACGATCCAGACGCTTTCCGCCTACGACCCGGCCGCGATCGTGTTCCGCTCACCCGCGGCCGGCGCCGCCGGGCTGGTGGCGCGCTGGACCCAGGCGTCGGTGATCAACGCCGGCGACGGCAAGCGCGAGCACCCCACCCAGGCGCTGCTCGACCTCTACACGCTGCGCCGCCACCGCCGCAACCTGGACGGGCTCAAGATCTGGATCGTGGGCGACGTGCTGCACAGCCGCGTCGCGCGGTCGAACATCCTGGCCTTCACCCGCATGGGCTGCCGCGTCACGGTGTGCGGCCCGCCCACGTTGATCCCGCGCGGGGTGGAGGCGCTGGGCTGCGACGTAAGCGCCACCCTGGACGGCAGCCAGGACGCCGACGTGATCTACGCGCTGCGGATGCAGCACGAGCGCATGACCGGATCGTTCGTGCCCTCGCTGCGCGAGTACGCCGCCCAGTACCAGATCAACGCCCGCCGCCTGGGTGCCGGCCAGCTGCTGATGCACCCGGGCCCGGTGAACCGCGGCGTGGAGCTGTCGGCCGAGGTCATCGACTCGCCCCAGGCGCTGATCACAGAGCAGGTGCAGTCGGGCGTCGTGGTGCGCATGGCCGTCCTGTACGAGCTGCTGGCCGGGGCACCCACCAGCACCGAGGCCCCCATCCACCCGGAGCCCCAGCCCGCATGACGGTGATCCTGGACCGCGCGCCGGTGCCGCCGGCGACCCTGCTCCTGCGCGAGGCGCACCTGCTCGACCCCCGGGCGGGGCTGGACGGGCCCGGCGACGTCCTGGTGCGTGCCGGCCAGATCGTGGCCATCGGCGAGCCGGGCACGCTGGAGGCCCCCGCCGACGGCGAGGTGGTCGAGGCCCAGAAGCTGCACGCCTTCCCCGCCTTCGTGGACCCGCACGTGCACCTGCGCACTCCGGGCCAGGAGTACAAGGAGGACATCGAGACCGGCACCCGCGCCGCGGCCGCGGGTGGGTTCTGCGCCATCCTGGCCATGCCCAACACGCAACCGGTGGTCGACAACGCCTCGATCGTCCAGTCGCTACGCGAGATCGCCGAGACCCAGGCGCGGGTCCCCACGGGCTTCACGGCCGCCGTGACCGTGGGCCAGAAGGGCGAGCACCTGACCGAAGCCGCCGACCTAGCCGCCGCGGGCGCCGCCGGGCTGACCGACGACGGCCTGCCGATCCGCTCCGCCAACGTCATGCGCCAGGCGCTGCAGTACCAGCGGCTTGCCGGCCTGACCATCGCGCTCCACGAGGAGGACCCGACGCTCTCGGCCGGCGGCGTGATGCACGAGGGCGACGTGTCCGCGCTGCTCGGCGTGGCCGGCATCCCGTCGGTCAGCGAGTCGGTCATGGTGGCCCGCGACTGCGATCTGGCGGCCTACGAGGACGGGCGCATCCACATCCAGCACGTGTCCGCGCGCGCCACGGTGGAGATCATCGAGCGGGCCAAGGCCGCCGGCGTGAAGGTCACCGCCGAGGCCACTCCGCACCACCTGCTGCTCAGCGACGAGGCCGTGCGCACGCTGGACACGGGCAAGAAGATGAACCCGCCCCTGCGCAGCGAGGACGACCGCCAGGCCATCATCGACGGCGTCCGCTCCGGGGCGCTGGACACCATCGCCACCGACCACGCCCCGCACGCGCGTGACGAGAAGGAACAGCCGTTCGAGGACGCCCCGCTGGGCGTGACCGGGCTGGAGACGGCGTTTGCCGCGGTGCACACCGACCTGGTGGTCCCGGGGGTGCTGGACCTGGGGCTGGTGGTGCAGCGCATGACCGCCGGCGGCGAGCCGTTCGGCCTGCACGTGCCCACGCTGGCCGGGGGCCGGCCGGCGGACATCTGCCTGGTGGACCTGGACGCCGAGTGGCAGGTGGGCGAGGCCGGATACGAGAGCCGGTCGGCCAACTGCGCCTTCCACGGCCGGACGCTGACGGGGCGGGTGCGCATGACCGTGGCCGCCGGCGCCGTGGCCTTCCGGGAGCGCACCTTCGCGATCGGAGCGGTCAACTGATGCTGGAGCGAGACCGCACGACCGTGCTGGTGGTGGACGTGCAGGAGGCCTTCCGCAAGGGCGTCGAGCACTTCGACGACGTGGCCAAGGGGTCCGCCGTCCTGCTCCAGGCCGCCCGGATCATGGACCTGCCCGTCGTGGTCACCGAGCAGTACCCGAAGGGGCTGGGGGCGACCGTGGACGAGGTCGCCCGCCACCTCGGTGACGTCGAGCCGCTGCCCAAGACCGTCTTCTCGGGCGCCTCGGCCGACGGGTTCGACCTCGGCGGGCGCGACCAGGTCCTGATGTGCGGGATCGAGGCCCACGTGTGCGTGCACCAGACCGCGGCAGAGTTGCTGGCCACCGGCGTCGAGGTGCACGTGGCGGTCGATGCGGTCGGCTCCCGCTCGGCCCTGGACCGTGAGGTGGGGCTGCGGCGGATGACCGACGCCGGGGCGGTCCCGACCACCGTCGAGACCGCCCTCTTCGAGATGTTCGGCCGGGCCGGTGGCGACGAGTTCAAGCAGGTCCAGGGGCTGGTCAAGTGAGCGCCACGCCCGGCTACCTGCTGCTCGAGGACGGCGAGCGCTTCGACGGCGACCTGGTCGGATACCTCGAGCACGGCAGAGGAGAAGTCGTCTTCAACACCGCCATGTCCGGCTACCAGGAGTCGGTCACCGACCCCAGCTACCGGGGCCAGATCATCGTCTTCACCTACCCGATGGTGGGCAACTACGGCGTGCAGGCGGCGCACATGGAG
>DASQLM010000418.1:0-8831 GCA_035630015.1 Thermoleophilaceae bacterium | reverse complement strand
GCTCGCGCTGAAAGAGCTTGCGCGCCGGGAACGATTTCCCGATTTGCCCCGGGGACTGATTGGGTCCCCCGCTCCGCGTGGATACGCGGATTCGGCGTTGTTGGGGGCCTAGAACACCGCTTTTCGCGAAAGGTTGCGCGGCGCTATGTGAGGTGGGTCACAGAGGGCAGGACTTCGGGCTCAGCGCTTGTGCGCCTGGCCCTTCGCCATCTGCTCCGCGATCTCGCGGCTGCCCATGCGGCGCTGGAGGGCGTTCACCGGGCCGGGGGCGATGCCTCCCGCGATCGATCCCAGCCGCAGCGCCAACGGGGCCACGGCCACCTCGGCCCGGTCGCGCTCGATGCCGCGGATCACGCCCGCGGCCACCTGCTCGGGCGTGCGCGTGCCCACGCCCTTCGGCAGCTCGGTGTCGGCCTCGTGGAACATGCCCGCGTCGCGGATGAAGCCCGGGAAGACGGTGGTCACGCCCACGCCGGTGCCGACCAGGTCCTCGCGCAGGCCCAGGGCGAATCCCCGCATGCCGAACTTCGTGGCCGAGTACAGCGAGCCGCCGGGGCTGGCCGTCTTGCCCGACAGCGACGAGATGAACACGAGGTGGCCGGATCCGCGCTCGACCATCGGCCCGGCCAGCCCGCGGGCCAGGTGGATCGGCGCGCGCAGGTTCACGTCCAGCGCCCGGTCCACCTCCAGCGCGCTGAAGGAGTCGTAGCGGCCCGAGGCGGGCAGCGCGGCGTTGGCCACCAGCAGGTCGATCCGGCCGGCCCGCTCTGGCAGCGCCTCCACGTCGGCGGCGTCGGCCAGGTCGGCGGGCAGCGCCTCCACGCGGTCGCCCAGCCCCTGGCTCAGCGCCTCGAGCACCTCCTTGCGGCGGGCGGTGGCCACCACGGTGGCGCCGCGGGCGTGCAACGCGCGGACGATGGCCTCACCGATGCCCCCCGACGCTCCGGTGACGAGGGCGCGGCTACCGGCCAGGTTCAGGGACATGGCGCGATTATGACCCCCGCGAGGGTTGTCTTGCCCCCACCGACCTCCTAGCCTCGCTGCGAGGGACCGGCTACGCCGTTCGACGGGCCGGATCGACGAGGGGAGTTGAGAGAGATGCCGATTCCGACAGAGATCGTCGGGTCGCTTCCGCGTCCGCGAAAGCTGCAGGACGCCTACGAGGAGCTCGATCAGGGCAACATCACGTTCGAGGATCTGCAGAAGCTGCAGGACGAGGCCGCCAAGGACTCGATCCAGAGACTGGAGCAGACGGGCGAGAAGTACGTGACCGACGGGGAGCAGCGCGAGTCCAGCTTCGCCACCTACCCCATCACCGACACGCTGGCCGGCACCGGACTGGCGGACAACCTGGCCGGCGACGGGCAGTTCTTCGCCATCTTCGACGACGGCCACCACCGCCAGCTGCCGCGCCTGACCGGTGGCCCGTTCCGCTACAAGACCTTCGCGCGCGAGTTCGTGGAGAAGAACAAGGCCGACGCGAGCAACCCGGTCAAGCAGGCCGTGATCTCCCCGTCGATGATGATGCTGCTCTACCCGCTCGAGGAGGAGCTCGAGGGCTATTCGCGCGAGCAGTTCCTTGACGACGTGGTCGACGAGGTCGAGAAGGACATCCGGGGCGCGTTCGAGGCCGGCGCCGAGCGCGTGTCGGTGGACTTCACCGAGGGCCGGCTGGCGAACAAGAACGACTCGCGCAACCCCTGGACCGGCAAGGACATGCTCCAGGAGTTCATCGACCTGAACAACCGCGTGTTCGACCGCTTCTCTCCCGAGGAGCGCCAGAACATCGGCATCCACACCTGTCCGGGCGGCGACAACGACTCCGTGCACTCCAAGGAGGTTCCCTACGAGAAGCTCCTGAACAGCATGTTCGAGATGAACGCGGGCTACTTCCTGATCCAGTGCGCCTCCGAGAACGACAAGGAGACGGTCTACAAGCTGGTCGGCGACAACCTCCGCGAGGACGCTGAGGGCGTGAAGCAGGTGGCGTTCATCGGCGTGATCAACCCGCTGAGCCCCGAGGTGGAGACTGCCGAGGAGGTCCGGGACCGGCTGGTCGCGGCGGCCAAGCACATCCCGGTCGCGCAACTGGGGGCCACTGACGACTGCGGCTTCTCGCCGTTCTCGCGCGACCTCAAGCCCGGCCACGGCGGCGATCCCGACTACGCGCGGGACGTGGCCATGCAGAAGATCACCAACCGCATCAAGGGCGCCCAGATGGCGTCCGAGGAGCTGGGCGTCTAGGCGGGCAGCCGGTGGACGGCGTCCGGCACGCCGTCCACCGCCCGCGGGAACCGCGGTGACCAGCCCAGCTCGCGCTTGATCAGGGCGTTGCTCGAACGGGCCGAGCGGGTCACGGCGGCCACCGGGTCGGCCCCGGCCACCAGGCGCGCCAGACCTACCGGGATCGAGCGCGGCGGGCCGACGTCCAGCGCGCCGGCGGCCAGGGCGACGAAGTCACGGAAGGCGATCGGCTCGTCGTCGGCCACGTGGTAGGTCGAGCCATCGGCGCCCTGCTCGGCCGCCAGCCGGAAGGCCTGGGCCACGTCCTCGACCCTGACCACGTCCCACAGGTTGTGGCCGTCCCCGATGACCGCGAACCGGCCTGGCTTGCGCAGACGGTCCACGAACTCCTCCACGAACCAGCCGCCCGGGCCGTAGACGTGCGAGGGCCGGATCACCACGGCGGGCAGCGGGGACCGGCGCACCAGCCGCTCGCCCTCCTGCTTGGAGCGCCCGTAGACCGTCTCCACCGGGAGCTCGGACTGCTCGTCCAGCACCGCGCCGTGGGCGTCGCCGGTGACCACGGTCGACGCGAACACCAGCTTCGGCGACCCCGCCGCCCGGCACGCCGCCAGCAGCGCGCGCGTGCCCTCCACGTTCACGGCATCGATCCGCCCGGCGTCGCGCTGCGACGCGATCTCGGCCGCCAGGTGGATCACGCATTGCGGCGCGGCCGCTGTGACGGCGGCGTCCAGGGCCGTTTGGTCGCCGGTGATGTCACCAACCACCTCGGCCGTGCCCGCCGGAGCCGACCCCGGCCGGCGGACGAGCGCCGAGACGGCGTGGCCCGCGGCAGCCAGGTCCCGGCAGACGAATCCGCCGAGAAACCCGGAGGCGCCGGTGACGAGGATCCTCACCCGCTGAGCCTAGTGCTCCGCACATGACCGCGCCGATGACGCCGTCAGCCGAAACCTTGCAGGCGTCTGTCTTTACGCCCGCTCGACGGCAGGAGGCGCCCAGCTGCCCTCGAGCACCTGTGGCTTGGGTGCGTAGAGCCGCATCGTCACCCCGAGCGGTCCCCGGGGGGCGGGCAGCCAGTTCTTCTCCTTGTCCGGCCCGGGGCTTTCGTGCTGCATGTAGAGCTCCAGCGAGCCGTCGTCGCCGTAGACCAGCTCGTCCCGGTCACCGAGCGCGAAACGATTCAGGTCGTTGGACACCTGGAAGCCTTCCTCGTCGTACATCGTGACCGACCAGAACGCCTCGACCGGCGGCAGCTCCTCCGGGCCGAAGCGCAGCACGTAGTCGTTGGCGCCGTCCAGCGCCTGGCCGTCGCCATCGGTCAGGCAGATCGGGTACGTAGCGTCCTCCGCCGGGTTGGCTCCCAACCCCAGCAGCGTCACGATCGCCCGCTTGAGGTAGAAGTTGCCGTAGACGCCCATGGTGTCGACGTTCATCTGCCAGCCGTTGACGACGCTGGCCAGCGTGGGCAGCTTGGCCTGCATCTCTCCGAGCGCCTTGGCCGGAACCTCGTTCAGGGCCTCCTGCACGTCGGGGGCGAGCGCATCGAAGTCGAAGCTCTCGCCGGCCCGGAGGCCGATGCGGCGCAGTCGCGTCACGGTCGACCAGTCCGTGATGTGGGGTGGGTGCACCTTCATCAGCTCCGCCGCCTGGGAGAAGTAGTCGGCCGCAGACAGCGCGTTGACCTGCTCGAGTGGGGCCGTCTCCATGTCGACGGTGGGGTCGATCTCAACCTGCACGGGAGCGGGCTCGCCGCCGAACCGCGAGAGCGCCACCACCTCGAAGCCGTCCTGCATGGAGTGGACGGCGCCGTAGTCGGAAGGCCCGTTGGTCTGGGTGCGCCCGATGGTCCACACGTAGGGCGTGGGTGCGTGGATGAGCTCTACCTCGTCCGGCACGGAGCCCTGCCAGCCCGGAGGGGCGATCGCGTAGTGCCCCGGCCCGGTCCCGCTGGTGCGCTTGCCGGGCACGGCGAACACGTCCGTCCACATGTCGAGCATGGGCAGCAGGTAGTAGCGCCCGTCGCTGTCGGGGACGGACAGGACCAGTGGCTCGTCGCTCAGATCCAGCCACGCGAGCGAGTAGAGCGTGTCGAAGTTGGGTCGCACGACGGCGCGGAAGTCAGCCGGCGGGAACTCCCGGGTGTGGATGAACGTGTTCATCGGCCCGAAGCCGATCTTCCCACCCGCCTCGGCGTTGGTCATCTGCCGGCGCGTGGCCTCCATCGTCAGCAGCGGGTAGAGGTACGTGTAGGCCTCGGCCCCGAGCTCGAGAGCTTCCTCGCGGGAGACTTCGCTGGTGACGGGCGAATTGGCACTCATGGACGGCTCCTGGGTTGTCAATTAGGCGGGAACCTACCGCCGGTTTCACCGAGGCTCCCAAGAAGGTGCCGTCACGACAGTGATGCCGGCATGTGTCTCGTCGGCGGCGCGCACGGTGGCGTGAATCCCTGCCAACGAGCGGCACGTCACCCGACTCGCGCCCTCGCAGTTCGGTTTCTTGTTCTAGCCTCGCGGCATGACCGCTGCCCTGGCGAGCTGGACGGATCGCGCAGCCAAGCGCGCGATCCTCGAGTTCGTCGCGCAAACGGTGGCGGATGTGCCGGTAGCCGAGCGCGTCGCGGTGTTCGACAACGACGGCACCCTTTGGTGCGAGAAGCCTCTGCCGATCCAGGCCGATTTCATCCTCCGCCGGTTGTTCCAGATGGCGGACGCCGATCCCGAACTGCGCGAGCGCCAGCCCTGGAAGGCGGCGTACGAACGCGACCATGCGTGGCTGGGAAGGGTGCTCGCCGAGCATTACGCGGGTGACGACACGAATGTCCGCACGCTCCTGGGCGGCGTCCTCGCTGCGTTCGACGGGATCAGCGTGGATGAGTTCGAGGCGAGATCCGATGCCTTTCTTCGCACGACACCGCATCCGACCCTCGGCCGCACCTATCTCGACAGCACGTATGCGCCCATGGTCGAGCTGCTCGGCTACCTCGAAGCAAACGGGTTCACCAACTACATCGCCTCGGGCGGCGGCCGCGACTTCATGCGCCCGATCAGCCAGGAGCTGTACGGCATTCCCCGAGAGCGGGTGATCGGCAGCGCGACGACGTTGGCATACCTCAGCGACGATCGTGGTGGGACGATCACGCACAAGCCCGAAGCCGACTACCTCGACGACGGGCCGCAGAAGCCGATCCGCATCTGGAGCCGCACCGGCCGCCGCCCGCTGCTCGCGGCCGGGAACTCGAACGGCGACATCCCGATGCTCGAGTTCACCTGGCATGAGGAGAAGCCGTTTCTTCCGCTGCTCCTCCTGCACGACGATGCCGACCGTGAGTTCGAGTACACCGACGGCGCCGAGCAGGCATTGCACAGGGCCGGGACGGATGGCTGGACGGTCGTGAGCGTAAAGGACGACTGGGCCACCGTTTTCCCGCCAGCTCGGCAGCGCGCCTCAGACTCAGACGTGGCCGTGTGACTGACGCGAGCGACCGGACTCGAACCGGCGACCTCCGGCGTGACAGGCCGGCGCTCTAACCAACTGAGCTACGCCCGCTGGCGCCCGGCGAATATAGCGGAGCGCCGCCGGGCACAGCCGCCGCACGCCGCGGTCATGATCGCCGGGGCCATCACCCCTACGATCGCGACCGCGCCCGCCCCGATCAGCCCGTCGGGCCGTCCGGCCCCTGCTCGCGCCGCTCCTTCCAGGTCACCCAGCCCAGCCAGCCCAGGAAGCCCACCACCGGCGCCAGGTAGGCCAGGTTCACGAGCCAGTGGCCGGCGTGGGCTATCGGGAGCAGCAGGGCCATGCGGCTAGCCGTTGGACTGGGCCAGGAGCCAGAGCGCGAGGCTGGTGAAGCCGACCATGATCACCAGCATCCAGTACTGGGAGCGCACCGCCAAGCGCGGCTTGTCGTAGGTGACCAGCGCGCGGTCGTGGGCCAGGATCAACGCGGCCACGTGGCCCACGACCACGAAGCCCACCTGCCAGTACCAGGCGGTGGTGGCGCCGATCACGCCGTAGTCGACGGCACGGTCGGCGGTGCCGAAGAAGTCGGTGCCGTCGTCGCCGAGCGGGTTGGAGATCAGGAAGATCATCGACTGGCCCTGGTAGAGCAGCTGGGTCAGGTAGTGGGCGGCCACGTAGGCGAACGCGATCGGCACCAGCGAGTGCACGAACGCGTTGGCCAGCTCGCGGGCCGACAGGTCGCCGCCCACGCTGCGCGCGCCGGCGATGCCCAGCCGGTAGAAGCCGTAGACGAGGCCGACCGCCAGCATCTCGCCGATGAGGAACGCCGCCTCCAGGCCGTGTTCGGGCGACAGGCCCAGCGAGACGAAGGCGTCCTGGATGTCGGGCGCGACGCCCGTCCAGATCGGCGCTTCGGCGGCGCCGTCGAAGGTGACGGTGCCGATCATGACGGCCAGCAGCAGCACCGCCCCCGGCAGCGGCTTCCAGGCGGCCAGGCCCGACAGCGGCTTGCGCAGGCCCACACGCCCGTCGCGGCTGGTCCACGGCGAGATGCGCGAGAACAGGTTGAGGTAGACGCCGAACGCCTCGCCCTTGCGCGACCACTGGTCCACGCCGTACAGCGCCATCGCCACGAACGTGATGGCCGAGTAGACCAGCGTGGCGATGGCCACGTTGCTGGGCTTGCTGCCTTCGGCCGCCACCAGCTCGAGGGTGGTGAAGGCGAACAGGCCCGCGGCGGCGGGCAGGTAGCCCAGGCGCTCGGGGTACTTCAGCGGCGCGGGCATCTCGCCGCCCGCGGCCGTCTGCGAGATCCAGGCCACGAACCGGCCCAGCGCCCGCCACGGGTTGAACGCGCGGAAGACGTCGCCGAACAGCACGCTGACCCCCACCATGCCGGTCCAGAACACCACGAACACGAACTCCGACGCGAAGTTGGCCATGGCCACCTGCACGCCGCTGAAGCCGGCGTAGACCACCAGCCCCAGCAGGCCGACGCCGATCAGTCCGCACAGCACGTCGGTCACGCGGTTGGTGAGCGCCCGTGACAGCCACGGCGGCAGCGGCCTGAAGCCGCCGTCCTGCAGGCGCGGCTGCGGCCACAGCACCGCCAGCGCCACGAACGAGACCACCAGCACCACCGCGGCGGCCCAGCCGAACAGCCACTCGGGGATCGGGAGGTCGGTCCGGCCGACGATCCCGTGCGCGATGACGAACATCAGGAGGGTTCGACCACCAGCCGCGCGATCAGCGGCTCCTTGCCCGCGTCCTCGGCGGTGTGGCTCTCGATCTCGAACACGCCCTCGATGTCGGCCTTGAACCGGAAGTTGGCCGGCGCGCCCGACCTGGTCTCCTTCTCGATGTCGTAGCCGTGCAGGTGGATCTCGTCGGGGGTCGTCTCGTTGGTGCGCACCTGCAGGCGCACCTCGTCGCCCTTGGTGACCTCGATCCGCTGGACACCGCCCTGCGGGGTGCCGTCGCGAAGGGTGATCTCCTTGGGCGGCGGTGGAGCCGACTCCGCGGTCGCGGTCGGGGTCTCGGCCCCATCGTCGGCGGGCGTGGTGGCCGTGGTCTCGGCGTTGCCGGCCGGGTCGTCGGCCTTGTCGCTGCTGTCGGAGGGCCTCAGCGCGATGAACGCGACGGCCACGATGGCCACCGCGAGCACGATCAGGCCCGCTCTTGCTCGATTGGACATGCTTGCCTCCTGGTTCGGCGCCGCCGGGCGGCGCGGGAATCTCGGTCAGGCGGCGGGCGGCGGTGCGCGGCCGGCCAGGTTCAGGGCCAGCGGCGAGAAGGACGTGAGCGTCGCCGCGGCGGGCAGGCGACGGCGGCGCGGAAGCCGGCGCCCCACCTGTGCGCGGGCCCGCCGCGCGGCAGCCCGCACGGCGGCGCGCGCCCCCGTCAGCGCCAGGGCAAGCAGGGCGGCGGTCAGGAGCGTCAGCGGGAGGGCCACCCAGCCGCCCGCGGCCAGTGGCGCCAGCGGAGCGGTCAGCGCCGCGCCCAGCAGCAGCGCCTCGACGGTCTCCTGGGCCCAGAACAGCGCCAGCACGCCACCGGCGACCAGGCCCCAGGCACGCAGGAAGCTCAGCGACACGCGATCGTCGCGGCCGGTGGAGCGGGCGCGCTCGAGCACCGCGGCCAGCTGGCCGGCGCCCAGGACGAGCGCCACGACGGAGACGGCCCCCAGCAGCGGCAGGTACCCGTGTGCCTCCTCGCCCGCGGGGGCGACCAGGTAGCGCAGCTGGTGCACGACGATCTCGCCGGCCAGCACTACCCCGGCGGCGCGCACGATCAGGTCACGGCGGCCCATCGCCACCGCAGTATGGCGGGTGGTCAGTCCTGCAGGCCGGCGGTGATCTGCTCGAACGCCAGTTCCAGCTCGGCGTCGGACTGGCCCGGCGTGTGCGGCGCGGGGGCCTCACCGTTGCGCAGCTCGGGGTCGAAGCGGTACCCGACCCCGAAGTGGGTGTGGATGTAGCGCCAGGGGGGCGAGACCGCCTCCAGCTTCTGGCGCACCTTGCGGATGAAGACGTCGACCGAGCGGTCGCCGTGGGCCATCGTGTAGCCCCACACGCGCTGGTAGATCTCCTCGCGCTGGAGCACCTTGCCCTCGGCGTGGGCCAGCAGCG
>DASQLM010000417.1:0-3883 GCA_035630015.1 Thermoleophilaceae bacterium | reverse complement strand
GACGTGCTGGACACCTGGTTCTCCTCCGGGCTGTGGCCGTTCGCCACGCTGGGCTGGCCCGAGCAGACCGACCAGCTCCGGGCCTTCTACCCGACCGACGTGCTGACCACGGGCCGGGACATCATCTTCCTGTGGGTGGCCCGGATGGTGATGCTGGGCATCGAATTCACCGACACCGTGCCGTTCGAGCACGTCTCGATCAACTCCACGATCATGGCTCCCGACGGGCGCCGCATGTCCAAGTCGCTGGGCACCGGCATCGACCCGCTGGACCAGATAGCCGAGCACGGCGCCGACGCCGTCCGGTTCGGGCTCGTGGCCATGGCCTCGACCCAGGACGTGCGCTTCTCGCCCGACCGCGTGCGCCAGGGGCTGGACCTGGCCAACAAGCTCTGGAACGCCTCACGGCTGATCCTGCTGGGGGTGCCCGAGCAGCGCGCCGCCGACGCCGCCCCGACGCTGGAGGATCGCTGGATCCTGTCGAGGCTGGAGCGCGTGACCGAACGCACCAACGACCTGATCGATCGCTTCGAACTGTCCACGGCGGCGCTGGAGCTCTACGACTTCTTCTGGTCCGAGCTGTGCGACTGGTACCTCGAGATGGCCAAGCCCCGGCTCCGCGGCGGAGATCCCGCGGTCGCGGACACGCTGCTCTACACGCTGGATCGCACGCTGCGGCTGCTGCACCCGCTGATGCCGCACGTGACCGAAGAGATCTGGTCGTTCATGCCCGGTGAGCGTGGCTTCCTGGCCGAGGCCGAGTGGCCGCAGGCCGACCACGGCCGGCGCGACCAGAACGCCGAGCGTGAGGTGGGCGCCGCGATCGAGGCGATCACCGCCGTCCGGCGCTACCGCGACCTGGTCGGGGTGAAGCCCTCGGCGGTCCTACCCGCACGGCTGGGAGACCTGCCGCTCGCCGACCAGGTGGCCCAGCTGGCCCGGCTGGAGCCCTCCGATGGCGAGCCGGTTGCCAGCGTGCCGGTGCCCGGTGGCAGCATCGATCTCCTGGCCGGCCCCGACTTCGACCCCGACGAGGCGGGCCGGCGGATCGAGGGTGAGCGCGAGCGCCTCCGGGGCGAGATCACGCGGCTGGAGAAGAAGCTGGGCAACGCCAAGTTCGTGGAGCGCGCCCCCGCGGACGTGGTCGAGGGCGAGCGGGAGAAGCTGGCCGAGTACTCGGGCGCCCTCGAGCGCCTCTGATGGCCTCGTGGTCGCCCGAGCGGGCGGAGGAGTACCTGCTGGGCCTGGAGCTGTTCGGCATGCGCTTCGGGCTGGACCGCATGCACCGGCTGACCACCACGCTGGGCATGCCCCAGCGCCGGTTTGCGTCGGTGCACGTCGTGGGCTCCAACGGCAAGTCGTCCACCGTGCGTTTCACCGCCGCCGTGCTGGAGCGCCACGGGCTGCGCAGCGGCAGCTACACGTCGCCACACCTGGCGTCGTTCCGGGAGCGGATCGAGGTTGGCGAGCAGCCGATCTCGGGCGAGCGCTTCGGCGCCGCCGTCGAGCGCGCCGCCAAGGCCATCGACATCGTGGAGCGCGCCCAGGGCGAGGACGACGACGCCGTCACGCAGTTCGAGGCGCTCACGGCCGCGGCCTACCACGAGCTGGCCGCCAGCAAGGTCGAGGTGGCCGTGGTCGAAGCGGGTCTTGGCGGGCGCTACGACGCCACCAACGTGATCCCCTCCAAGGTCGCCGTGCTGACCGGCGTGGGCCTGGAGCACACCCGCTGGCTGGGCCCGACCATCGCCGACATCGCCGAGGAGAAGCTGGCCGTGGTGCGCGACCACTCGACGCTGGTCACCGCGCCGCTGGAACCCGCCGCCCGGGCCGTGGCCGAGCGCGTGGCCGGCGAGCGCCACGCCCGCTGGATCGAGTCGCCCGCGCTGGCCGACGTGCCGCTGCGCGCCGCGGGAGCGTTCCAGCGTCAGAACTTCGCCCTGGCCTGCGCGGCCGCCGAGGCGTTCCTGGGGCGTGCGCTGGACCCCGGCGCCGTGGCGGACGCCGCCGCGGCCACACGCATCCCGGGACGGCTCGATCCGATGTCCGACCACCCGCTGGTGCTGCACGACGGGGCGCACAACCCGGCGGGGGCGCGGGCGCTGGCGGACGCGCTTCCCGAGGTCCTGGGCCCGCGCCGCCCGCGCGTGCTCGTGGCCAGCGTGCTGGAGGACAAGGACGCCGCGGCCATGCTGGAGACGCTGGTGGGGCACTTCGACCAGGTGGTGTTCACGCGCTGCTCGAACCCGCGCTCGCTGTCGCCGGCCACGCTGGAGTCGCTGGCCGGGCGCCTGGGCGGCCCGCCCGTGCGCACCGTCCCGGTCCCCGCCGACGCGGTCGAGATGGCCCGCTCGCTGGCCGGCGCGGACGGTGCCGTGGTGGTCACCGGGTCGATCTACCTGATCGCCGACCTGGTGCGCCCGGACTCGGGCGCCCGCGCCTCGACGATGTAGCGCGATCCGCCGACCCGTGGCACAGTTCTGGTCGTGGAACGCGGCGACGGACCCAGCTTCGGCGTGATGATCGGCCTCGTGGCCGTCGTCGTGGCCACCGTGATCCTGGTCTTCTTCGGCATCGGCTACCTGCTGGGCAACCTGTTCCTCTGAACGCCCCCGATGCAGCGCGGGGCCCGGTGCGCTGTTGCCGCCCCTCCCGCCGCTAGACTCTGCTCGCTCAATGGCCCCGCTCGCCGTCTTCGGCATCACGAACGACGGGTTGAACCTCGCGGTCAACCTGCTCCTGCTGTTCCTCGTGGTCATGTACTTCGCGCTGGTCTGGTGGACGTATTCGGACGCCCGCCGGCGGATCGAGGACCCGATGATCGTCGCCTGCGCGACCGCGGCGTCGCTGTTCCCGTTCGTGGGCACGGTCGTCTACCTGATCGTGCGGCCGCCCGAGTACCTGGAGGACGTGCGCGAGCGCGAGCTGGAGATCGCCGCCGCCGAGGCGCGCCTGGCCGGCGCCGAGCACAAGACCTGCCCGTACTGCAACTACGAGATCGAGAACAGCTTCCTGGTCTGCCCCAGCTGCATGCACCGGCTCAAGGAGCCGTGCACCACCTGCGGCAAGCCGCTGGACCCGCGCTGGAAGGTCTGCCCCTACTGCGAGGCCGAGGTCGGCGCACCGGTACAGCAGCAGCCCCGGCGTGAGCGCCGTCCCCGCCGCGAGCGGCCGGCCGGCGCCACAGGGGAGTCGCCCACGCAGGTGGCCGGGGCCGAGCCCCCGCCGCGCCGCACCACCAAGCAGCGCCCGCCGCGCGAGGACGGCCAGCGACGTGAGGCCGCCCCGCAGCGCCAGGCCCGGCCGGCGGCAGAGCGCCCGGCCGCCGAGCGCCCGCCGACGGACGGACAGCAGCAGCCCCAGCGCGAGCGCCCCCCGCGCCCCGCGCGTTCGTAACTCGAGAGAAAGGAAGCACCAATGGCAAGGACCTTGATCCTGGTCAAGCCGGACGCCTTCGAGCGCAACCTGACGGGCGAGATCCTGTCCCGGTTCGAGCGCAAGGGCCTGACGATCGTCGCGCTGAAGCACATGACCGTCGAGCGCGCGCAGGCCGAGGAGCACTACGCCGAGCACGAGGACAAGCCGTTCTTCGGCGACCTGGTCGACTTCATCACCGGCGGCCCGCTGGTAGCGGCCGTGCTGGAGGGCCACGAGGCCGTCAAGGCCGCCCGCCAGGTGATCGGCGCGACCAACCCGGTCGAGGCCGCCCCCGGCTCGATCCGCGGCGACTTCGGCCTCGAGGTGCAGACCAACCTGGTGCACGGGTCGGACTCCGACGAGTCGGCCACGCGCGAGGCGGGAATCTTCTTCCCCGAGCTGTGATCCTGGCCTCGGCGTCCCCCCGGCGCCGGGCCATCCTCGACCAGCTGGGGATCGCCCACGA
>DASQLM010000416.1:0-5399 GCA_035630015.1 Thermoleophilaceae bacterium | reverse complement strand
TGCAGCACAAGCACGACCGCTACCCGCACGAGCTGTCGGGCGGGGAGCGCCAGCGCGTGGCGCTGGCCCGCGCCCTGGCCCCCGAGCCCGAGCTGGTGCTGCTGGACGAGCCGTTCTCCAGCCTGGACGCCACGCTGCGGGCCGACCTGCGCCGCGAGGTGGCGCTGATCCTGCGGGAGGCCGGGGCCACCGCGCTGCTGGTGACCCACGACCAGGAGGAGGCGCTCACGCTGGGCGACCGCCTGGCCGTGATGCGCGAGGGCGTGCTGGTGCAGGCCGGGCCGCCGGCCGAGGTCTACGCCCGCCCGGTGGACCGCTGGACGGCCCAGTTCGTGGGTGAGGTGAACGTGCTGTCCGGCGTCGCCGACGGGCAGGACGTGCGTACGGAGATCGGCCGGCTGACCCTGCCGGCGCCGGCGTCGGGCCCGGTGCACGTGGCGCTCCGGCCCGAGCAGCTGCGCCTGGTGGCCGGGCACGAGCCCAACGCGGAGGTCGTGGACCGTGATTTCCGCGGCCACGACGTGCTCTATCGCCTGCGCCACGAGAGTGGCCTGACCGTGCTGTGCCAGCTCTCGTCGCTGGAACTGCACGAGCTGGGCGCCGCGGTGTTCGTGGGTCCGGTGGCCGCCGCGGTGGCGCCGATCGTGGACTAGGGTCGGGCCATGAAGCTCTACGTCTGCGTCGACTTCCTGAAGAACGTGACCACCACGCCGCGGCCGGGCGGGCACCCGTGCGGCAACGCGCTGAAGGCGCTCAAGGAGGCGGGATACGACCCCGAGGTGCAGGCCGTGGGCGGCCTGGGAGTCCCGGTGCTCAACCGCACCAAGGGCCGCGCCGAGGTCGAGCGCCTGACCGGTCAGCGGGTCGTGCCCGTGCTGGTCCCCGATACCGGCGAGCCGGTCTACGACTCGAAGAAGATCATCGCCTGGGCCAAGGCCAACCCGGCGGCCTAGACCGAGAGGGCGTTCACGCCGGCCACCACGGTCGCGCGCGCGCCCACGGCCGGGCCGTGGACCGGCTCGATCCGGGACATCAGCGAGCGCGCGGCCTGAACCGCCAGTTCACGCTCGTAGGTCAGCTGGAAGTCGAACCGGCGGTCCATGTCGGAAACCCCGGTGTCGCCCTGGTCCAGCGCGGTGAATGCCGCGGCGAAGTGGGGGGCCACGACGACGATGTCCCACTCGCGCAGCAGCGGGTCGTCCGAGGGGAGGGTGGCGCCACGGACGCCGTCGACGGGATTGGGGTCCATGTCCTCGCCCAGTGCCCCCACGAACGCCAGCCGCCGTGCCATCTGCTCGTACAGCGCGGCCTGGGTGGGGGTGAAGTGGCGGGCGTGCTGGAAGGTGCTGATCAGGACCGCGTGCTCGCCCAGGGCATCAGCCTGGCGCTCGAGCTCGCGGCTGATCTCCAGGAGCAGGCGCTTGGTGCCGCTGCGCAGCGGGCGGCGGCCCTCGATCGAGCGGTACGGCGTCTGCGTGGCCCGTGCCTCCGTTTCGAAGATCGGGATGCGGGACCGGGGCTGGGTGAGGCTCGCGGGCAGTGGACCGGGGCGGCCGAACAGCCAGCCCTGGCCCACGCTGGCACCCATGGCGCGGGCCCGCTCGGCGTGCTCCTCGGTCTCGATGCCCTCGGCCACCACCAGCGCGCCGGTGCGCTCGGCGTACGCGCTCACCGCGTTGTGGGTCTCGGCCACCGCCTCGCTCGGCCGGCCCTGGATCAGGCTCAGATCCAGCTTGATCACGTCGGGGCGCAGGAACGGCATCAGCGCCAGTGAGCGCGGGTCCACACCCACGTCGTCCAGGGCTATGCCGATGCCGTGCGAGCGCAGTTCGTCGATCGTGGGCAGCAGGTTCGCCGGATGGGAGGCCAGCGCCCGCTCGGTGACCTCGATCACCAGGCGCAGGTCGCGGGGCAGGTCCTGCGGCGTGGGCGCGCCCTCCGGGCGCTTGCCGCCGGCCACCTCGGGCTCGGCGTTCACGAACAGGGTCAGGGGCGCCTGGAGCCCTGCCTCCACGGCGCCGGCGACCGCGGCGTAGGCGCACGCGCGGTCCAGCTCGGCCAGCCGGCCCTCGGACCGGGCCGCGGCGAACATCAGGTCGGGGCGCTCCAGCTCGCCCTCGGGGCCGCGGGCCAGGGCCTCGTAGCCCATGACCTCGCCCGTGTACAGGTCGACCAGCGGCTGGTAGACCGCCTTGATCAGACCTTCGTCGATGATTCGCGACAGAAGTGACCCCACACTCGCCCTATCGGTACGGCGTCAGTCCACTTGAGTCGGCCGGCCGGATCGAGGACGGCTACTCGGGCCAGGAGGCGTCGCCGCTGGTGGCGCCGCGCATGACCTTCAGGCTCAGCAGCGCGCACTTTCGGCGCGTGGGGGAGATGTCGATGCCCAGCAGGTCGAAGACCCACTCGGCGTTCAGGTCGGGGATCTGGTCGACTTTCATGCCGATCAGCTCCTCGGAGGCGATCGACGCCGAAGCCTGCGAGATGGCGCAGCCCTGGCCGTGGAAGCGCAGGTCGGTGATCGTGCCCTCATCGTCGGTGATCAGGTGCACGCCCAGCTCGTCGCCGCACAGCGGGTTGTGATCGTGGTGCTCCAGGTCGTGGGGCTCCAGCGTCCCGAAGTTCCGGGGGTTCTTGTAGTGATCCAGGATGTAGTCGCGGTACAGGGCGTCCATCAGAGCGCGAACACCTCCCGGGCCTCGCGCAGCGACTCGACCAGCCGGTCGACGTCCTCGCGGTTCGAGTACACGTGGAAGCTGGCGCGCGCCGTGGCCGACACGCCCAACTCGCGCATCAGCGGCTGGGCGCAGTGGTGCCCGGCGCGGATGCACACGCCGCCGCGGTCGCAGATCTCGGCCAGGTCGTGGGGGTGGATGCCCTCCAGCTCGAAGGAGATCACGCCGCCGCGGGCCTCGGCCTCGGGCGGTCCGAACACCCGCAGGCCCTGGACCTCGGGCAGCCGCTCGAGCGCGTAGGCGGTCAGGTCGGCCTCGTGGGCGCGCACCGCGTCCATGCCGATGGCGTTCAGGTAGTCGACGGCGGCGCCCAGGCCGACGGCCTCGGTGATGGCTGACGTGCCCGCCTCGAACTTGCCCGGCAGCTCGGCCCAGGTCGACGACTCCAGGCCCACCTGGCTGATCATGTGGCCGCCGCCCAGGAACGGGGGCATGGCCTCCAGCAGCTCGCGCCGGCCGTGCAGCAGGCCAAGGCCCGACGGCCCCAGCGCCTTGTGCGCGGTCCAGGCGTAGAAGTCCGCGCCGAGCTCGTGCAGGTCGACCGGCATCTGGGGCACGGCCTGCGAGCCGTCGACCAGGCAGACGGCGCCGGCGGCGCGTGCCCGGGCGGCCACCTCGGCCACGGGGTTGATGGTGCCCAGCACGTTGCTCACGTGCGTGACCGCCACCAGCTTCACGTTGCCCTCGGCCAGCACCCCGTCCAACTCGTCCAGCGAGATCCGGCCACTCTCGTCCACGTGCAGCCAGCGCAGCGTGGCGCCCTTCTCGGCCGCCACGATCTGCCAGGGCACGATGTTGGAGTGGTGCTCCATCTGGGTCAGGACGATCTGGTCGCCGGCCCCGATGTTCTGGCGCGCCCACGTGTACGCCACCAGGTTGATCGCCGCGGTGGCGTTGGCGGTGAAGATGGTGGTGTCGGGCTCCCACGAGACCAGCGCGGCGGCCTTGTTGCGGGCTCCCTCGAACAGCTCGGTGGAGCGCTCGGCCAGCGCGTACACGCTGCGGTGCACGGTGCCGTAGGAGCCGCGGTTGAAGTCGGCCATCGTGTCGATGACCGCGTCCGGCTTCTGCGACGTGGCCGCCGAGTCCAGGTAGGCCAGCCCGCGCTCGCCGGCGCCGGGGCCGTCCCGGAGCACCGGGAAGTCCGCGCGCACGTCCAGCGTGGGGCGGACCGTGCTCACGGCGCCTGGGCCCCTTCGGTCTGCTCCAGGCTCACGCGCTCGCCGATGAACTCGTTGACCTGGTCCTCGGCCGCCAGCAGCTTCTGGGCGATCCGGCGCCGCACCAGCGACTCCAGCTGCTCGTCGTGCAGGCGCTGGACGACCTCCTCGAAGTACCCCTCGACCAGCACGCGGACCGCCTCGGAGCGGGGGATGCCGCGGGTCATCATGTAGAAGATCTGCTCCTCGTCCAGCTCGCCGACGGTGCCGCCGTGCGAGGCCGAGACGGAGTCGGTCTTCACGATCAGCGAGGGGATGGCGTCGCCCTTGGCCTTCTGGCTCAGCAGCATCTGGTGGGTCTGCAGGTAGGTGTGCGTCTCCTGGCAGTTCTCGATGATCTCGATCAGGCCCTCGTATGAGGCCCGCGACGAGCCCGTCAGCGCGCCCTTCCACACCGTGTCGCCGGCCGTGTGCCCGGCCTCGTGGCGATCGGTGGTGAACAGGTCCAGGTGCTCCTCGCCCTCGGTGAAGTACATGCCGGTGTGGCGCATGTCCGACCCGGGCTCGGCGGTGATGATGTCCAGCGTCTGCTTGGTCAGGCGGCCGCCCAGGTGGATCGGCACCCAGGACACGAACGCGTCCTTGGCCACCTCGACCCGCTTGGTCGAGATGTCGTACACCTCGGCCGGGCCCCAGTCCTGGAAGTGGGCCACCTCGGCACGGGAGCCGGGGCGGGCGAACAGCTCGAAGCCGCCGGCGTGCAGGGCCTGGCCCTCGAACGGCGTGCCCAGGTCGTACTCGCGGATCGACACCTGTGAGTGCTCGCCGACCACGGCCAGCGTCTGCGCGTACTGCGCGATCCCCGGCTCGTCGATCAGGTAGACGATCTGGATCGGCTTCTCGACCTTGACGTCCTTGGGCACCCACACGAAGGCGCCGCCGGTCCAGAAGGCAAGCGAGGCCGCGGTGAACTTGCCCTCTGCCGGGTCCAGGCGCTTGCCGTACCACTCCTGCACCTGGTCCGGGTGCTTCTGGACCGCCTCCTCCAGCGAGCAGACGATCACGCCCTGGGCCTCGACCTCGGGGTCGATCCACGAGCGGATGGTGGTGGCACCGCGCTGGACGATCAGGCCGCCAAGCGAGGAGTCGCCGATGTCCTCGGCCACGGTGGGGGGCAGCGCGTCACCGTCGGCCAGCGGCTCGTAGTGGCGGGCCTCCAAGGCGTCCAGGTCCAGGCCGCGCAGCGACGTGGTCCAGAAGCCCGAGCGGCGCCATGTGGGCACGTCCTCGGCCTCGAAGGCCTTCAGCGCGATCTCGCGCTGCTCCTCGAGCCAGCTAGCCGGCATTGGCGGCCACCTCTTCGCGGATGAAGTCGTAGCCCTTCTCCTCCAGCTCGTCGGCCAGCTCGGAGCCACCCTCGCGCACGATCCGGCCGTCCAGCAGGATGTGCACGAAGTCGGGCTTCACGTAGTTCAGGATGCGCGTGTAGTGGGTGATGATC
>DASQLM010000415.1:0-4346 GCA_035630015.1 Thermoleophilaceae bacterium | reverse complement strand
CCGCCCGCTCTCCTTCTCGTGCACCGCCCAGTGGCCGAAGCCCCAGCGCTGCCAGTGCTCGCGCAGCAGCTGCACGCCGTACGCCGACTCGGCGGGCGTCGCCGGGCGCGCCGGCCACATGTACTGCATGACCTCGGGGATCGCGCAGATGCGCGCGTACTGGTCCACGTCCTGCGGGGTCCACTCGCTGAGCACCAGGCGCTCGGTCTCGACCGTAGGGATCATTGACACCGGCCAAGGGGGCGCTGGGGTCGTTCACGGAATCGACATGGATGTCGATTCCGTGGCATCAAATCCGGAACACGGGTACGAGCCGCTTCTCGTGCTCGGCGTCGATCCGCGCCACCACCTCCACGTGCTCCTCGAGGCCAGAGCCGTGCAGCTTGGTGGCCAGCAGCTCGTCCACCTGGAAGATGCCGGATGAGTTGTTCATCGCGATCTCGATCGTGACGGCCTTCTCGGCCCCCGCCCGGATCTCGACCGAGTCGATGGCTGCCGCCGACAGCGAGTGGATGTTCGGGCGCCCCTGCTCGAACGGCACCCGCGAGCGGCCGTGGGCCAGGTCGAGCGCGTCGGCCACGCGCACGATCCCCGCTTCCGGGGTAAGCGGGTCGCCGCGCCGGCGGTGCCCGATCACCGCGTGCAGCGCCTCGGAGGCCACCACGGTCCGCTCGGGCTCGTCGTAGATTCCCTCCAGCAGCGCGCCGAGGCGCTCGTTGGCCAGGAACAGGCTGTAGGCCTCGTGGTCGGTGCGGTGGATCGACATGCCGGTGTCGTGCAGCAGGCATCCGGCGGCGATCACCACCTCGGCGTCGTGCTCGCGCATCAGGTGGTCGCGGACCATGGCCGGCTCCACCGCGCGCTTGAACAGGAGCCGCGACAGCCGCAGCGCGATGTTCAGCACGATCCGCACGTGCACCCACGAGTGGTCGGACATGCCCAGCCGGGTGGCCACCGTCTGCTGCATCACCCACTGCGCCTTGAGCCGGTCGTCGGCGTTGGCGGCCGCGAGGAAGGCCTCGAGCCGGCGGTTGCCGCGCGTCGGCGCGTCGACCCTGACGCCGGCGACGGCGTCCGCCGGGCTGGTAGGCCCGGTCGGCGGGGCGGCGTGGTCGTCGGCCATGCGAACCACGCTACCGGCCGAGTGTCCTGCCTGAGTGTCGTCCTACACCACTAGGACAGGACGCTCTCGGCGACGGCGGCGGGCGGCGCGGTTTCGGTCGCCTCGGCCCCCACCGGCTCGACCGACACCGCCACGACCTTGTACTCCGGGCAGCTGGTGTTCACGTCCGAGGACTGGCCGACCAACAGGTTGGTGCGCACCTCGGGGAAGTGGAACGCGGTGAACACGTGGCCCTTCTCGATCCGGTCGGTCACGTCCACGCCGAGCTGCACCTGTCCCACGCGTGAGCGCAGCCGCACCTCGTCGCCCGAGGCCAGGCCCAGCGCCCCGGCGTCCTCCGGGTGGATCTCCAGCGTGTCGTGGGGCATCAGCGTCAGGTTCTCGGTCCGGCGGGTCATGTTGCCCGCGTTGTAGTGCTCCAGGCGCCGACCGGTGACCAGGATCAGCGGGAACTCGTCGTCCGCGGCGTCGCCGGGCGGCTTGTACGGGATCGGCGCGAAGTGGCCCAGGCCGCTCTCGGTCTCGAAGTGCTCCTCGTACAGGATCGGCGTGTCGGTGCCGTCGGGCGCCACCGGCCACTGCAGGCCGTCGCGGCCAATCCGGTCGTGCGAGATGCCGGCATAGCGCGGCGTCATCTCGGCGACCTCGTCCATCACGTCGGCCGGCGTCTCGTAGCCCATGTCGTAGCCCATGGCCTTGGAGAGGGTGGTGATGATCTCGAAGTCGGTGCGGGCGGAGCCGGGGGGCTCGGCGCCGGGCTCCACCATCTGCAGCCGCCGCTCGGCGTTGGTGAACGTGCCCGTCTTCTCCAGGAAGGACGAGGCGGGCAGGATCACATCGGCGAACTTGGTGGTCTCGCTCTCGAAGATGTCCTGGCAGACCAGGAAGTCCAGCGAGCTGAGCGCCTTCTCCACGTGTGCGGTGTCCGGGTCGGTCTGGGCCACGTCCTCGCCGAAGATGTACATGGCCTTCAGCGACCCCTCGACGGCGGCATCGAACATCTCCGGGATCTTCATGCCGGGCTCGCGCTTCATCGAGACGCCCCAGCGCTGCTCGAACCGCGAGGTGACCTCGTCGTCGGTGACCGGCTTGTAGTCGGTGTAGGTGTCCGGCAGCGCGCCGTGGTCGGACGAGCCCTGCACGTTGTTCTGGCCGCGCAGGGGCAGCAGCGCGGCGCCGGGCTTGCCGACGTTGCCCGTCAGCAGCGCCAGGTTGCAGATCAGCTGCACCACCTCGGAGCCGTACAGGTGCTCGGTCACGCCGAGACCCCACGAGATGCACGCGCGGTCGGCCTGCGCGTACATGTGCGCGGCGGCCACGGTGTCGTCGGCCGGGATGCCGGTGATCTCCTCCACGGCCTCCGGGGTGTAGGCCTCCACCACTTCGGCCACCGCGTCGTAGCCCTCGGTGCGCTCGCGGATGAAGTCCTGGTCGGTCAGCCCGTCGCGGATGACCACGTGGCAGAGGCCGTTGAGCAGGGCGGCGTTGGTGCCCGGACGCATCGGCAGGTGGATCTCGCCGTAGTCCGACAGCTCGATCCGGCGCGGGTCGGCAGTGATCAGCTTGAGCCCGTTCAGCGCGGCCTGCTTGATCCGGGCGCCCACCACCGGGTGGCCCTGCGTGGGGTTCACGCCCACCAGCAGCGCCACGTCGGCGCGCTCGAAGTCGTCGAACGACCCGGTGGCGCCGGACATGCCGAACGACTTGCGCAGCGCGAACGAGGTCGGGGAATGGCAGACGCGTGAGCAGTTGTCGATGTTGTGCGTCCCGATGGCGGCGCGCATGAAGCGCTGCATCACGTAGCAGTCCTCGTTGGTCCCCCGCGAGGAGGCCAGGCCGGCGATGGCGTCAGGCCCGTGCTCGGCCTTGATCGACGTGAAGGCGTCCACGATGCGCCCGATGGCCTCATCCCAGGAGGCCAGGCGGAAGCCCTCGTTCTCGCGCACGAGCGGCGCGGTCAGACGGTCGCGCGAGCGGGCGAACTGGTGGGCGAACCGGCCCTTCACGCAGGTGTGGCCCTTGTTGGCCGGGCCGTCCATGGCCGGTGAGATGGAGCGCACCGTGCCGTCGACGCGGTGCGTCTCCAGCCGGCAGCCGACCCCGCAGTAGCCGCAGGTCGTGGTGGTGGTCTGCTCGAACCGCGCGCTCATGCCGCGACTCCTCTCTCGGGTGCCTCCAGTAGGTCTAGCAGCGAATGCTCGGTGATGGCGTCCGTCGGGCAGGTGTCGGCGCAGGCGCCGCACGACACGCAGGTCGAGTCGGTGAAGCCGCCGTTCAGCCCGGCGGCCACGTTGGACTCGAACCCACGCCCGGTGGCGGTCAGCGCGAACGCGCCCTGGATCTCGTCGCACGCGCGCACGCAGCGCCCGCACGAGATGCACAGCTCGTGGTGCAAGGACAGGTACGGGTGGCGCTCGTCGTGGCGGGGCTCGTGCACCGCGCCCTTCCAGCGCGGCTCCCCGACCTCCAGCCGCTCGGCGATCTCCATCAGCTCCGTGTGGCTCCCGGGCGTGCTCGGCAGCTCGCTCATGACCAGCTCGACCGTGGCCGTGGCCACCCGCCGGGCCATGGCGTCGGTGGTGTGCACCTCCATGCCGTCCGAGCAGGGCGTGGTGCACGCGGCGAGCGGCCCATCCTGGCCTTCCACCCCCACCATGCATACGCGGCACGCGCCGAACGGGTCCATGCGCTCGTCGAAGCACAGCGTGGGCACCCAGCGGTCGGCCATCCGCGCCGCCTCCAGCACCGTCGCCCCGTCGGGCACGTCCACGTCGATGCCGTCGACCGTGACGTTCATGCGCCGCTCGGCTCCTCGGGGTCGTCGGTGGTGGCCTCCTCCTCGGGGCGGCGGTCGCCCTCGGACTGCTTCTCCTGCCGGGGCTTGTCGGGCCCGTCGCCACCGGTCAGCCCCAACTCATCGGGGAAGAACTCGATCAGCGTGCGGATGGGCGCCGGCATGCCGCCGCCGTGGGCGCACAGCGACCCAAGCTCCAGCGTCTCCAGCAGCGCCTCGAGCTTCTCGCGGTCGATGTCCCCCGGCGCCTCGGACATCTCGACCGCCCGCTGCAGGCCGATCCGGCAGGGGAAGCACTTGCCGCAGCTCTCGTCGGCACCGAACTCCAGCAGGTGGGTGCACAGCTCGCGGATGTCGGTGTCCTGGTCGAAGGCCAGGAGCGAGCCGTGGCCGACCATGCAGCCGTGCTCGGCCAGGTCGTCGAAGTCC
>DASQLM010000414.1:0-4766 GCA_035630015.1 Thermoleophilaceae bacterium | reverse complement strand
TTCGTGGCGCTGTTCATCTGGATCGTCGCGTCGATCCTGTTCGCCATCTACGTGGCCAAGTTCGCCACGCTGAACAAGACCTACGGGTCCATGGGCGGCATCATCGCGTTCCTGATCTGGATCTGGATCACCAACCTGGCGATCCTGTTCGGAGCGGAGTTCAACTCCGAGCTCCAGCGCTCCCAGCAGCGCGAGGCAGGCGAGCCCGCACCGCTCGACGAGCCGTTCCTGGAGCCGCGCGACACCTCGAAGCTGGACAAGAAGGCGGCGAAGTAGCCGATGCCCGCGGGAGGCCCGGTGCGGCGGGTGGCGGAGGCGGTCGGAGGTTCGATCGACTCCGCCGCCGGCCTGCCGGACTTCCAGCGCGAGCTGCTGGAGCACATGCGCTCCATGGACCACGGGATCCAGGGGTTGGCCCGGTCCATGGACGCCGTCCGCGGTGACATCGCGGCGGTACGCGAATCGCTGGGCCCGTCGGCCGACGGCGAGTTCAAGGACATGAACGCCAGCATGACCCGGGTCGAGGCCCGGATCGACCACATCGACGAGCAGATCCCCGACCCCGACGCACCGTCGCCGATCGAGAAGGCGAAGGACGCGTTGCTGGGCGACCAGAACAAAACGGAGGAGTAGTCACATGGCGAGCAAGAAGCGCAAGGCAGTGAAAAGCGGACTCAAGGTGGGCAAGCGCAAGGCAGCGCGTACCCCGGCGGGCACCGCGGTGTTCACCGCGAAGGCGCTGGCGGGCAACGAGCAGGCCCGCGAGGAGCTGCGCGACGCCTACCAGTCGGCCCGTAAGGCCTACAAGCGCAGCGCGGACCGCAGCGGCCGGCCGAACATCGTGACGCTGCTGGACGACCGCAAGGCCAAGAAGGAGGCGGGCAACGCCCTGACCTCGCTGCGCCACGCGCTGAAGATCGCCGAGAAGCGCCGCGAGAAGCCGCGCAGCGTCAAGGGCCCGGCCGTGCTGGCGCTGACCGCCGCGGGCGCCGGTGCCGGCGCGCTGATCTACAAGCAGCGCAGCTCCGGCGAGGAGACCACCACCAGCGCCAACGGCAGCGGGCAGACGGCGGGCGCCGCCGCCTGAGGTTCAGGCCTCGCGCACGACGGCCGACGCCGGCTTGTCGAAGCGCAGGCCCAGGAAGCGGGGGTGGCGCAGGCGCCCGTGGCGGGTCCACTCGGTGAAGCCGATCTCGGCCACCAGCTCGGGCTCGGCCCAGGTGGCGCCCGCCACCCCCGTGATCCGCTCCGCGAACGGTGAGCCGTCTCGCCGCAGCGGCGCCAGCCGCTCCCCCAGCTCGGCCAGCGTGGCCTGGTCGAAGCCGGTGCCCACCTTGCCGGCGTAGCGCAGCTCGCCGTCCGCGAAGTAGCCCATCAGCAGCGCCCCGAGCACCTGCCGGGACCCCTGAGGCGGCGTGTAGCCACCGATCACCAGCTCCTGGCCGCGCTCGCACTTGAACTTGAGCCAGTCCTTGGACCGGGCCGCCGTGTAGCGGCTGTCGGCGCGCTTGGCGATCAGCCCCTCCCACCCCTTGCGGCAGGCCTCGGCGAAGTACTCCTCGCCGTTCTCGCGCCGGTGGGCGCTCAGGCGCAACGGGCCGCCGAAGTCCAGCGCGTCGCGCAGACGGCGCTTGCGCTCGGTCAGCGGCCGGTCGCGCAGGTCCTCCCCGTCCAGCCAGGTGATGTCGAACGCGTACAGGAACACGGCCACCCGCTCGCGGCCCCGCCGCGCCAGTCGCGCGAAGCTGGTCTGGCCGTGGTCGAAGGCCACCACCTCGCCGTCGATGGCGAAGCGCCGGCACTCCTGCGCCTCCAGCACCTCCACCACCTCGGGGTATCGGTCGTTCATCGACAGGTCGTTGCGCGAGAGCAGCCGCACGCGGTCGCCGTCCCGGATGGCGACGCAGCGCACGCCGTCGAGCTTGCGCTCGTAGATCCAGTCCGGATCCGAGAAGCGCTCGTCGGTGAGCACGGCCTTCATGGCCTGCGCCTTGGTTGGCGCGGGGTCGCTCACCCCCGCTCGCCCATCTGCTCCACGGTCAGACCGCTGACGACCGACTCCGGCTCGGTCGTCACCGGGCTGCGCCGGGCGTCGGCCTCCTCGTCGCGGCGCTTGATGAGCAACCACTGGGGCTTCTGGCCGCCGCGGGTGCGCTGCAGCGTGTAGCCGCCGCGCAGCTTGTGGCCGTGCAGCCAGAAGCTGGCGTGCCCGGCGTCCAGCGCCGCGCGCATCGAGCCGTCGGAGAGCACGTCGTAGGTGCCGTTGTCCCAGACGATCACCGCCCCCGCACCGTACCCGCGCTCGTGCACCCCCTCGAAGTCGGCGTACTCCAGCGAGTGGTCGCCCACCTGCACGGCCAGCCGCTTCTCACGCGGGTCGGTGGACGGTCCCTTGGGCACGGCCCAGGAGGCCAGCACCCCCTCGACCTCGAGCCGGAAGTCGTAGTGCATGCTGGAGGCGTCGTGCTGCTGGATCACGAACCGAGGCGAGGGCACGAACGCGCCATACCCGGATTGGACCCCGGCGATTCCGGTAGCCGCCGGCCATGTCCACCAAGGCGCTGTTCCTGAACTGCACGCTCAAGCCGTCCCCGGCCACGTCCAACACCGAGGCGCTGGCGCAGGTGGTGGCCGACGAGCTGGCCAAGCACGACGTCGAGTCCGAGTTCGTCCGGGTCGTGGACCACGACGTCAAGCCGGGTGTCGAGAACGACATGGGCGACGGCGACGGGTGGCCGCAGATCCTGTCCAAGGTCCTGGACGCCCAGATCCTTGTGGTGGCCACCCCCACCTGGCTGGGCAAGCCGTCCTCGATCGCGCAGCGGGTGCTGGAGCGCCTTGACGCGCTGCTGTCCGAGACCGACGACGAGGGCCGGCCCGTGGCCTACGGGAAGGTGGCCGGCGTGGTGGTCACGGGCAACGAGGACGGCGCCCACCACGTGATCGCCGAGGTGGCCGGCGGGCTGGTCGACATCGGCTGGACGATCCCCGGCCAGGCCTGGACCTACTGGAACCAGGGCCCCGGGCCCGGTCCGGAGTACCTGAGCGACGAGGGCAGCGGGCACGAGTGGTCGCAGACGATGGCGCGGACCGCGGCGCAGAACCTGGCGGCGGTGGCTTCCGCGCTCGAGGGCGACGTGATCCCGCCGCCACCCTCCTGACGGATACCTCGCAGCATGGAGCTGACCCCGAAGCTGATCGAGACCGCGCGGCCGGCCGACCCGGCCGGCGCGGTGATCGTGCTCCACGGCGGGGCCAGCCGGCGGGAGAACATGATGGTCAGCCCCACCCAGCTGTCGGTGCTGCGGATGATCCCGATCGCCCGCGCGACCGCCAGAGCCGGACGGGGCGAGCTGGCGGTCTTCCGCCTGCTGAACTCGCGCCGCGGCTGGGACACCCACCACACACCCGTGCGCGACGCGGAGTGGGCGCTGGCACAGGTGGCGAGCCGGCTGGGCCCGTCTCTGCCCGTGTGCCTGGTGGGGCACTCGCTGGGCGGACGCGCCGCCCTGATGGCCGCCGGCGCGCCTCAGGTGCGCGGTGCCGTGGCGCTGGCGCCGTGGGTGCTGCCCGGCGACGACCCGCCCGGGCCCGACGACCGGCCCGTGCTGATCGTCCACGGCGACCGCGACCGCATCGCCAGCCCCCAGCGCTCGGCTGCCCTGGCCGAGCGGCTGCGCCGGCGCGGCCGGCCGGTGGAGTACGTGACCGTGCCCGGCGGCAAGCACGCGATGCTGAGTCACCACCGCGAGTTCACCGGGCGGGCGGCGGAGTTCGCCACCCAGGTGCTGCGGGTCCCCGTCACGGCGTGAGCCGCGCGGCCAGGTTCAGCGCGTTGCGCGGCGCGAAGCCCTCCCAGTCGTTGTTGAAGTACGCGTACAGATCGGCCCGCCGGCGCCACTGCGCCAGGCGCCGTGCCCACGTGGCGATCTCGGCCTCTGAGTAGTTGCCGCGACGCCCACGCCGCCCCCAGTGGAAGCGCACCAGGGTCCAGTCGGCGGTCAGATCGTGGGACTGGAAGGGGCGCTCGGGGTGGTCGCCGATCACCAGCGCCACCCCCCGCTCCCGCAGCCGGTCCATCACCTGTGGCACGAACCAGCTGGGGTGGCGGAACTCGAACGCGTGACGGCCCGGTGGCAGCAGGTCCAGCGCGCCGTCCAGCCTCCGGTCGTCGCGCTGGAAGTTGCCCGGCAACTGCCACATGACCGGGCCGAGCCGGCCCGCCTGCTCCAGCGGCCCGAGCGGTTCGTAGAACTTCTGGATCGCCGGCGCCAGGTCCTGGAGTCGCTTCATGTGCGTCATGTAGCGGCTGGCCTTGACCGTGAACACGAAGCCCGGCGGCGTCTGCTGCACCCAGTGCTCGACCGCCTGGCGCTTGGCCAGGCGGTAGAACGTGGTGTTCACCTCGACGGTGTCGAACCGCTCGGCGTAGGCCTCGAGCCACCGCTTGGCGGGAAGGCCATCGGGATAGAAGTCGCCCTTCCAGTCGCGGTAGTTCCAGCCCGAGCAGCCGACCCGGGCCGGGTTCACGGCTTGAGCAGGATCTTGAACGCGTTGTCCTCCTTCTTCTGGAAGATCTCGTACGCGCGCGGCGCCTCGTCCAGCGGGACGTGGTGGGTGGCGAAGCTCTCGACGCCCAGCGGGTCGTCGTCGGCGGTGACCAGCGGCATCAGGTCGTCGATCCAGCGCTTGACGTTGGCCTGGCCCATGCGCACGTTGATCTGCTTGTCGAACATCTGGATCAGCGGCATCGGGCTGGCCGCGCC
>DASQLM010000413.1:0-127656 GCA_035630015.1 Thermoleophilaceae bacterium | reverse complement strand
CTGGCCTTCATCGACACCGACCAGGTGCGACCCGGCAAGGTGGTCCTGGACGGGGGCAACGGCATGGCGGGCCAGATGGCCGGACCGATCCTGGACACGCTGCCCATCGAGCAGGTGCAGCTCTACTGGACGCCCGACGGTGAGATGCCCGACCACGAGCCCAACCCGCTGCTGGAGGAGAACCGCAAGTTCATCATCGACCGGGTGCGCTCCGAGGGCGCCGAGCTGGGCATCGCCTGGGACGGTGACGCCGACCGCTGCTTCTTCATCGACGGCGACGGCAACTTCGTGGACGGCGACTTCCTGACCGCGTTGCTTGCCCAGTCGGTGCTGGAGAAGGAGCCGGGCGCGGCGGTCCTGTACGACGTCCGTGCCTCCCGCGCGGTGCGCGATGTGGTCGAGGCGGCCGGGGGCACCGCCCACATCAACCGCGTGGGCCACGCGTTCTTCAAGACGCGCATGCGGGACGAGGGCGCGGCCTTCGGCGGCGAGGTGTCGGGGCACTACTACTTCCGCGACTTCTACTGCGCCGACTCGGGCACGCTGCCCGCCCTGCTGATCCTGGAGCTGCTGGGGAAGCAGCACAAGACCATCGCCGAGCTGCTGGAGCCGCTGCGGTCGAAGTACTTCATCTCCGGGGAGATCAACTCCGAGGTGGAGGACCAGGAAGGCAAGATCGCCGAGATCAAGGAGCGCTACGGCGACGGCGAGATCACCGAGCTGGACGGCGTGTCCGTGGACTACGACGACTGGCACTTCAACGTGCGCTCGTCCAACACGGAACCGCTGCTGCGGCTGAACCTGGAGTCACTGGTGTCGCGCGAGCACATGGAGGAAAAGCGCGACGAGGTGCTCGGACTGATCCGCTCTTGAAGAGGGAGAAGGCAGCGGCGCCGCCGAGCCGGCGCCTAAAGCCCCTTCTACGTCGCCTCCATGCGTGTCGGGCGGGCAGCGACGTATGCGCGCGGTGCTTGTGCTCGGGACCAGCGCGCGGTGAGGCCAGTCTGTGTGCGGTCCCGATTCCTGTCAAATATTGGGCGCAGAAGCCGTGAACGACCGCGACCTCGACGCCGAGGTGGCCGCCACCGGGATCCACCGCGTCCCGGTGCCCACGCCCTTCGCCGTCGGTCGTGTGAACTCGTACCTGATCGACGACGACCCGCTGACGCTGCTGGACGCCGGCCCCAACTCGGGCACGTCGCTGGAGGCCCTTATCCAGGGCGTGCGGGCACTGGGCCACGAGCTGGAGGACATCGAGCTGGTGCTGATCTCCCATCAGCACATCGACCACCTGGGCCTCGTCGGCGTGGTGGCCGCCCGCTCGGGCGCCGAGGTGGCCGCCCTGGACTCACTGGCCCCCTTCGCCCAGCGCTACGGCGAGCACGCCGACGCCGACGACCGCTTCGCCACCCAGGTCATGCTGACCAACGGCATCCCCGAGGACGTGGTGTCCGCGCTGCAGTCGGTGTCGCGGGCCTTCCGCGCCTGGGGCGCGCGCGCCGATGTGACCCGCGTCCTGCGCGAGGGGGACTCGCTGGAGTTCGCGGACCGGACGCTGGTGGTGCGCCACCGGCCCGGTCACTCCCCCACCGACACGGTCTTCCACGACGCCGACCGGCGGCTGCTCTTGGCCGCGGACCACCTGCTGCCCCACATCTCGTCGAACCCGTTGATCGCCCGCCCGCTGGACGGTTCCGACCGCCGGCCCCACGCGCTGGAGATCTACATGGAGTCGATGCGCCAGACGCGGCAGATGGACCTGGACATAGTCCTGCCCGGGCACGGCGAGCCGTTCACCGGTCACGCCGAGCTGATCGACAAGCGCTTCGCGCTGCACCGGCGGAGGGCCGACAAGCTGCACGCCCTGATCGTCGAGCGCCCGCGCAGTGCCTACGAGCTGGCCCAGGCGCTGTGGGGCAACATCGCGGTGACCCAGGCCTACCTGACCCTGAGCGAGGTGCTGGGCCACACCGACCTGCTGATGACCGAGGGGCGCGTGACCGAGACCGACGACGACGGCGTCGTGCGCTTCGAGGCGGCCTGAGTCAGCGCACCGCGTAGCCGCGCCGGCGCAGGCTGACCAGGGCGGCCTGGACGTTGCCCTCGGCGGAGCGCACGCCGGCCCGCGCGGCCACCCAGCGCCGGCCCGAGCGCGCGCGGGCGGCGCGCGACATGTCCCGGAAGCCGCGCGATGCGCGTCGCAGCTGGCCGACCACCACCCGCTGGGGAGCCCGGGCGGGGCCGGGCGGGTCGATGCGGGCCGCCACGCCGGCGAGCGTGGCGTAGTCGCGGCTCAGCCGGGCGGTGATGCGCCGTTGCCCCGCCGGGGTGCGGGCCCGGGCCAGGCGCCGCCGGCCCTTGGTTCGCACGCGGTCGAGACGGCGGAGCACGCGGTTGAGCGCGCGGGCGTAGGAGGGACTGGCCGCGGCCAGGGCCGCTCCCTCGCGTCGCGGGCGAACCGTCGAGGCCACCCGCTCGCAGGCCCCGGAGGCCTGTCCCACACAGGCGGCCACGACCGCGCCCCCGGCGCCGGGGACCGAGTAGGCCACCGCTCGCCGGCGCGACCCTGCTTCGCGCAGGCCGGTGTAGCGCCGGCCGATCACGCCGTCCAGGTCCACCAGCTGCCCGGCCGAACCCGGCGTCCCGGCCGCGACCCTCCCGGCCACCAGCTCGTAGGCGCCGCCCGGGGGCGCCAGCGCGACCGGGTCGGACAGCTCCAGGCCCGCCAGCTCCGGGGCCTCGCGCGCCACGCGCCAGGTGGCCGGATGGCTCAGCGTCACGTCCCGCGTGGACACGCGCTTGGCCGGCTCGGGCGCGGACGGAGCCTCCTCGCCGCCCGCGGCCACCGCCCCGAGGGCGGCGGCGACGGCCACGGCCGCCAGCGCCAGGAGGGCAAAGGCGAGCCGGCGAGGGCGACGCGGGCGCTCCCGGGCGGCTGGCTCGGCGGGCGCCGCCGGAGCCTCCGCGGGCCGGACCGCATCCCCGGGGTACGCCTCCACGACCGCCTCCATGAGCTCGCCGGCCGAGCGCTGGCGCAGAGCCGGGTCCTTGGACAGTGCCCTGGTCACGGCCTGGTCCATGCGGTGCGGCAGTCCCTCGCGCACCGCCCCCGGGCCCCGCGAGGGGAGCTCCAGATGCGCGTTCAGCGTCTCGCCCTCGTGCTCGGACGCGAACGGCGGGTCGCCGGTCAGCGCCTCGAACACGATCGCTCCGAGCGAATAGATGCCGCTGGCCGCCGTGGCCTCCTCGTCCTCGATCTCCTCCGGTGAGATGTAGTCGACGAACCGGCCGAGGCGGCCCCTGCCGATCAACTCGATGGCGCGCGCCCCGCGGGCCGCCCCGAAGTCGCCAAGTTTCACGGAGCCGTCGTCGCCCACCAGGATCCCGGCCGGCTGCAGCCGGCGGTAGACCAGCCCGCGCTTGCGTCCGGCGTCCAGCGCCGCCGCCACCTGGGCCAGGATCGGCAGCGCACGATTGCCGGTGATGGCGCCGTCGGCCAGCAAGTCCGCCAGCGTGCGGCCCTGCACCAGGTCCATGACCATGTACGGGGCCGGGTCGTGGCCCCATTCGTGGACGGACACGACGTTCGGGTGGGACAGCTCCGACTGGGCCTCGAGGAACCGGGAGAAGTGCGCCCTGGACGCGGCCTCGTCCATCTCCCGCCCCTTGAACACCTTCAGCGCCACGCGTTCACCGGAGTCGATCCTCGTGGCCTCGTACACGCGGCCGATCCCGCTCTGGCGACCCAGGACCGACTCCACCCGGTAGCCCGCGAACTCGCCACCGATCGCCAGGACCGAGAGCTCCATCTGCCCCGGGTTCATCGCTCGCTCCGGAAGCGCTCGCCGGCCGGTTGCTTGGGCTGGGGCGCCGGGGACGGCGAAGGCGCCACGGGAGCCGGGTTCACCGGCTGCGGTGTGGGCGTGACCGGCGCGGGGTCGGGGGCCGGAGCCGGAGCAGGCGCCGGAGCAGGAGCAGGGGTGGCCACGGGAGCCGCTGCGGGTGCCGCTCGCCGGCGGGCGCGCAGGCGCGGCAGCGCCGCCGCCCGGCCCAGCGCCGTCACCCGCGGCGGCGCCCCCGAGCCCACCGGCTCCGGGGCGACCCCGGGCACCACCGGCGGGCGCTTCTGGGGATCGCCCTGGCGGGCGTCGGCCACGGCGAAAGAGATCGCGAAAGCAGCGATCACAAGCACGGCCAGCGGGAGCATTCGACGCCTGGACAGGATCCCCTGAGTGTAGGTCCGCCGGGTATCAAGCCGCCAGGGGCAACCGTCCGACGTAACCCGGCGCAGCGCCCGGGGTTCCCTCCCCGTGGCCGCACCTCGCACCCACCTCGAGCGCGCCGAGCACCTGGCGGAGAGCCTCCTCCCCGACCGCTCGCCGAAGCGCCGGATGCTGGTGATCGTGAACCCCTACGCCACCACGGTCTCGGACCGGCTCCGCAACCTGGTGGTGTACGCCCTGCAGGCCCGCTACGACGTGGAAGCGGTGGACACCGAGAAGCGGGATCACGCCACCCAGCTGTGCCGCGAGGCGGCCGAAGAGGGCTACGACGTGGTCGTGGCCTTCGGCGGCGACGGGACCGTGAACGAGGCGGCCAACGGGCTGGCCGGATCGGCCACGCCGCTGACCTGCCTGCCGGGCGGCGCGACGAACGTGTTCCACCGTGCCATCGGGATTCCCACCGACGTGGTCGAGGCCACCGAGCACCTGCTGGCCCTGGCCGACGACTTCCGCCCCCGGCGGGTGGACCTGGGACGCATCAACGACCGCTTCTTCACCTTCTCGGCGGGCATCGGCCTCGACGCGAGCGTCGTGGCGCGCGTGGACGCACACCCACGGATGAAGGCCCGTCTGGGCCAGTACTACTACACGGCCTCGGCGGTCTCGACCTTCAACCGCAGCTACCTCGTCGACCCGCCGCACGTGCGGGTGACCGTCGGCGACCGGGAGGTCGAGGGCGTGACCGTGATCGCCCAGAACTCCGAGGAGTACACGTACTTCGGCCGCCGGCCCATCCGGCTGGCCCCGGACGTGGGGCTGGACGACGGCAGCCTCGGGCTGGTCGTGCTAAAGCGCGCGAGCATCCTGGAGCTGCCGACCGTGGCCTGGAGGGCGTTCTCCGGCCGGGCGGGCACGCTGACCCGGCACCGGCAGGTGGAGAGCTTTCCCGCCACCACCGCCGCCACGGTCGCGGCCACCGACGGCGGCACGTTTCCCGTGCAGGTCGACGGCGACTACATCGGCCAGTGGGAGTCCGCAAGCTTCGCGGCGGCACCCGGCGCGCTGTCGGTCGTGGCCTAGCGGCCCTGGCGAGCCGACCCGAGGTGACGGGCCAGCAGGTCGGCGGCGTCCGCGGGGGCCACTGACGCCGGCAACGCGGCCCGCCAGACGCGCCCCGAGCCCTCGAGGTCCGCGCACAGGTCCAGCTGCCGGGTCAACCGCGCAGGCGTCTGGTCGAGGAGGTTGAACGTGGCCGCGGCCAGCGCCGCGAACCCGGCGCCGGGCTCGAACGTGGGCTCGGCGACATCGTCCGCCCTGCGCAGCAGGTAGAGCGCACCCAGCTCACAGGGATCGGCCCGGCCCCCCATCTCGCGCCCGGCCTTCCCCGCCGGGTCCGCAGGCTCGTCCGGAGCGGCGGCGACCCGCGCCAACGCGGGCCCGGGGTGCACGGTGATCCCGGCCCCGCCGCGGGTCAGGCCAACCGCGTCGTCGGCCAGGAAGTCGGCGCCCCGTTCGGTCAGGGCGCAGGCCAGCGTGCTCTTGCCCGCCCGCGCGGGGCCCGCGATCGCCAGGGCGGTCCCGTCCACGGCCACCGCGCTCGCGTGCAGGACCTCGACACCGGCCACCGTCGCCGCGAGGGGCAGCACCTGGGCCAGGAGCACGCGCTCCCACCGCTCGCCGCCTCCGGGCTCGGCGGTGCAGACCAGACGGCCATCGCCGGGCAGCACGAAGATCCCGACGCCGTGCCAGTCCAGGCGATAGGCGCCGTCCGCGGCCTCGACCACCAGGCCGGGCCCGCGCACGAGCGGCTGGGCGTCGCGAGCTCCCCACGCCCGGTCGACGTCGGCCGCGCCCCCCAGCGTCACCACCAGCCGCGGAAGCCCCGGCGCCGGGTCTCGTGCAGGCAACCCACGGACGGCGAGCGGCAGCGTCAGGTCCAGCCCGAAGGCATGGGTGCGCCGGGTCATCGCCGATCGGACGCGACCACGCCGACGGCGTGCGCGTAGGGCTCCGCCGCGAAGTGGGCGGGCTCGAACCCGGCTTCACGGAGCTCGGACTCGATTTCGGCCCGGGTGAACCAGTGCACGAACGTGTCACGGACCGTGTCCCCCAGCTCCGGGGGTGGCAGGCCGCGCGCGGCCCGCAGCGGTGTGGCGAGGCGCCGCACCACGGACAGATAGCGCTGCCCCGGCGGCCGCAGCCAGAACGACACCAGCACGGGGTCGCCCGGTGACAGTCGCGCCCGGGCCTGCTCGAGCAGGGACACTCGTGCAGCCCGGCCCTGGATGTGGATGTAGGACCCCCACCCCACCACGACGCCCTCGCACTCGGGCGCGCCGGCGGGGAACCGATCGCGCGGGCACCCGTCCAGCGAGGCCGTGACAGGCAGCTCGCGGGCCGACAGGAGCCGGCGGCCGGCCTGAACCAGCGAGTCGTTCGGCTCGTAGCCCGCCACCCGGTATCCGCGCTGGGCCAGGGCCAGCACCTCGCGTCCCCCGCCGGCAGCGGTGACCACCACCCGCGACCCGGGGGCGAAGAAGCGCTCGAGCGCCTGCTCCTCCCAGTCCCACAGCCCGGAGGCGTTGTGGTCCTCCCCCGCGAACTTGGCATCCGTGCCGCCGCCGCTTCCGTGCGAGCGGTAGAAGCGCTCGTCCACCTCGGCCAGGGACACCGGGTCCAGGAGACCAAGCCATACACCGTCGAAGACGGCGTTGGCCCCCTTCAAGCACCTGCCGAACGCCCGCCGTGAGGGGGCGAACGCCCTCCCGAGCCACGCTGCCATAGGCGGCCCATCCTATGATGCCCGCATGCCGAGCACGCCGGGCAGGGGCCGGCCCACGCGTACCGTGCCGGCGGGCTACCAGCTCACGGCACTGGAGACGGTGGCAGGCTCTCCCTACGGCACCGACCCGGTCGCGCCACCGTTGCCCGCCCCGTCGGGCGCAACGCCGCGCCAGGCGCTGGAGCGGAGCCTGCTCGATGCCCTGCAGCGCTCGCCCTGCCTGGTCACCTTCTCCGGCGGGCGGGACTCCTCGACCCTGCTCGCCCTGACCGCTCGCCTGGCCCGGGACCACGGATTGCCCGCCCCCGTGCCCGTGACCCACCGCTTCCCGCGCGTGCCCGAGAGCGACGAGGGCGAGTGGCAGGAGCTGGTGATCGGCAGGCTGGGCCTGGACGACTGGGAGCTCCTGGAGTGGGACGACGAGATGGACATCATCGGCCCCCTAGCCGCCGCCGTGCTGGGCCGGCACGGGCAGGTGATGCCGTTCAACGCGCACTTCATGGCACCGATGCTGGAGCGCGCCCGCGGCGGCTCACTGGTCACGGGGGTCGGAGGCGACGAGCTGTTCGGCCCCGTGGACCGGCCTGTCCTGGCGGGCCTGCGGTACGCCCGGCGGCGGCCGGGCCGCTCGGACCTACGCCCTCTCGCGCGCGAGCTGGCGCCCCGGAGCAGGCGCATCGCCCGGGTGGTCTCCACGCACCCGTTCCGCGAGTTCGGGTGGATCCGGCCGGAAGTGCGCCGGCTGCTGGCCGAGGACTTCGCGCGCGCGTACGCGATGCCGCTGCGCTGGGACGGTTCGATCGACCAGATGTGGCGCAGCCGCTACGTGCAGTGCTCCCGCGCGACCCTGGCCGCGATCGCGGCCGACCACGACGCCGACCTGAGGGTGCCGTTCATGGACCCTGTGGTGCTGGCCGACATCGCCGGCCACGCGGGCGCCGCGGGCCTGGGCAAGCGTGAGTCGTCGCTGCCGGCGCTGGCCGGCGAGTTGCTGCCGCCGGAGCTGTTCGAGCGGCGCACCAAGGCGTCGTTCGACGCCGCGTTCTTCCACCGTCACGCGCGGGCGTTCGCGGCCTCGTGGGACGGGACCGGCGTGGACCCGAGCCTGGTCGACCCGGAGCTGCTGCACGCCGAGTGGCTGGCGCCGCGGCCCAGCGCCAACACCTTCAGCCTGATGCAGCAGGCGTGGCGCGAGACGCGCCGCCTGGCGGCGAACCCGGCGCCCGGGTCAGCGGCGTAGCACCGCCACCAGCTGGTCCAGGGCCCCGTCCAGCTGCTCGTAGTCGCGCGGGCGCGAGAAGCGCATGTAGGGCTGGTCGGCCAGCCGCAGCAGCGCAGCGGCATCCGGCGGCACCAGCCTGACGGCCAGATTCCGGGCCAGCGCCTCGAACCGCTCGGTCGGCGCCGGGTCGGCCACGGCGACGTCCCCGGCCCACGCCAGCTCGACCCACCCGCGGAAGGGCAGCTCGGGCGCGACCGAGTCCAGCGCCATCCGCCACCTGCGGCGCCCCCCGACCACCCCCAGGTCTTCGCCCAGGCCCAGGCGCTCGGCCGCATCGCCCCGCAGGTCGACGCAACGGGGTCCCGCGTAGGCCACCAGGTCGCCGTCCATCACGAGCACGTCGTCGCACAGGATGTCGATGCCTTCACGCAGCGACAGATGCGCCAACGTGGAGCTCTTGCCGGCCCCGCGCTGGCCGAAGACCCCCCATACCCCCCCGTCCACGACCACCGCGCCCGCATGCAGGTAGTGCCACCCGCGCCAGTACGCCGCCATCGCCGCCACCATGCTCAGGTACGGGTGCACGAAAGCGTGGTCCGCGGTGCCCGGTGGGACGTGCAGGCTGGCGTGCCGGGCCGCGCCGTCGATCTCCACCCAGCCCCCGCCGGACACCCGCAGCCGGGCCCGCCGTGGCCACAGCCATTCGCGCTCGATCCGGCCGTCCGCCCAGTCGTGACGCTCGAGCTCCCACGCCTCCCACGACTTCGGAGCGGGAGCGAGATGGCGGGCCCGCTCACCGGCGACCCCCGGGAGCGCGAGCCCGTACGCACCATGCGCCTGTGCTCCGGGACCCCCCATCGCGGCGCCAGCGTACAGGGTGGAGAAAAGGTGGAAACGGCTTCGCCGGACGGAAGGGTGCCTCGTATGGTCCCCGTCGGCAGGGCGCGTCCGCGCCGGGACGAGACAGGAGACACGATGGACAAGGACTACGAGACGCCGGAGATCAAGGAGCTCGGATCCCTCAGCGACCTGACGCTGCTGGGGGCCCCGAAGTTCGTGGCCGACACGGACGGCTTCTCCTTCCAGGGCATCGACATCGGCAACCCCACCTGATCCCAGCGATCGGAAGGTAAGCCGGAAGCATCGCGAGGGCGGCCCCAGGCCGCCCTCGCTGCGTCACGGGTGGGTCTGGCGCCCGCGGTTTATGGCTACTACGCTGGCGCCGGTGACCACAGGCGGCGGAGCGCATGGGGCAGGCTGACGCGGTGACGGCGCGCACGCTCGCGAGCTCCGTGACCGTCCCCAACCACGTGGTCTTCCGCGAGTTCGCCCAGGAGACGGTGTTGTTGGACATCGAGTCGGGCCAGTACTTCGGGCTGAACCCGACCGCCGGCAGGATGCTGGCCGTGCTCCAGGAGTCCGATTCCGTCCAGGGCGCGCTCCCGACGCTGCGCGAGGACTTCCCGGACGCGGGCGACGTGCTGGAGGCAGACCTGTGCACGCTGTGCCAGGCGCTCTCCAAGCGCGGGCTCGTGGTCCTCGAACCGGTCGACTGACGCAGTGGGACCCCCGGTCTTCCCGGTCCAGGGACGGCGTCTCCCGCTGCGCAGGCGCCTGCAGCTGGCGGGCGAGATCCTGGCGGTCTACCGCCGCGCCCGCCGCCTGATGCACAGTGTCAACCTGGCGGACGCGCTGGCGGCGCTGCGCCAATCCGCGCCGGTTCCGCCCCGGCGCGCGTCGCCCGACCAGGAGCGGTTCGCGGCCGTGCGGCTCGGACGCGCGGTGGTGCTGGTGCTGGCGCTGCTGCCCACCGATCGCCGCTGCCTGATCCGGTCACTGGTGCTCAGCCGGCTGCTGGCTCGCCGCGGCATCCCGGCGCTGCTCGTCCTCGGCGTGCGCCCCGCTGCGGACGAGCCGTTCGTGGCCCATGCGTGGGTGGAGTACGACGGGCACCCCGTGACCCCGGACGAGGGTTACAACCGCCTGCACGCCCTGTGAGCGTCAGCGGCGTTCGCGGGGGATGGTGAGGATGCCGCTGCCCAGGCCGGACTGAGGGTCGAGGATCAGCGCCACGGCGTGATTGCGCGAGCGGACGCCGAGCTTGGCGAAGGCCGTGTTCAGGTGGCTCTTCACCGTGCTCTCGGCCACGTACAGCCGCTCGGCGATCTCGGCGTTGCCCAGGCCCATGACCACCAGGCCCAGCACCTGCTTCTCGCGGTTGGTCAGGTGGGGCGCCGACGCGTCCTGGGCCTGCAGGGGCACGACCGACTGGCCCGCGGCCACGGCCAGGACGGTGGGCACCAGCGCGGCATCCAGCCGCGCACGCTCCACGAACCCGGCCACGCCGAGGCGCAGGCACCGGCGGACCGCCGCCGAGTGGTCCCCTTCGGGCTCCGAGATGACCACCAGGCGCGCGTCGGCGTCCACCCCGAGGTCCTCGAGCGCCGGCGGCCGCCCGTCGGCCAGCTCGCTGAGCACGACGCCGCCCCCCTCCACCGCTCCCGGCTCGACCGTCCGGATGCCCGGCCGGTCCAGGAGCGCCGCAATCGCCTCGCCGAGCGCCCGGTCGCCGGGAGCGACTGCCACTGTGACCGTCTGCCCGTCCACCGGGATCGAAGATAGACGGCATTGGCGGCCCGCGCGCGGGCGTATTCTCCCTGCGCATGGCCAGCGGGGGTGACAACGGCTTCGAGAAGAACTTCGACGCCGTCGCCCACCTCCAGGACAACCTGCGCCAGAAACGGTCCCCGCGGATGTTCCTGGCGCTGGTCCGGACGGCCACCAGCCTCACACGCACGGCGGCCCCGCGCCTGTCGCGCGTGAACGTCGCCCTCCAGCTGTTCAGCGTCCTGCTGCTGGCCGCCCAGGTCTACCTGGGCAAGCTCGCTCTCCAGGAGATCCTGAGCCAGAGCGAGTCGGGCGGATCGTTCGAGAGCGTGATCCCCTCGCTGGCCGGCCTGGTGGCAGCCACCGGGCTGGCCGGGCTGGCGGTGGCGGCCCAGGCCCAGCTGCAACGGCTGCTCGGCGAGCAGGTGCAACGGTCCATGACCGAGGAGATCCTGGACGTGACCACCGCCGTGCCGCTGGAGACGTTCGAGAGCCCCGGCTTCCACGACGACCTCCAGCGGGTGCGCTTGAACGCCGTCATGCAGCCCCTGGCCATGTCCCAGGCGCTGGTGACGATGATCGGCGGCGGCGCCGGCGTCCTGGTGCTGTCGGTGGCGCTGCTGTTCATCGAGCCGCTGCTGGTTCCGGTGCTCCTGGCTGCCGGGATCCCCCAGGCGCTGCTGGCGCGCCGGGGTGGGCGGATGGAGTTCGACTTCCGCGTGCGCGAGACCCCGACCCGGCGGGTGCGCGAGTACCTGCAGAACGTCCTGACCGAGCGCGACGAGGCCAAGGAGATCCGGGCCTTCGACCTCGGCGGCGTCCTGTTCGGGCGCTGGGACTCGGCCTATCGCTCCTACCTGGGCGACCTGCGCCGGCACATTCGCTCGCGGGTGTGGCTCGCGGTGGGCGGCGCGCTGGTGACCTTCGTCGCCACGGCGGTATCACTGGGGCTGCTGGTGTGGTTCGCCATCGACGGCCGCGTCAGCCTGGCGTCCGCGGGTGCCGCCCTGATAGCCATCCGGCTGCTGGCGGGCCGGGTGGAGATGCTCCAGCGCGGCGTCAGCAGCCTGTTCGAGTGCAGCCTGTTCCTGGCCGACTACCAGGCCTTCCTGCAGCGCAAGCCGGCGCTGCCGGCGGCCGACGACGCCGGCACCGGCGCCCCCGTCGCGCCCTTCCGCGAGCTGGCCGTCGAGGGCGTGAGCTTCCGCTACCCGGAGACGGCGCACGACGTGCTCCGCGACGTCTCGCTGCGGATCGGCGCCGGCGAGGTGATCGCGCTCGTGGGTGAGAACGGGTCCGGGAAGACGACCCTGGCCAAGCTCATGTGCCACGTGTTCTCGCCAACGGGCGGGCGGATCACGTGGGACGGCACCGACACGCGCGAGCTGCCGGTGCACCAGGTCCGCCGGCATATCGGGGTGATCTTCCAGGACTTCGCCCGGTTCCAGCTGTCGGCGCGCGAGAACATCGGCTTCGGCCGCGCCGAAGCGGTGGACGACCTGCCGGCGATCGAGGACGCCGCCCGCCGGGGCGGGGCGCACGAGTACCTGGAGCGGCTCCCCGACGGCTACGAGACGCTGCTGGGCAAGAGCTTCTGGGGCGGCTACGACCTGTCGCTGGGCCAGTGGCAGCGCGTGGCCATCGCCCGGGCGTTCTTCCGCGAGGCCGACTTCCTGGTGCTGGACGAGCCGACCGCCTCGCTGGATGCGCGCTCGGAGCACCGTCTGTTCGAGCAGATGCGCGAGCTGGCGGAGGGGCGGGCGCTGCTGTTGATCTCGCACCGGTTCTCGACGGTCCGGAGCGCCGACCGCATCTACGTCCTACACGAGGGCCGCGTGGTCGAGCAGGGAAGCCACGAGGAGCTGATGGCGCTGGCGGGCCGCTACGCGGAGCTGTTCACCCTGCAGGCCCACAGCTATCAGTAGTCCCGCGCCTCCGGGCCGCGGGGCGGCGCCTCGGGCTCCGGCTCGGGGGAGTCGGCGACCACCTCGTAGTAGCGGTCGCGTGCCTCGAGCAGGCCGTTGTACCGCGTCCCCCCGGAGCGCCGGCCGCGCTCGCCGACCAGTCGCCTCAGCCCGCGCAGCCACGTCTCGCCGGGCACGTCGGGGCTGGACTCCTCGCCCGCGACCTCCTGCCGGCCCTCCCGGGCCAGGACGCTGATCGCGGCGGTCACGCCGGCGCTTCCGAGGGAGTCCAGTGCGGTCACCGCGCTCTTGCGGACGGCCAGGTCGGGGTCGGTGGTGGCGTCCAGCAGCGGCAGCACCGCCTGGGTGTCGCAGAGTGCGCCCAGGGCATCGGCGGCCTCCCGGCGCAGGCTGGCGCGCGGATGCTGCAGGACCTGCACCAGCGGACCGCGCAACCCCTGGTCACCGGACAGCCCGGCCAGGCGCACCGCGGCCTCCGGCACGGTGTGGCGCTCGAGCACGGCGGCCAGGGCACCGGCCTCGACCGGCATGCACCAACCCACGATGCGCTCGGCGGTCACGGCCTCCGGCGGCGCGTAGTCGTCGGGGGCCAGCCGGGCCGCCAGCAGCTCGAACAGCCCCTGCTCGGGCCGGACGGCCGCGTCGGCGCCCATCAGCAGCAACAGCTCCTCGCGGTCGCGGTCGTCCACCGACTCGGGCCGGTTGTCCAGGACGCCCGCGGCCCAGCGCTCGGACACGCCTGCGTAGGCGTAGCGCACGGCCGCCTCGCGCACGGCCAGGCGCACCTCGTCGTCCAGCGACGGGCCGCGGAGCGCGAGCACGTCCACCAGCGCCTGGGCCGCCTCGGCCGAACCCTCCGCGGCCAGTGCCTTGGCCGCGGCGGAGGCCACGTCGGGGGAAGGATCGTCCAGCAGGGGCGTGTACAGGGGGACGAGCGACTCCTCGCCTGGGCCGCGTTCCCGGGTGGCCAGCGCGCGGACAGCGGCGGCGCGGATGGGAGCGCCGCGGTCCAGCACCCCGCCCCTGCGGTCCACCATCCGGTCGCTGTAGCCGGCGGCTCGCCTGAGGCCTTCCAGGTCGCCCTTGCGCTGCAACGCGGCGACCTGCGAAAGCGTCAGTCGTCTACGAAACCCCACGGCGGAAGAGGATAGGAGTCGTGGCGCGCTACGAGCCCGCGCCGGGCGCCCGGTTGCGCCGCGCGAGACGCCGAAGTGCGGCGCCGGTGCCCGTGGCTGCGGCGCCGAGGGCCGCCATCCCGATGACCGCCAGTCCGGTGAACGGGAGCCTGCCGCCGTCTCCCGACCCTCCCCCCGTACCGCTTCCGCCGCCGGATCCGCCAGACCCGCCGGAGCCTGCGCTGCCGCCCGGGTCGGATCCCGACGTTGTCTCCAGCCCGGGGTCCGTGCCCGCGCGGCCGAGCGTCTCGCCGGCGTCGGGCGACGGTGACGGGGTGGTGGTCGTGGTCGTCACGTTCGGTGCGTCCACGGACCCGGCCGCGGCCACGCCGCCGTTGGAACCGGGCGTGGTGGTCTGATCGCCCCCCGGCACGAGCGGGGACGACACCGCCGCGGCCACGAGGCCGAGCGACATCCGGGTGACGTCGAGCAGCATGCCCTGGTCAGCGGTGATCTGGGTGAGCGTGCCGTGATCTCTGATCAGGGGTCGCTCGTAGGTTCCAAGCCCCGCCCGGCACTCCTCGCCACCCTGCGCGTGGAATCCGTTCACCTGCGGGAGTGTAGGGTCGCATCCGCCGCTTTACCAGGGGGAAGGGAGCGTGAGCACGACGGGGCAGACGACGGGGACGGCGAACTGGACGAGAGGGTTGTCCCCGGAGCAGGCAGTGGTGTCCGCCCTGGTGCGCGAGCAGGCGGGCTCGCTGGACGTGCCACTCGGCCCCCTGCTGGCCCGGGCCGACCCGGTGGCCCTCACGACGCTGTTGCTGCGCGCCCGCGTCTTTCCCCCGCTGGCCGCCCGGCTGCTGGACGCCCCGGACGCCGACCCCCCCGTCTGGCTGACCGATCGCGCCGAGCAGGCGCGCACGGTGGCGCGCCACCGGGGCCTGTTCCAGCAGGCCCTGCTCCTGCAGGCCACCGCCGTGCTGGCCGGGCGCGACATCCCCGTCGCGCCGCTGAAGGGGACGACGATGGCCGAGTCGCTGTACGGAGACCTCGGGGCGCGCGAGTCGGCCGACCTCGACCTGCTCGTGGAGCCCGACCGGCTCGACGAGGCCGTGGACGCGCTGACCTCCCTGGGTTGGGCGGAGAACCGCCTGGCCGCCCCGGAGCGGGGCCTGCCCGTGCTGCACCGGGTCCTCGAGCATCCCGACAAGCCACCGATCGAGGTGCACTGGCGCGTTCACTGGTACGAGGAATCCTTCGCCGGCCTGGCGCTACGGAGGGCTGCGGTGACCGAGCAGGGGTGGCTGCGCCTGGCGCCGCCGGACGAGCTGGCCACCCTGTTGCTGTTCCTGGCCCGGGACGGGCTGGCCGGTTTGCGCCAGGTCGTGGATGTGGCCGCCTGGTGGCGGGCGCTCGGGCGCCCGCAGACCACGGGCCTGGACACGCGCCGCCTGGCCGACCGGCATCCGGCGCTGGAACCCAGCCTCACCGTGGCCGCCCGATGGGCCGAGTCGTGGGCGGGGCTCCAGCCCGGCTCCCTGATGGCCCGGCGCGGCCGGCTCACCGCGCCCCAGCGCCTGGCCCTGCGCCTGGCCAACCCGTGGCTGGCGGGCGAGGGTCAGCAGGTGGACGCGGAGGTGTCGCTGATCGACGGCCTGCTGGCCCCACGCGGCCAGGCCGCGGCGTTCGCCCGGCGCCGGCTGGCGCCTCCCGCCCGGGAGACCATCATGCGGCGGCCCACCCTGGCGTCGGCATCGGCGCCGAAGCTGCTGGCCGCCCGCGTCGGGCACGGCGCACGCGTGGCCGCGCGATACCTGCTGGCGGTGCCGACGGTGCTGACCGGCCACCGCCGGGTCGCCCGTCAGCGCTGACCGTCCAGGGCCACCGCGGCGGCGGCCAGGCCCTTCGCCATGTGCGCGTCCGCCCAGCGCACGTACCGCACCCGCGTCGGCCCCCACCGGTAGCGGCGGTGGATCGCGTGGCCCGACCGCGTCATCTCTCCGGCGGCCCGCTCGGCCACCTTGGTCAGAAGCGACATGTCGGCCACCCCGTCCCGGGCCAGCCGCGCGATCGTGCTCATGGCCGTTCCGGCCGAGTGGGCGTCCTCGGGGAACTCCTTGGAAGGCCACAGCAGGGCGCGTCCGCGCTCGTCGAAGAACCGGTCCCGGTAGTACTCGAAGCCGGCGGCCACCGCGGCGTCGACTCCGGGGGCCGCCTCGCGCAGGTCGCACAGGCACTCCAGCACGTAGCCGGTGTGGAACGAGTCCACGAACTCCAGCCCCGGCCCCTCCCCATAGGGGAACGCGCCATCGGGGCGCTGCGCCGCCAGCACGCGGCGCACCGCCTGGGCCACCGCCGGCTGGACCCGAGGGTCCCGGGCGCGCTCGGTCCACGCCGCGCGTGCGCCCAGGAGGCTGGCGTTGTGGATCACCGCGGGGCTGCCCGGGTGGTAGGCGTAGGCCCCGGCGTCCGGCATGAACAGGGCCTCCTGGACCCAATGGGCGCCCGCCCGGGCGCGCTCGGCGAACTCCGGACGGTCCAGCGCCGCTGCTCCCTGCTCCAGGGCGCGGGCGGCGAACGCGGTCACGATCACGTTGGGCGTGCCGGCGCGGTAGTGGCTCCAGCGCGTCTGCACGTCCCACGGGTAGCCCCAGGCCACCGGGCCGGCGCCGTGGTCGGCCGCGACGCGCTGCAGCGCGGCCTCGGCTGCCGCATGGTGGGCATCCCGATCACCGAGGCTCGCCAGCGCCAGCTCGGCCTGGGCGAACAGGGCCACGCCCTTGGCGATCGGAGCGTGGGTCCGGCGCGACAGTGGGCGCAGGTCCACGGGGCTGCGCGCGTGCAGCTGGATCAGCGCCTGGCGCCGGCGGCGCCCACCGGTGAGAACCCGCGGCCACCGGGCGGCGAGCCCGTCGTAGATGTCGGGTCCGGTCCACTGTGCCCGGCGTGCGGTGCGGCAGAGCTCCCGCGCCGCGTGCGCGGGTGCGTCGGGGTTCACCCCTCGGGCGCCGCCTCCGGCGCCCCGCCCGGCCGGATCGCGCCGCCGGCGCCCACGGCCACGCCCATCAGCAGCCAGACCATGTTGTTCGGGTACACCTGCGAGAACACGAAGCTGGCGATCGTGAGGTAGAAGACGAGGAAGGCCCCCGCGGCCACCTTCCAGGGTCGCGCCTCCGGGCGCGTGCCGGGTCTGAGCGCCGCCGCGGCGCCCATTCCCAGCGTCAGCAGCCACAGCGAAAGGCCGATCAGGCCGGTCTCGGCGGCATAGGTCAGGAAGACGTTGTGGATGATCTCGTCGGTGGCCGTCAACGGGAAGTCCTGGTTCTCCTCGAAGTAGGGCGCGCTCTCGGCCTGGAACCGGCCCCACCCCACCCCCACCAGCGGGTGTGCCTCGACCATGTTCGCCGCCGCCGTTCCCAGGTTCTTGCGGTCCCAGACGGTGCGCTGGTCGTTGCTGCGCTCGGTGACGCGATCCGCCAGCCCCGGGACCGTGGTCAGGCTGATGGCCATCAGCGCCGCCACGAGCCCGACGACCGGAAGGAACCAGACCCGCAGCTCCCGCACTGCCAGCAGCGCCACCACCGTGGCCACCACGCCGCCGAGCCAGACCGACCGCGTCTCGGTGAACAGCATCCCCACGGCGCACAGCCCCAGAACCGCCAGGGCGGCCTGCCTGCTACGTGTGCCGCGCCAGAAGTAGAGGGCCACGGCAGCAGCCAGCACGCCCGTGTAGAGGCCGGCTCCGTTGGTCACCGCCTCGAGGAACGGGCCGCGAGCCCGGTCGGGATGGAAGCCGATGCTCGTGTCGTTGATGAACGAGGGCACCACGAGCGGCCCGATGTTGGCGGTCTCCATGAACGCGGTGAACCCCAGGTATCCACCCAGGCCCACGAGCGCGGCCAGCAGGGTGCGACGACGAGACTCCTCGGCGAACACGACCGGGGCCACCAGGAACAGCAGGTAGGGCAGCACGCCGAGACGCTCGAACAGCTTGAACACCTCGGCCTTGTCAGACAGCGTCTGCGCGAACGTCCCCTCCCCCCACATCCAGACCACGGTCAGCACCATGACCCAGTGGACGGCGCCGAAGCGCAGGGGCGGCCGGTCGCGGATCGGAGGCGCGCGGAAGAGCACGGCCGCCACCCCGCCGACCAGAAGCCACCGGTCCGGCGCCAGGAAGCCGGGGATGCCCAGGTTCTCCCAGTTGCCCGCCACCACCGAGAGGCAGATCCCGGCGCTGAGCGTCCAGGCGGGATGAACGTGCCACACGAGGTAGGCGCCGCCGACCAGGAGCGCCACGCCGATGATCGGCCCGCGTGCCGGCGACAGGGGCCCTAGCAGCCCGACGGTGACCAGTGCCGCGGCCAGGCCGGCCGCCAGGAGCTGATCGCGGCTGAGGCGCAGCGCCATGTCACTGGGCCGCGAAGGCGTGCCGAACTGCGAGGTTGGCGCGCAGGCTGGCCAGCGCGATGCCCACCAGGATGCCGGCGATCAGCGCGACGAACAGCGCGAGCTGTGCTCGCTCCCCCTTGTCGCTGGAGGCGGTCTGGGGCACGCTGATGGTCTGCAGGATCGACACGTTGCTCTCGCTTCGCCTGCTGATGGCGTAGTTCTCCTTGGCCACGAGCACCGACAGGTCGGCGGCGGCCACCTCCTCGCGCACCTGCGACAGCTGCTCCCGGTCGGCGGCGCTGAGGGACCCGTCCGGCCGCCGCTGGAGCTCGGCCAGCCGATCCTTGAGCCTGGACTGCCGCAGCGAGGCACGGCGGAACTCCTTGAACAGGCGGTCGCCGTTGGGGTTGCTGCGGTTGAGCCTGGCCACGTAGGACTCCAGCGCCCGGGCGCCCTGTCCCGCCACCGCGATGGCGTCCGCCTTGGTGGGGCCGATGCCCGTCACCGCGATCACCGCGCTCTCGGGGATCGGTGTGGCCGACAGGCGGGCGCGCACCAGTGCCGGTGAGAGCCCCGTCCTGCGCGCGACCGGCTCGACCACCTCGGGCGCCACGATTGCCCGACTGTAGGAGCTCGCGAGCGCGCGGGTGGCGCTGGAGAAGCCGGCCAGGGCCCCTGGGGCGCTGACGTCGATGCGGCCGATCGTCTGGCGGGCCTCTGCGGTGTAGATCGGCGTCCGCTGCTGCGTGTAGAGCAGGGCCAGCGCCAAGAACACGATCGTGGGCATGACCGCCAGCAGCTTGTGGCGGCGCACGGCCTCCAGCGGCCCGATCCGCGGGACGAAACGGTCCAGCAGTCCCTGTGTGGTGTCGTCGCGCTCTGCCATCGGGTGCCCCGATCCCGCCCAGCCGGGGCCTGAACCGGCAACACCGTAGCGCGGCCACATCCGGGCCGCCAGACCCACCCGTCACCGGGAGGGCGCCGAACGCCTCACATCAAGTGTGATCAGCCCGGGCTTGCCGGGAATGACCGGCCCGGCCAGGTCCACCCGGTGCCCGGCCCCCGGGATGCGCGCGGCGCGCGGACTCTCCGACCGGCTCTTGAGCACGACGAGCCGCATGCCCCCCTGCACCACCCCGTGCACGTCGCCGTCGCCGTCGGGATCGTGGCCCTGCCGGAACAGGATCACCCCTTGCGCGCGCCCGCAGGGCAGGACGTAGCGCGAGCCGTCACCCGCATTGCGGCGCCAGCACGGCCGCGACCAGGTAGGCGGGACACGATCCCCGGGCCTGGAGATGTAGCCCAGCGGCACGCTGTCGTAGGCGCTGGTCAGCCCCATGCCCACCACCGCGACGGCCACCGTCACCGCCAGCGCGAGCAGGGCGATCAGCAGCCGGCGACGCAGCCCTCCTCACCCCCCGGCGGGGCGCCGCCGGATGCCGTGACGCACGACCAGCACCGCGAACCTGGCGTTGGTGACCAGATAGCGCCGGAACAGCCGGCGCGGCTCCTGGGCCAGCCGGTACGCCCACTCCAGGCCGAGTCTCTGCAACACGACAGGGGCGCGGCGCGTCACGCCCGCGATCACGTCCACCGACCCGCCGACGCCCATCACGAAGGGCACATCGATGCGACGGCCGTAACGGCTGAGCCAGTACTCCTTCCTCGGCGACGACATGGCCACGAACAGGATGTCCGGGGCGGCGGCACGGATCGCGTCGGCCACCGCCTCGCCCTCTTCGTCGCTGAAGTAGCCGTCCCGGGCCCCCGCGATGCGCAGACCCGGATGGCGCTCGCGGATCCGGGCCAGCGCGGTCTGGAGCACGTCGTCGCGGGCGCCGAGCACGTACACGCCGTAGCCGCGCGCGGCGGCCAGCGCCAGCAGCTCGTCCATCAGGTCGATCCCGGCCACGCGGGTGGGCAACGGGTCGCCCAGCAGACGGGAGGCCCACACGATCGACTGCCCGTCGGCCGACACCAGCTCGCACGCGCCGACGATGTCCCGCAGCTCCGGGTCGTCCTGCATGGCCACGACCTTGGCCGCGTTGATGGCCACGTGCTGGGCCACCCCGCCGGCACGGATCAACTGCTCGCAGCGGTCCACCGTCTGCGCCATGTCCAGCCGGTCGATCTGGCAACCCGCGACGTCGGCACGGCTGGGTCGGGGTTCTAGGCGGTGCATTCCGGGGCCTGGCGGAACTCTAGGTGCAGTTCCGCCAGCTCGGCGGCAGTCGTGGCGATGTCGTGCCGGCTGTCGACCTTGGCCCGGCCCCGCCGTCCCATCTCCGCACGCAGCTGTGGATCGGCGGCCAGCCGCGTGAGCGCGGCCTCGAGGTCGTCCGCCCGCCCGGGAAGCGTGAGCAGGCCCTCCACCCCGTCCTCCACCAGCTCGGGCACGCCCGCGATCCTGGTCGTGACCACCGGCAGGCCGGCGGCCATCGCCTCCATCAACACCACCGGGACCCCTTCGGCGAAGCTGGGCAGGCAGAACACGTCGGCGCGGGCGTAGTGCTCGCGCACCTCGTCCTGCCCCAGTGGCCCGGCGAACGCGACCCGCCCGTCCAGGCCCAGGCGGGCGGCGCGGCGCTCCAGGGCGTCCCGCTCCGGGCCGTCCCCCACCAGGATCAGCTCGGCCTCCACGCCCGCCTCGGCCAGGCGGGCCATGGCGTCAAGCAGCACCGGCTGGCCCTTGAGCGACACCAGCCTCCCCACGTACAGGATCCGGACGGGCCCGCCGGCCGGGGCGGTGTCGTGCTCGGGCGCGAACGCCGCGGGCTCGATCCCGCAGCGCACCACACGCACCTTGTGCCACTGGTCCTCGGGCAGCAGCGCCAGCAGCTGGCTGCGGGCGAAGTCGCTGATGGCGGTCACGAACAGCGCCTGTCGCAGGCGCTCGGGCAGGCGGCTGGCGGTCAGGTCGGTGAACTCGACCGGGCCGTGCACGCTGACGCTCCACGACCACTCGGGGCCGCCGAAGGCGGTCACCAGGGCCGCCACGTGCGTGGGCGAGCCCGCGAAGTGCACGTGCAGATGGCGCGTGCCGCTGCGCTCCAGGTCGGCCCACATGCCGATGGCCACCGCGAACGAGGCCAGCGCAAGCCCCAGCGCCCGGGCGCCCGGCGGGCGGTCGCGGACCGCGCGGACCAGCGTGGCCGCGTAGGCGCGGGGCGCCGTGCGCAGGGCCCGCAGATGGGCGCGCGCGAGCGCACCCGGGCGCACGGGCCGCAGGGCGCGGGTCGCGGCGGCCTCGGCCCGGTACTCCTCGGTGCGCAGGACTTCGGGCTCGGCGGCACGGATGCCCCAGGTCTCGACCTCGAAGCCCTGGGCGCGCAGGCCCTGGACCTCACGCACCACGAACGTCTGCGACAGGGCCGGATAGCTGAAGCCCAGATAGGCGATCCTCATCGTCACGGCCCCCACCGTAGACTCGAACCGGTGTGCGGGATAGTCGGGCAGGCCCGCGGGGACGGGAGCGAGGTGGCGCCCGCCCTGATCGGGCAGATGTGCCAGGCGCTGGAGCACCGCGGCCCCGATTCCCGGGGCGTGCACACGGATGCCGGCGTCGGCCTGGGCATCCAGCGACTGCGCATCATCGACCTGGCCACCGGCGACCAGCCGATCTTCAGCGAGGACGGCCAGGTGGTGGTGGTGCTCAACGGCGAGATCTACAACTACCGCGAGCTGCGCCGCCGCCTGGAGCAGTCCGGGCACGTGTTCTCCACCAGGTCGGACACCGAGGTGATCGTCCACCTCTACGAGGAGCTCGGCGCGGACTGCGTCGACCAGCTGCACGGCATGTTCGGGCTGGCCATCTGGGACGTCCGCCGCCGGCGACTGCTGCTGGCCCGGGACCGGCTGGGCAAGAAGCCGCTGTACTACTGCGAGCGCGAGGGCACGCTGTCGTTCGCCTCCGAGCTGCCGGCGCTGGTCCGCGACCCCGGCGTTCCCCGCGACATCGACCACCAGGCCCTGGACGCCTACCTCGCCTTCCGCTGGGTCCCGGGCCCGCGCACCGCCTACCGGCACGTGCGCAAGCTCGAGCCCGCCACCACCCTGGTGTTCGAGGACGGGCGTGTCTCCACGCGGCGCTACTGGCGCCTGACCTACAACCCCAAGCAGCCGGCGCTGGCGCCCGGGGAGCTGCACGAGCAGATCCGCGAGCGGATCCGCGCGGCCACCCGCAAACGGCTGGTCTCCGACGTGCCGCTGGGCGCCTTCCTGTCGGGCGGGGTGGACTCGGCCGCGGTGGTGGCGGCCATGGCGGAGGCCTCGACCGGGCCCGTGCGGACCTTCTCGGTCGGCTTCGGGGTCGAGGAGTACGACGAGCTGCCGCTGGCCCGGCTGGTGGCCGAGCGGTTCGGCACCGAGCACCACGAGCTCACGGTCCAGCCGGACGCGATGGAGATCATCCCCCGGATCGTGCGTCACCACGGCGAGCCCTTCGCGGACGCGTCGTCGATCCCCAGCTTCTACGTGGCGGAGATGGCGCGGCGGCACGTGACCGTGGCGCTGAACGGCGACGGCGGCGACGAGAGCTTCGCCGGCTACCCGCGCTACGTGGCGCAGGCGCTGCTGGCCCGCGCCGCGCGGCTGCCCGGGCCCGCCCGGCGCGGCCTACGCAGCCTGTCCGAGCGGCTGCCCGCCAGCGGCCGCATCAACTCCTGGCCCAGCCGGGCCCGCCGCTTCGGCCACGCGCTGCCCCTCGACGGCGCGGGCCGCTACCTGGCCTACGCCACGGAGCTGAACGGTCTCGACCGGGCGCGGCTGTACACGCCGGAGCACCGCGAGCGCATCGGCCCGTCCATCGTCGAGCAGGTCGTGCGCGGCCCGTGGGAGGCGTCGACCGGCACCGACGTGGTCGACGTGATGCTGGACGTGGACGTGCAGACCTACCTCGTCGACGACCTGCTGACCAAGATGGACATCGCCTCGATGGCAGCGTCCCTCGAGGCCCGGTCGCCGTTGCTCGACCACGAGTGGATGGAGTTCTGCGCCACGCTGCCGCCGTCGGCCAAGCTCCACCGCGGGCAGAAGAAGGCGGCGTTGCGAGCGGCGTTGCGGGGATGGGTGCCCGACGAGGTGCTGGACGCGCCCAAGCGCGGGTTCAAGGTGCCGATGGCCGAGTGGTTCCGCGGCGACCTGCGCGCGTTCGCCCGCGAGATCCTGCTGGACCGGGACGCGCTGGACCGGGGCTGGTTCGACGAGCGCTACGTGCGCGGGCTGCTGGACCGCCATGCCGACTCGGTGCAGGACCACTCACAGGGCATCTGGACGCTGCTCAACTTCGAGCTGTGGCACCGCGAGTTCGGGCCCTCCGGCGGCTGATCAGCGAACCGCGATCAGCGACTTGGCCAACCCCGCCATCCGCTCCCGGACCAGTTCCGACTCCGGGAAGTAGATGCGCATCATGGCCGGCGAGAGGAGCTCGATGCTCATCGCCCGCTGGACCCGCTCGGGCCACTCCGCCTTGCGGTAGAACGGGCTGGCCAGGGGCCAGTGGCCCAGCAGGACCGCCTGCAGGCGCGGCGAGGCGAACTGGAAGCCGGGCGCCAGCCAGTGCGGCTCCACGGGGAAGTAGCGGTTGGGCGTCTGTACCCAGTGGTGCTTCGCCAGGGTCTGTGCCCAGTAGGCGAAGTGCCTGCGCGGGCCGTGGCCGCCCACGTGCTCGAAGACGGAGTTGCTGTACACCAGGTCGAAGTCCTGGTCCCTGACCTCCTCCGGGGGGTCGCATGCATCGCCGCCGACGGCCGTGAGCCAGGAGGACGCCCCCTCGCGCTCGATCTGCTCGCGGGTCGCATCGAGCTTCATGCCGAAGTTGAGCAGCGTCACGTGCCGCGGACGCCGTTCCTCGCGGACCCAGGTGTGCGCCTCGCCGCCGAGGTCCAGCACGTGCATCTCCGGCAGCTGCGGGAACCGCTCGTGCAGGAGGGAGAAGCGGCGTTTGCGCGCGAAAGCGGCAGGCGAGAGCCGCTCAGGATCGGCAAGGGTCTTTCTGAGGTTGGGAATCGGCACGGCCCCGGGCGGAGAGTCTACGGCGGGGTGCTCATGCGTCCCCGCGCGGCCAGCGCCCGGCGGACCCCGCTGTCGAACGCGTGCACCATGTGGTCGAGCCCGAGGCGCTCGCTCGAGCTCAGGGCGCCCGCGGCCAGACGCTCCCGCACCACCGGCGCGCTGACCACCTCCGCCAGTGCGTCCACGTAGGCGCCGAGGTCCCCGGGCACCAGCAACGAGTTGACGTCGTGCTCGAGGTACTCGACCTCGGGCGCGTGCAGGTCGCTCGCTCGCGTCAGCACCGGGACGCCGTGGGCCAGCGCGTGGTTCACCGCCAGCCCCACCTTCCCCGGCATGACCAGCGCGGCGGCCACCCGTAGCCAGCGCGCGATCTCCATGTCGTCGTACACGCCGCCGAGCAGCCGGACCGACGGGACGTCGCGGGCCAGCGCGCGGGTGGGCTCGAGCTCGGGCCCGTCGCCGAGCACGACCACCTCGACGGGCGGCACACCCGGCCGGGCCGCCAGCAGGCGGGCCGCCTCCACCAGCTCGTCGAGGCGCTTCTCGCGGTACAGCCGCCCCAGGTAGACCAGCACGGCCGAGTCGGGGGCGAGGCCCAGCTGGTCCCGCAGCTCGGCCTCGTCGGTCTCGGCCAGCCCGGCGTGCAGGGCGCGCTGGGCCTCCACGTCCAGCGTGTTGCGCACCACCGTCACCCGCTCGGGGTCCAGCCCGGCCTGCACCAGCCGGTCCGCGCCGCCCTCGGTGTAGACGAGGTAGGCGTCGGCCCGGCGCGCGTACGCCGCCTTCAGGGCGGTGCCGGCCGCGATCCGGGAAGCGCCCTCGTCCTCGACCTTGTCGTAGCCGTGCCCCCACAGCACCAGAGCGCCACCGCGCGCCCTGGTCACCGCCGCGGCGGCCCAGCTGGCGGGGAACTTGAACTCCGCCCCCACAACCACCCCGTCGAACCGCCCGCGCGCGATCGGGCCTACGATCGGCTGGGCGATCACCGTGCGCCCGCGGACGCCGATCTCACGGTTGGCCACCCACCTGTCCGGGAAGGCGAACGGGCCGGTGGCCGCCTGATGGCCGGTGCCGCCGGGCGCGGGACCGTGGAAGACCACGTACTCGACGTCGCCGGCCTGCGCGAGCCGCTCGAAGAAGGCGACCCGGTAGGTCGGCACGAAGCCGTGGTGCACGATGGCCACGCGCGGGCTCACGCGACCGCGTCCCCGAACACCGCCTCCACCACCCGCCGCGAGGCGTGGCCGTCGTCGAACGGGCAGAAGCGTTCCCTGAACCGCGCGTACGCTGGGCCGTGTGGCGCCGCTGCCTCCGGCTCGGCGACGTGCGCGATCAGCTCGGCGGTATCGGCCACGATCGGGCCGGGTGCCTCCGCCTCGAAGTCGAAGTAGAACCCGCGCATCCGGTCCCGGTACTCCTCGAGGTCGGGCGCCAGGAACACCTGGGGCTTGCCCGTGACCGCGAAGTCGAACATCGCGGACGAGTAGTCGGTGACCAGCACGTCCGCGGCCAGGTAGAGCTCGCTGATGTCGGGATGGGACGAGACGTTCAAGCACCCGTCTCCCCCGACGTCCGCAAAGCGGCCGGCGATGAAGTGGTGCAGGCGCAGCAGCAACGTGTGGGTCTGGCCCAGCTCCCGGGAGAACTGCTCGTGGTCGAGCAGCAACGACACACCGGCGGGGTCGTCCTCCGCCACCACCCGGTCCCTCCACGTGGGCGCGTAGAGCACCGCGGTGCGACCGGGCTCTAGGCCCAGCGCTTCGCGGACGCGCGTGCGCACAGCGTCCGCGTCCGGCGAGCTGAGCACGTCGTTGCGGGGATATCCGGTCTCGAGCATCGAGCCCTCGTACCCGAAGGCGCTGCGGAAGACCTCGGTGCTGAACGGGTTCGGCGAGATCAGGTGGTCCCACTTGGCCACGTCACGGGCCATCGTCCGCCGGGCCTCCGCGTCCACCCCACTGAGCGCATCGAACGCGATCCGCTTCAGCGGCGTGCCGTGCCAGGTCTGGAGCCACACCTGGCCCCGGCGCTTGGGATGGGTGGCCATCCACCCGTTGACCACCACCCGCCCGGCGCTGCCCAGCGCCCTGACGTGGTCCCACGTGCCCCCGGTCACGCCGTCGTACCGGGCGGGCAGGCCCTCGGTGCCGGCGGCGCCGGTGCGCCACACCTGCCGGAGCGGCGCGCCGGTCCGCTCGAGCTCCTCGGCGATGGCCCGCGGGCTGTCCGAATAGCGGCCCTGGAAGCTGTTGAAGTAGACCAGTCCCGGATCGATCCGCCGCGCGTTCTGGCCGGCGCCCACGGCCATGCGCCGGGCCCGCGCCGCCAGGCTCATGTCGGCCCCAGGGCGGTCGACGGGCCCGGCTTGCCGGAGGCGCCCCGATAGCCCAGCTCGTAGGCGAGCCCGCCGGCCTCGCGCAGGCAGCCGACGAACTCCTCACCGTCTCGGCGCACGATTCCGGCGCGCGCGGTGCGCACCCCGAGCCGCACGCCCCGGCGGGTGATCTCGCGGTAGGGCATCACGTCCTTCTGCGGCGCGCCCTCGGCCGCCCAGTTGGCGTACATCGAATAGTGGGCCTTGCCGTAGCGGTAGTTCTGCTCGAAGTAGTCGCGCAGGCGGTCGCGGGCCACCCACTCCATCAGCGGCTCGGCCAGCGACACGAGTTGCCGGCGCGGGTCGGCCAGGATCCGCCAGCACATGTCCACGTCGGCCGAGCTGCGCACCTCCCTGAACCCTCCGACCGCCTCCAGCGCCTCGCGCCGGGCGCCGAGGTTGCAGGTGGGCGCGTAGGGACGGAACAGGCCGTCGCGGGTGTAGACCTCCCGGCGGAAGAACCGGTGGTGCTGGCCCACGCGCGAGCCCAGCGAGGATCCCCCGATGACGCGCACGTCGGAGCTCGCCAGGCTGACCTCGGGCTGGGCGAGGGCATCGCCCAGGCGCTGGACCCATTCCGGGCGTGGCCGGCTGCGTACGTCCAGGAACAGGACCACGTCCGCCTGGCTGGCACGCCAGCCCGCGTTGCGGGCGGCGTACGGGCCCCGGCCGCGGCTGCGCAGCATCTGGACGCCGGGGCGTTCGGCGATCGTCCCCTGCGGCGAGTCGTCCACCAGGAACACCACGCCGGGCGGCTCCGTCTGCGCCGCCAGTCGTTCGAGGCAGCCATCCAGCAGCGGCGACTCGCCGCCCACGGGAAGAACCGCGTCGATGCGTGGCCGACCCTGCACGGAGGAGACTCTAGGTAACGCAGGGTGGTTAGGCTCGCACCCCATTAAGCCCGCCGTCTGCATCTTCGTCCACCGGTTCCCCGTCCTGTCCGAGACGTTCGTGGCCCTCGAGGCGTCGGCCCTCACCGCGCTCGGGCACCGCGTCTCCGTCGAGGCGCGTCGCCGATCGGGCGACTCGTCGGCCCTGGCACCGAAGGGGGTGCCGGTCAGCTGGGTCGAGGACGAGACCCGGCCCGAGCGTCTGCGGGCCCTGCTCTGGGTGATCACCCGGCATCCACTCCGGGCACTGGCAGACGTACGCGGGCAGCGAGCACGGGTCGACAGGCGCGGGGTTCCGCTCCGCCAGCTGGCCCCACGCGCGCGGCGGCTGGCACGGCTCACGCCGGCCGTCCACCTGCACACGCACTTCGCGACCGTCGACGCCGACGAGGCGCATCGGATCGCCCGCGTGATCGGGGCGCCGACGAGCCTCACCGCGCATGCGTACGACATCTACCTCCGGCCGGACACCCTGGCCGGCCGCCTCAGGCGCAGCCACTTCTCGACCTCGGGCTGCGACTACACGGTCGCCCATCTGCGTGAGGTGGCCGGGCCCGATCACGCGCAGTCGATCTTCAAGCAGATCATGGGCGTCGACCCGTCGGCGTTCGAGCGCTCCGCGCCGCTGCCGGGCGGCCGCCACGTTGCGGCGGTGGGCCGCCTGGTCGAGAAGAAGGGCTTCATCCACCTCGTGCGCGCCGCGGCACGGCTCCCCGATGTGACCATCTCCATCGCCGGCGAGGGTCCGGAGCGCGGGCGGCTGGAGGCGGAGATCGGCCGGCTCGGGGTCGGCGACCGCGTCAGCCTGCTCGGGGCACTGCCCCAGGCCGGGATCCGCGCGCTGCTGGAGCGCGCCGACCTCCTGTGCATGCCGTGCGTCGTGGCCGCCGACGGCGACCGTGACTCGATGCCGGTGGTGGTCAAGGAGGCGATGGCGATGCAGCTGTGCGTGGTGGCCTCCGACGAGGTGGGGCTGCCGGAGCTGGTCGAGGAGCCGTGGGGCCGGCTGGTGCGCCCGGGTGACCACGATGGTCTGGCCGACGCCATCGGCGAGCTTCTCGCGCAGGACCCCGAACGGCGCAGGGAGCTCGGGGCGATGGCGCGCACCCACGTGGCCCGCATCGCCGACGTCCACACCGAGACGGGCAGGCTGTCCGGCTGGATCGCGGACGCCCAGTCGGGCCCGCTGGGACGGTAGGCCCTACCGGAGAAGCGGGATTCGTGGCACCGTAGCCGTGTGCCCTTCTCCGAGCCGATGGACCGCTACCAGCTGATCAAGCTGGCCCGCGAGGACTACACGCGCTGGCAGGAGCTACCGCCCGGCTACTCGTTCATGGAGGAGGTCGACCGCGACGGCGAGCGCGAGCTGCTCCAGTCCGAGTTCCCGCACTGGGAGATCCCGTTCGACCGGCGGCTGCCCGGCCTGACCGAGCGGGGCGTGCTCTGCGTGCAGTACGAGGGGTCGGTCGTGGGACTCGCCTATGCCTGCACCGAGAACGAGCTGGGCATCGAGCACTACGGCCAGATCCATTACGCCGCGGTCGTACCCGAGCACCGTGGCCACCGGCTCCTGGCGGCGATGGTCACGGAGATGTTCCGCCGCTTCCCCGAGCACGAGGGCGGGATCTTCTACATCGACCGCGACGGCCACCAGCCCATGTACGAGCGCTGGGGCGGCCACCTGAAAGGCGAGAGGCCGAAGGCGCCCACTGGCCGCCGCAGGGGAATCCGGGGCACGCTGGGGGCCGTGCGCCGCCGGCTCGCGCGCTAGGCCGGCAGGGCTTCGCGCAGGGCGTCGACCACGTCGTGCTGGTCTCTCTCGTCCAGCTTCGGACTGAGCGGAAGGCTCAGCGTCCGCTCGGAGATGTCCGTGGCCACCGGGAGGCTGGCGGGGTCGATCGCGTACGTGTCGCGGTAGTAGGGGTGCAGGTGCACGCCGCGGTAGTGCACCCCGGTGCCGATGTTGGCCTGGACCAGACGGTCGAGCAGCTCGTCGCGGCCGATCCCGGCGCCGGCGTCCAGCAGCACGGGATAGAGGTGCTGCGCGTGCCGTGCGTTCGCCGGCGCGGCAGGGGGCGTCTGCACGGCGAGCCCCGCCAGCATCTCGTCGTACCGGGCGGCCAGCCGGGCCCGGACGCCGATCCACTCGTCCAGGTGCGGCAGCTGGTGCAGGCCCAGCGCCGCCTGCACGTCGGTCATGTTGTATTTGAAGCCGGGGTCCACGACCTCGTAGTGGCGGAAGCCGCGATCCGAGAATCGCTGCCAGGCGCCGACCGACAGCCCGTGCAGGGCCAGCTGCTCGATCCTGGCCGCCACGTCCGGATCGTCGGTGGCCACCGCACCGCCCTCGATGGTGGTGATGTTCTTCGTGACGTAGAACGAGTACGCGGTCAGGTTGCCGTGGGTCCCGATCCGGCGCGAGCCCCATTCGGCGCCGAGCGCGTGGGCCGCGTCCTCGATGATCACGAGCCCGTGCGCGTCACGCAGGGCGTTGAGCCTGTCCATGTCGATCGGGCGGCCGGCCAGGTGAACGGCCATGATCGCCTTGGTCCGCTCGCCGATGGCCCGCTCCGCCGCGTCCAGCGACATCAGCCCGGTGTCCGGGTCCGAGTCCACCAGCACGGGCGTGGCGCCGGTGTGCTCGACCGCGTTGGCGGAGGCCACGAACGTCATCGCCGGCACGATCACCTCGTCGCCCGGCCCCACCCCCAGCACCTTCATGCCCAGCGTCAGCGCGGCGGTGCACGAGGACAGGCAGCGGACGTGACCGGCCCCGGTGTACTCCTCGAGCATGCGCTCGAAGCGGTTGACCTTCGGGCCCGACCCGACCCACCCCGAGCGCAGGGAGTCCACCACCTCGGCGATCTCGGCCTCCTCGATCAGGGGACTGCCGAACACCAGGAATGAGTCACGCATCGCCCACCTGTCCACCTCTCCTGCCGCGCGCTTGGCCCCGGCACCCTAACGTGGCGGCGCTGTGAGCGGCTCCGATCAACCGCCGGCCGGCCACTCTCGTGCCGAGCTGCGGAAGGCCACGCTGGCGGGGATTCGCTGGATCACGTTGTCGCGCGTGGTCGCCGAGCTGTTCACGCTCACGGCCAGCGTGGCGCTCGCCCGCCTGATCGTGCCGGCCGAGTTCGGCCGCGGCGCCGTGGCCCTGATCGTGGCCGCGATCGCAGGCGTGGTGATGAGCCAGGGCATCGGGGCTGCGCTGGTCCAGATGCGCTCCGCCGAGCGCTCCGACCTCCAGAGCGCGACGCTGCTCGCGCTCCTGATGGGCGTCGTCCTGACCGCCGTGACCTTCGTCGTGGGCCGCTACGCCGTGCCGCCTGTCCTCGGGGACCGGATCGGCGCGCTGATCGAGCTCAGCTCGCTGACGTTCCTCCTGGCCGCGCCCGGTGCGGTCTCCCAGGCGCGGCTGCAGCGCGAGCTCCAGTTCCGGCGCGTGGCCGCGGTCCAGGTGGCGCCGATGGTGTGCGGCACGATCGCCTCCGTCGTGCTGGCCGCGACGATCGACGCCAACGCCGAGGCCCTGGTGGCCGGCGCGCTGGTCTCCGCCGGGCTCGGGTCGATCATGGCGATGGCCTACGTGCCCTTCACGGCTCCCCGCTGGCACCGGGCCGCAGCCGCCCGGATCGCGTCGTTCGGCATCCACAGCGGGCTGGCGACCCTGGCCTACACCGTCTTCCGCCAGGTCGACTACGTGATCCTGGCCGGGCGGATGTCCGCAGGCGACGTGGGCCTCTACTGGCGGGCCTACCAGCTGGGCGTGGAGTACCAGACGAAGATCACGACGGTCATGCTGCGCGTGACGTTCCCGATCTTCTCGCGCACGGCATCCCGCAAGGACATGCGTGCCATCAGGACCCGTGTGGTCCGCCTTCACGCCGCGCTGGTGGTGCCGCCGCTGGCCACGTTCATCGCCATCGCGCCCGTGTTCATCCCCTTCCTCTACGGGTCGGCCTGGGAAGGCGCGGTGGTGCCCGCCCAGCTCCTGGCGATCGTGGGCATGGGAGCGGCCATCGTGACCGGCATCGGGCCCCTGATGCTGGCCGCCGGCAAGCCGCGCGAGCTGATGATCTACAACCTGGTCACGCTGGCCGTGTACGCGCTGGCGGTCTACGTGATGGCCCCGCACGGCCTGACCGCGGTCTGCCTCGGGGTGCTCGCGGTGCAGACGGTGAACTTCGGAGCCACCCACTACTTCCTGCTCCAGCGCATGCTGGGCATTCCCGTCAGCGGGCTGTGGGCCGAGGTGGCACCGGGTGCGTGCGCGGGCGCCGCCCTGCTCGCGGTGACCTACCCGCTGGTGGACCGCCTGTCGGCCGCCGGCGTCGGTGACGTGCTGGTGCTGCTCGCCGCCGTGCCGGTCGCCGCCGCGATCGCCGTGACGGTGATCTGGCGACTGTTCCCGGCCGCGTGGGCGGACGCGATGCTGATCGTGGGGGCCGTGCGGCCGGGCCGCAAGCCGGCCCCGGCCTCCTAGCCGTGCAGCCGCAGCGCCTCCGCGTAGATCTCGTCGAGCTTCGAGGCCAGCGTGGCCGCGTCGTGGCGCTCCTGGACCACCGCGCGCCCCCGGCGAGCCCGCTCCTGCCAGTCCGCGTCGCTCAGCCCGGCGACGCGGATCAGGGCATCCGAGATGCCCTCCACGTCCTCCTCCTCGACCAGTTCGCCCGGGTCGGCCACCACGAACGGGATGTCGGCGTGGCGGGTGCTGACCACCGGGATCCCGGCGGCCTGCATCTCCAGGAGCACGGTGGGCGCGCCGCCCTCGGTGTCCCCGTCCCGCGCGGTCCGGCTGGGCTGCAGGCAGATGTGCGCCCGACGCATCACCTCCTGGTACTCCGAGTAGGAGACCATGCCCAGGAAGTGGACGTGCTCGGCAATGCCCAGCCGGGCCGCCAGCGCTTCGAGGTCCTCCCGCAGCCGCCCGTCGCCCACCATCCAGAGCTCGCTCGGGCCGAGCTCGTCGCGCGCGGCGGCGAATGCCCGCAGCGAGAGGTCCAGCCCCTTCTTCTCCACGAACCGGCTGATCTGCACGATGATCAGCGGCCGCCGGCGCACGGGCGGGTCGAACGGCCATCGCGACACGTCCAGCCCGATCCGCTGGATCCGGATGCGCTCGGGCGGGCACCCCGTCTCGCCAAGGTGCTTGGCCATGGCCGGTCCCTCACACATGAACAGCGTGCCCTCGGCGAACAGCCGCCGATGCGGGCTGCGGCGCGAATTGGCACGCTCGGGATCCGAGAGGTCCCTGCCGTAGAACGTGGTCACCAGAGGGATGTCCAGGCGCTTCGCGGCGGGCACGGCCGCCACGCCCGACCAGCCGAAGTGGGCGTGCAGGGCCACGCAGCCCTCGCTGCGGGCGTGCGTGGCGATCCGGTGCGGGTAGGTACCGGTGTAGCCCGAGGCGAGCGCGGTGCCCTTGCGCCGTGCTCGGTGCAGCACCGGCTCCATCGGAGTCAGATGCCGGACGTCGTCCAGTGGGAACTCGTCCAGGTTCATCGCGCGCTTGGCGAACACGACCGGCGCGAACCCACGCTGGTGGCGCAGGACCGTGTAGATGAACGTGGCGGAGCGCGGCAGGTACTCGCGCACCACGTGGCCGATGGTGCCGTTCGTCGGAGCCTGGTCCGTCACGAAGGCGCCGATCCTACCCTCACGCCGGGCAGGCGCGGGCCGCCTCGCCTCGGAATAGACTGCCGCCGACCATGCTGGCCGAGAGCCTCGAACGGTTCGATCGCGAGGTCCCCGCGTCCGCCAGCGTCCTCGACGTGGGCGGCTGGGCGAAGCCGCTGACGCGCGCCGACTGGGTGCTCGACGTGATGCCGTATGCGACCCGCGGACTGCTGGGTAGCGATGGCGACGGGCCCGAACGGTTCGGCGAAGAGACCTGGGTCGAGCGCGACATCTGCGACCGCACGCCGTGGCCCTTCGAGGACGACCAGTTCGACTTCGTGGTCTGCTCGCACGTGCTCGAGGACATCCGTGACCCCCTCTGGGTCGCATCGGAGCTCTCGCGCGTCGCCAAGGCCGGCTACGTCGAGGTGCCCTCGCGGCTGGAGGAGCAGTCGCGCGGGCTACAGGGAGACTGGGTCGGCTGGGGACACCACCACTGGCTGATCGAGCTCGAGGGCGACCGCTTCGACTTCCTGTTCAAGCCGCACATCATCCACAGCCGCGAGGAGTTCTGGTTCCCGCACTCCTTCTGGACGGGCCTCACCGAGGAACAGCGGGTGGAGCGGCTCTGGTGGACGGGCTCGTTCGAGACCCGCGAGGTGCTGCTGTTCGGGCCGGGCGAGCTGGACGAGGACCTGGCCGGTTTCGTCTCGCGCCACATGCCCGATCGGCCTCCCCCGCCGCGGCGGGGACTGCGCCAGCGGGCGCGCGCCCTCGCCGGCCGGTCCTAGCCCGCGATCAGCTGCCGGTACAGATCGCTGTAGGCGCGTGCGCCCGAGAGCGTGTCGAACGCCTCGGCACGGGCGCGGCACGCCGCCGCGGTGCCCGGGTCCTCGGCCAGCTCCAGCGTCTCCAGCACGGTGCGAGCGACCTCGCGCTCGTCGTCGCCATCGAACAGCCGCCCGACCTCCGGCCGGTCCACGATCTCCGGGATACCGCCCTCGCGAGCGCCGAACACGGGCGTGCCGCAGGCCATGGACTCGACGAGCACCAGCCCGAACGCCTCGTCGCGGGACGCCAGGCCGGTGGCCCAGGCCTCCTGGAACATCGCTTCGACCGAGTGCTCCTTGGGCACGAGCTCCACGCCCGGCTGCTCGTCCAGCTCGCGTGCCAGCTCGGGCGCGTCGGGCCTGGTCAGGAGCAGGCGCGCCGAGGGGCGTTGCGCGCGCACCAGCGCGAAGGCGCGGACCAGCAGGCCGATCCGCTTGCGGCCATCGTCGGCCGCGCCGGCGCAGGCGACGGTCGGATGCTCCGCGCGCCGGCCGCCGGGACTGAACGCGGCCAGATCGACTCCCGGGTAGACCACGGGCGCCTCGACGCCGAACCACCGCCACAGCCCATCTCGCGCGGCTCGGCTGAGGGCCGTGACGGCGTCCGTCTCCGCGATCGCCTGCTCGAGGATCGTCTTGCGCAGCCTGTTGCGGGCCAGGACCTGACGGCTCGGGATACCCATGTAGGAGAAGATCGAGGGGCGACCGGTCCGGCGGCCCCAGCGCAGGGCGGCGAGGGCGTCGGTGGGATAGAAGGCGTGCGCCACGTCGTCCTCGCCCCGGGCCAGCGATCGGTAGCTGAACGGCACGTGCGAGAGATGGGGCTCGACGCTCCGGAGAGTCAGCGGCTTCTCGGGTGGGCGCCAGTTGCGCACGACGGGGAAACCGTCCTCGACGGTCGTGCCGGGCCTTCCCGGGTGGCTGGTGATCACGCGCGGCCGGTCTCCCAGGCTGAGCAGGTCGACGGCCAGATCGTGCATCAGCCGCTCCGAGCCGCGGCGCACCTCCGGCCAGAAGAAGGGGTTCATCAGCGCCACCGCCAGCGGCGTCCGCGCGGTGCTCACAGCACGAGCGTCCGGTACTTCGCGCTGCCCATGCACATGGTCACCAGCTCCGCCAGGTCCACGACCAGGCCGCCGGGCAGCTCGACCGCGCCCACGACCAGGGCGCGCTTGTGCGTGCCCCGGCGGGTCAGCCTGCGGTAGACCCACGGCCCGCCCAGCAGCAGCGCGGGCGGCACCCACCTGGCGGCCGCCAGCCCGGCCAGCAGCAGCACGAGGTCGCGGTGGGAGCGGCGCCAGAAGATGCGCTGGGTGAAGTGGTTGCGCAGCTGCGGATGGCGCTTGATCACAAACGCCAGGTGCTGCCACTTCAGGTTCAGCTTGATGGCGTCCGGAAGCGAATAGGAGTCCACGGCGTGGAACACCTTGGCGTCGGGGACCGCCTCCAGCGGCGCGCCCCCGGCACGCGCTCGCAGCGCCAGGTCCGTGTCCTCGCCCGCTGGTGCCGGCAACTTCTCGTCGAACCCCTCGGTGGCCTCCAGGACCGCCCTCGGGTAGGCGATGTTGCAGGTCTGGGCGAAGTCGTCGGGTGGCGTGACCCACAGCGAGCGAGCGTGGGGGCCGGCCAGCGACGCGGTCTCGAACGGGTCGGGCCGGGTGGTGCCCTGGAGGATGGCCCCGGGAAGCGCCTCGGCCGCCGCCACCACCGCGTCCAGCCAGCCCTCGTCGGCGCGGCAGTCGTCATCGATGAAGGCCACCAGCGGCGCCCTGGCAGCACGCCAGCCCATGTTGCGCTGCACCGAGGGGCGGCCCGTCCCCGGCTCGATCCGCAGCTCACGCAACGTGCCGTCCTGCGCCAGCGGGTGGCCCGCCACCAGCTCGGCCTCCGCGCCCACGTAGTCGTGCACCACGATCACCTCGAACCGCTCACGCGGCAGGGTCTGCTCCTCGAGCGCGTTGAGCAGCCAGCGCAGACGAAGCCGCCGCGCGTGCGACGGGATCACCACTGAGACCGCGGGCTCGCTCATGCGCGTGGGCAGCCTAGTCGGAAGGAGCGCGCAGAAGGGTCAACCACTGACTCCGCGCGACCGGTTCGAAATCGGCCGACCGGGCCCACTCCAGCGGGTGCGTGCCCCGATCGTCGAATTGGCTCGCCCGGCCGACGACCACTAGGTCGTAATCGCCTTGGCGCAGCGCCCGCACGAACGCCCGGCGGCTGCGGTGATGGCGCAACCCGCCCTTGACCTGCGGGCCGACGTAGGACACCTCGTTGCCCAGCTCGGGCCCGAACATCGGGTACGCCGGAGGCGTGCCGTCGAAGGCATTGGTGCCGGCGAGCCCGATCCGGGCCCCCGAGGGCGCGTGACGCTCGACCCAGTCGATGGTGGCGTCCTTGCCGGCGAACCGGCGGTCGTCGACCTTGCGTTCCACGCCCAGCCCGGCCACGGCTACGGCCAGCACGGCAGCCAGCGCGACCGCGGCGCCGACGAGCGGACGCGGAAGCGAAGCCGACAGGCGCCAGACCGCGAAGGCCAGCGCCGCGAGAAGCGCCAGAGCGACCAGCACCTCGGCGACGGCCCGGGCGCCCGGCGCCAGCGAGTTGTGGAGCCCCTCGGCCACCACCACCAGCAGCGCGAGCTCCGCCCAGGGTGTGAACCGGCCGAGCAGCTGCAACCCCCAGGCCAGCAGCGGCGCCGCGAGCATCAGGGCGGGCAGCAGGTAGCGCGCGTTCTGCTTGACCAGGATGGGGGCGCCCTCCTCTCCCAGCGCCGAGTAGGGCGTCTTGAGGTAGACGGCCACCAGGAGCAGGGTGGCCGCGGCCATGAACGCCACGGGCATCAGACCGGCCCGGGCCGCCACTCCCGCCCGCCCCAGCCGCACCAGGCGCGCCAGCGCCAGCGCGAAGCCGACCACCAGGGCCGGCCCGGCCAATCCCAGCGCGTCGCGGTAGGCCGGCACCAGATACGTCCGCCACACGTCGAGGTCGAACAGGTACTCCGCAACCGAGTGGCCGAAGCGTTCCGCGTAGTAGTCCGGCGGGACGTCGAACAGCGGGCCCACACCCGACGGGAACACGGGGCTTCCGGACTCGACCCAGTTGCGCACCAGCCAGAACCCACCGAACAGCACCAGCAACCCGGCGACGGCGGCGACGCGGAGGGAGACCCAGCGCGGGTCACGCGCCCGCCACAGCCACACCCCGGCCCAGAAGGTCACGAAAACGACCACGGCCGGGACCGCGTACCACTTGGAGCCAAAGGCGATGCCCAGGGCCGCGCCGCCCACGACCAGGTCCCAGCCGTCGCGGGTGCGCAGGTGGCGCACCAGGAACAGCGCTCCGGCCCCGAGCATCGCCGCGGCGACCGCGTCCGGCAGCGCCAGCGCGACGGTCGGGTAGAGCAGCGTGTAGGTGCTGGTCACGATCGCGGCCGCGACGAGCCCGGTGGAGCGCGGCACCCTCAGCTCCCGGCAGAGCGCGAAGACCACCAGCCCCGCCATCGCCAGGTAGGGGACGGTCGCGAAGCGCGCGAACGCATCGTCGCCCCAGGGCAGGACGGCGGCCAGGATCGGCACGTCACCGTTCTGCGGGTAGTTGCCGGCGGCCAGTCCCGGCTCGAACTGGGCGATGCCCCACATGCTCTGGTTGCCGATCCAGTCGGCCACCACGGCGAAGTGGTAGTTGAGCGTGTCGCTGTGCACGATCTGGTTGGCGAAGTCCTTGCGCAGGAACGCGAGCACCCACGTGGCGACCATGCCCACCGCCACGACGCCGATCGCCAGCGTCCACAGCGGTTCGGGTGCCGTGTCGTCCGCCGGCGTGGACGGCCTGGCCCGGCGCCGGTACAGGGGCCAACAGGCCGCCAGCAGGAGCACCGAGCAGGCGAGCGCCGACCAGCGCGTGAGCACGCCCAGCGCTCCCGGGAGCACGTGTGAGAGCAGGAGCGCCGCGGTGAACAGCACCGACCAGGCAACCCACCATGTGGCACCGCGCGGCCCGTCGAGGCGGGCACGCAGAAGCAGCGCGGCCACGGCGGCCGCGGAGCCCGCCGTTGCGGCGAAGATGAGCAGACCGACTGCGTATTCCCCGCCCGCCACAGCGCGCACAGCCTAGCCCAGCCCTGTACGGTGCCGTTGCACTTCGGGCCCGCAAGCAGGAGGAGGCGTCCAGATGCCCACAGGTGACGCGGCTACGCGTGTCCGCGAGATGAGCTGGTACCACACGATCGACCTGGGCGACGGGCTGGTGACCGACGGCTGGTTCGACAACCGCCCCCATGTGCACCACTACGGGCTGCCCGAGCGGATGGACGGCATGCGGGTGCTGGACATCGGCACCTGGGACGGCTTCTGGGCTTTCGAGATGGAGCGCCGCGGTGCCGAGGTGGTGGCGCTCGACGTGGAGCACGAGAGCGAATACGACTGGCCGCCACGGCGGCGCCCGGCCCAGTTCGCCGACCTGCAACGAGGCGACGGGTTCCGGTTGATCAAGGAGATCACCGGCTCCCAGGTCGAGCGGGTGCACTGCAACATCTACGAGGCCACCCCCGAGAAGCTCGGGACCTTCGACCTGGTGTTCTGCGGCGTGGTGCTGGTGCACCTGCGAGACCAGCTGCTGGCGCTGGAGCGGTTCGCGAACCTGTGCCACGGGCAGCTGATCCTGGCCGAGGAGTACGACCGGCTGACCAGCCTCCTGCCCATACCCGTGGCGCGATACCACGCGGACCGGGAGGCGGCGGTGGTGTTCTGGCTGCCCTCGCGGCAGACCTGGAAGCGGATGACCCACACGGCCGGCTTCGACGACGTCCGCGAGCACGGCCGTTTCCGGCAGACCATCGCGTCCGCGGGCGGCAAGGAACTGTCAATCCCCCACGTGGTCCTTCACGCCAAGGGCCGCGCGCCCGTGACGGAGCCCCCGGACCGGTTGGGCTAACGCACCCGCTTCAGCCACCCGAGCGGGTGGTGGGTGAGCAGGAACCGCTCGTTGCGCTCGGCATCGTGCTCGAACTCGGGATGGCGGGCCAGGAAGTCGCGGTTGGCCGGTAGCGGCCCCGGCCGGCTCTCACGGAACAGCTCCATCTCGTCGATCACCCCGTCCTGGCTCAGCAGGAAGCTCCCGGGCGTGACCAACGGGGCGTACAACTCCAGCTCCTCCGCCACGTGGCTCTGGGAGTGATCTCCGTCGAGGATCACCATCACCGGGCCGTCGACCTCGTCGACCTTGGCGCGCACCTGCTCGACCGTCTCCGGGGCCGTCGAGCTGCCGTGCAGGAACTCCACCCGCGGATGATCGAGCTCGTTCTTGTCGTCGATGTCGATGGTCAGGACGCGACCCTCACCGAGCAGGTCCATCAGCTGCGCGTAGAACAGGGCGGATCCACCGTCCCAGGTGCCGGTCTCGATCAGCAGGGCCGGGCGCACCTCGGTGATGGTCTCCTGGATCGTCCACACGTCGAGCACGTTCTGCCGCATCTCGATTCCCATCCAGCGGACGGTCTCGAAGTTCATCGTCTTCGCGATCAGGTCCGCGTGGAACAGCTTGGCCACGGGCTTGCGCCCGGTCCGGGGCCACCAGCGCACGAACCCCGCGATGCCCTGCTTGCGGGCCTTGGACGCAGCCCTTCGCGTACCGCTCATCGTCCTGCTCCTTTCGGGAAGCCGTTGGCCGAGTAGAGATCGGCCATGCGCTCGGCCTCGGCGTGGAACAGCGGGTTGCGCCGCACAGCGCGGGGACGGTCCCAGCGCGATCCGCGCGGGGTGAACACGGTCAGGGCGTCCATCAGGTAGTAGCCCCACTCCCAGTTGATCTTCTCCTGAGCCACCACCGACAGTCCCGCGGCGTCGCACTGGCCCGCGAATAGTTCGGCCGTGACGCTCTGGGCCCGCCAGGCGTAGACGTCGGGAAGCACGCCCCGGGTGACCAGCGGACGGCGGGCGCGCTCCGGCAGCCGCTTGGTGAGCGAGCCGAGGGACCGTAGCCCGCCCCAGTTGGAGTGGTGGAAGAACCCGATCCCGTCCGGCTTGAGCTTGCGGGCCAGCTGGCCGGCGTAGGCCTCCAGTACCTCGGCCTCGGCGTGAACGAGCGAGTCGAAGCTGAACACGAAGTCCACCGAGCCGTCGGCGACCATGTCGAGCGAGCGGCCGTCGTTCACGTGGTAGTCGATGTTCGTGGCATCCGCGAAGCGCACCTTGCAGCCTTCGATGCAGCGCTCGGTCAGGTCGACGATGACGAGGTCGTCACACAGGTCCTTGAGGTACTGGGTCCAGCGCCCGTAGCCCGGTGCGATCTCGAGGATCGTCCCGGTCGGGACGAACGAGTGGATTCGCGGCAGCAGCGCGCCATGCCACAGCGCGGGCGTACCCCCCCACCATGAGGACCACTCATCGCCCGCCGTGGACCAGTCCCACCCGGCCTCCCAGACGGACCGATTCTGCTCTACGTCCGCCATCGGTCGCTGGGCAGCATACGAGACCCACCGCGTTACTATCCCCACCCGCCCACGGCGGGTCGCCATGGACACGGACCGTCACACCCCGCTGGAACCGCCGGCGCCCAGCGACTCGACCCGCTACGTGGACCACCGGCCGGCGGACATCCGTCGCGCTACGCCAGGGCACCGCTACGCGCACCACATCCGGACGCTGCCGGCGCGGCTGGAGGCACTCTCGGTGGATCTGCGCCTCCCGCCCGGCGGGCGGGTGCTGGACTACGGCTGCGCCGACGTGCCCTACCGGCACTTCTTCCCGGCCGACGCGGAGTTCGTGGCGGCGGACCTGCCGGGGAACCCGGCCGCCACGCTCGACCTGAACCCGGACACCACGATCCCCGCTCCCGACGACAGCTTCGACGCGGTGCTGTCGACCCAGGTGCTCGAGCACGTGGGCGACCCCGAGCTGTACCTGTCGGAGTGTTTCCGCGTGCTGCGCCCGGGCGGGCGGATGCTGCTGTCCACCCATGGCATGTTCATCTACCACCCCGACCCGGTCGACTACTGGCGCTGGACCTGCGCGGGCCTCAGGCACGTGATCGAGGAGGCCGGGTTCAGGGTGGCCCGGTTCGAGGGCGTCATCGGCCTGCTGGCCACCGGCTTGCAGTTCGTCCAGGACGCCACCTACTACCACCTTCCGCGCCCGCTGCGGCCGGTGTACGCGTTCGTGATGCAGAGCCTGGTGGCCCTGGCGGACCGCCTCCAGGCGCAAGCCGCCCGGGACCTCAACGCGCAGGTCTACGCCGTGGTGGCCGAGAAGCCGTGATGCACGTGTCGTGCGCGGTGGAGGGCGACTACGTCCCCCACAGCGCGGCCATGCTGGACTCGGTGATCGAGCACAGCGGTGGCTGCGGGGTGCACGTGCACTATCTGCACGGACCCGACTTCACTCCGGAGTCCGAACGGCTGTTGCGCGGGATGCTGGACGAGCGCGGGGCCCGGGTCACGTTCCTGGACATCGCCGACGAGCGGGTCGAGGGGCTGCCCACCGTGGGCTTCACCGGCAAGGCCACCTGGTACCGGCTGTTCCTGCCCGAGCTGCTCCCCGACATCGACCGGGTGCTGCACCTGGACGCCGACCTGATCGCGGTCGACGACCTCGTCCCTCTGTGGGAGACCGAGCTCGGCGGCCACTACCTGGGCGCGGTGACGAACGTGTTCATGGACCACCACCTACACCGGCCCGGACAGCTCGGGCTGGACGGGCCGGAGACCTACTTCAACGCGGGGGTGCTGCTCCTGAACCTGGCCGCCCTGCGCGCCGACGGCCAGTCCGAGCGGATGCTCGACTACGCGCGGCGCAACGCCGACCGGCTGGAGTGGCGCGACCAGGACACCCTGAACGTGGTGCTCGGGCACCGCCGCCTGGCGCTGCACCCGCGCTGGAACGCCATGAACGCCGTGCTCAACTTCCCGCAGAGCGCCGACGTGTTCGGCGCCGAGGCCGTGGAGGAGGCGCGCCAGCACCCGGCGATCCGGCACTACGAGGGTCCGGCGCAGAACAAGCCGTGGCACTACCTCAGCGACCCGGGCACGCGCTCGGCCTACCTGCGCCACCGCGCGCGCACGCCGTGGCCGCGGGTGCGGATGGAGGGCCGCACTCCGCGCAACGTCCTGCGCGGCGTGCGGGCGCGGCTCAGGCCTTGACGGCCACCCTCCCGGTGTAGTCGATCCGGTTGAGCAGCAGCGGCTCGGCGTGCGAGGCGAAGTACTCGTCCACCGCCTTGCGAGCGCCCTCCCAGTGCCCGTAGTCGTCGATGATCAGCACACCCCCGGTCGTCAGCAGGGGATAGAGATGGGTCAGCTCGTGGCGGGTCGACTCGTACCAGTCGGTGTCCAGCCGCAGCAGCGCCATCGGGCCGGGCGACGTGCCCGGGATCGTCTGCTCCACCGGCCCCGCGACCAGGTGGAGGCGCTCGGACGGGTAGCCGGTGTCCAGCAACGTCCTGCGGACCGACTGCTCGTCGAAGGCCTCGGCACCGAACACGTCCTCATAGGGTCGCTTGCCGGCGGCCTGTGCCTCCTTCCAGTCCTCGAGCGCGGGGCGGTCCACCGGGGACACATCGTGCTCGGTGGGCTCGGTCATGCCCTGGAAGGTGTCGTACAGGTAGATGTCCCGCTCGGCGCCGAGCTCCTGCAGCGTCAGGATCATGGCCATCACCGAGCCACCGCGCCATACGCCGCACTCGGCGTAGGCTCCTGGCAGACCGCGCCGCTGGCAGTGGCGGACGGCGTCAATCACCGCCTGCAGACGGGCCTCCGAGGTCATGGTGAAGGGGCGGGCGCGATCGATGATCGCCTGGTCCTCGGCACTGACCAGCGACGGCTCGGCGGGTTCGGCAGGGGGCGCGGCGCGTGGCCGTGGCCGCAGCCTGCCCAGCACCTTGCGGCGGAGATCAGCGCCCACGCGCGGAGTCTTCCACACTCATCCCGGCTGGCCTGCCGCTGCCCCCGGGCGCCGGCGCAGGTAGCCGCGGAACTCGTTGAGCAGGCCCCGCTCCGCCACCAGCGTGATGGCCATCGACAGGACCAGGAACAGCGCCAGCTCGGCCGCGGCGTGGAGCTCGGTGCGTTCGCCGCCCCAGGTAGCCAGCCGCGCCGCGCCCGTGACGCTCAACGCCGCCGCGGCGGGCAGCATGCCCCGGATCACGTTGCGCGCCATCGGCCCCAGCGGGACTATCCGGGTCAGATATCCCACCCGCACCCCGACCAGCACCACGTTGCCCACTGCCATGCCCACGGCGAAGCCCACCAGCCCGTAGGCGGCCAGCAGCGGCACCGCGATGCCCGTGACCACCACGGCCATGGCGAACGCGCCCACGGCCACCGGCTTGGTGTCACCGATGGCCCGGAAGAAGGCAGTCCAGTTGAAGGCGATCTGGTTGAACACGGCGATCAGGCCGAAGGCCTGGATCACCGGGATGGCTTCGTCCCAACGCGACCCGATCACGAAGTGCACGAGGTCGGGAGCGAACAGGAAGATCGCGAGTCCCGTCGGGGTGGCCCAGAGCATGCCCATCCGGTTTGACTTGAGGAACGCCTCCTGCATCAGGGCGGCCTGGTCCTTGACCGCGCAGATCACGGGGTAGAGCGTGTTCGTGACCACCTCGTCGACCTTCTGGGTGTACACGGAGATGTTGTTGGCGATCGCCATCGCCCCGATCGCGGCGGTGCCGAGCGCGCGCTGGGCCACCAGCACCGGGCCGAACCCGATGACCGCGACGCACAGCCCCTGGAACATCAGCGGCCCCGAGAAGGTCGCGTACTCGCGCAGCGTGCCCGGCTCGTAGCGCAGCCGCAGCTTGTACGGAGAGGCCCTGACCGCGACTGCGGCCGCGGTCCACGCGCCCAGGACGGTGCCCAGCACCAGCGACCAGACGCCGAAGCCGGCGACGGCCAGGCCGAGAGTGACCACGAAGCCGACCACGGGGTCGAACACCTGGAGCTTGCGCTGGCGCAGGTAGTCCATCCGCCGGTAGAAGGTCCACAGCGGGGCCTGGAAGGCGCTGGCGGGCATCGCCAGCGCCAGGACCCAACCGGGGTACAGGATCTCGTTGGTGTCGTAGGCGAGCGCGTACAGGGGCATCACGGCCACGATCAGCACCGTGAACGCGCCGCTGAGGGCGAGCTGGAGCGTGAACGCGAGCTGGAACGCGCTCTCCTGGTCCTCGTGGTCCTGCTGGATGTACTTGTCGTTGACCCCGACCTGGATCAGGCCATACAGGGTCGTGAACGAGACGATCACCAGCCCCCATACGCCGTAGTCGGACACCGAGACGAAGCCGGCGACCGCGAAGCCCTTGATCAGGGCGAGCATGTTCAGGCCGATCAGGAAGGCCGAGTTGATGACCGTCCCGCGCGCGGCCCGGCCCCGGCGTCCTTCGCCGGTGGTGTTGTCGAACCGGCCCGTGTCGACCGGGCCGGCGACGGTCACGGCATCGGGCGGCTCCGCGTCCATGGTGTCCCGGCCGGCCGCGCCCACGCGGTCAGTGTAGACCCGCGCCGCGCCTCAGAGAAGCAGTCTGCGGGCGGCCAGACTGCCCCGGACCAGGGCCACCAGACCGACCCCGTCCGCGGCTACGTAGGCCAGGTTCCGGCGCGCCACGGAGCGCCTCCAGGCCGATCGCCATTGCAGCCGCGCGGTGGCGTAGGGCACCACCGCCGCGAGCGGCCAGACGCGGCGCCGTGCCAGCGCGAGCGCCACCCCTGCCACCGCCAGGTCGACCTGCGCGCTGCGCGTGGCCAGGAAGTACCGGCCCGGCAGTGCGCCGCGCAGTTCCGGGATCTCACGCACCAGCGCCGGAAAGAACCGCAGCCGGCGCCGCTCCGCGATGAACCCACGCGGCCCGCGCGGGAACACCGCGTGGTGCACCAGGGCGCGCTCGGCGTAGACCACCCGGGCCCCGGCCCGGCGGGCCGACCACCCGAACACCACGTCCTCGCCGAAGTGGCCCTCGTCCACGCGCGGGCGCAGACCCGGCGCGGCGCCGGGCCCGGGCGCGAACGGGATGAAGCCCCCGACGCGGTCGGCCACGGCGCGCGTCACGGCCAAGTTTGCGGTCTCGAACAGCGGTGAGGACTCGTCGATCCACAGCGTGCGGTCGTACGGGCCCACGGTGGCCCGCGGATCCGGCTTGACGGGACCGCGCACCAGGCCCGCACCGGCCCGGAGCGCGGCCACCACCTCCGACAGCCATTGGGCGCACGGTTCGCAGTCGGCGTCGGTGAAGGCGATCAGCGGTCCGCGTGCCGCCTCAAGCCCCGCGTTGCGTGCCTGCGCCGGCCCCCCCTGGCCCTGCAGCGACACGACGGCGGCGCCCCGCTCCCGCGCGAGCTCCGGTGTGCCGTCGGTGGACCCGTCGTCCACCAGGATCACCTCGTGCTCACCCTCGAAGGTCGACCGGTCCAGGGCATCGAACAGGCGTGGCAGCGTCTCCACGGCGTTGCGGGCGGGGACGATCACGCTGACTTCAGGCTCGGTCATGGCTGCGCGACCCTGGATGGCCTCAGGCGGGCTGCTTCTCCAGGCTGGCCCATGACATGTGGGGCGACCCGGCGTGCAACCGCTCGAGCGCGTACTCCACCGCGCCCCGCGGCCCGTCGGGAAGCCGGCGCCACCCACGCAGGCCACGGTCGCGCGACAGCCAGCGGTACAGGGATCCCTGTCCGAGCATCTCCATCCCCGCGGGCCGCGCGGCCTCCGTCCACTGCGCGCGCGTGCGAAACCGGACGTGGCTCGCCGGGTTGGCCGGCTCGTCGCGCATCCCGTCGGTGACCACCAGGCGCCCGCCGGGCCTGAGCACCCGGCCCAGGTCCGCCACTGCCGCCTTCCAAAGCGCGTCGTCGGTGATGTGGTACGCCACGTCCATCATCGTGATCACGTCGAAGCTGTCGTCCTCGCACGGCAGCGGCCGCTCTCCCACCGAGGCCTGGAAGAAGCGCGAGTCGGGGAAGCGCTCGGTCAGCCGCTCCACCGCGACGTCGGTGATGTCGCAGCCCTGCACGTGGAGCCCGCGGGCGCGCAGCTCGGCCACGACCCAGCCGACGCCGGAGCCGACGTCCAGGGCGTCGGGACCCTGACCGACGCCCGCCAGCGCCTTGTCGAGTGCATCGCGCTTGGCCCGGTAGAGCCAGCGGTTGTACCCGTCGGTGTACGCCACGTGGCCCACGCCCTGGAGCGAGAAGTGCTCATCAAGGCGCTTGCTCCAGTAGGTACGGGGCTCGTAGGGCATGAACGGCGCAGCCTAAAGCCCGCGACCCCGGGGGCGATGCAACACGTACCATCGACCCACGCATGGGCACCGGGGACGAGATGGCGAGCTTCTGGGACGAGCGCGCCAAGGAGAACGCGTACTTCTTCGTCGACAGCCGGCTGGACTTCGAGAACCCCGACACCGACCGCTTCTGGGCCCAGGGCGAGGAGGACCTGGCCACGCTGCTGAACATGGCCGGGGCCGCAGTCGGGCCGGGCGATGACGTGGTGGAGATCGGCTGCGGGCTCGGACGCCTGACACGCGGGCTCGCCGCGCGTGCCGCCACCGTCCGAGCCCTTGACGTGTCGGCCGAGATGCTCCAGCAGGCCCGTGAGCTCAACCCCTCCCTGGAGGGAGTGACCTGGCTGCACGGGGACGGCACCTCGCTCGCGGGCATCGACTCCAGCTCTGCCGACGCCTGCGTGTCGCACGTGGTCTTCCAGCACGTGCCCGAGGCCGCCATCACGCTCGGATACGTTCGCGAGATGGGCCGCATCCTGCGTCCCGGAGGCTGGAGCGCATTCCAGGTGTCCACCGATCCCGCGGTGCACTCCCCCTCCCCGCTCCGGCGGGCGCGGATGTGGTGGCGCGCCGGGCGCGGCAACCACAAGGGCGCGAGTGGCCTGGGCAACCCGAACTGGCTCGGCTCCGCCGTGTCGATGCCCGACCTGAGGCAAGCCGCGAGCGATGCCGGCCTGGAGGTCGCCCACGTGGTGGGCGAGGGCACCCAGTACTGCGTCGTGCGACTCGAGCGCCCTGCCTGACCGGATGGGCCACCTGCGGTCTTGGGGGCGGAAATACGAGTGCCCGTGCTGCGGCGGCCGCTTCCGGCGCTTCAAGACGGTTGCCTCGCGGCCCTTCAGCGCGGACTGTCCGAAGTGCGGATCGCGCCCGCGCCACCGGGTGCTCTGGCTCTACCTGAACGCCGAGACCCCACTACCGGAGGGTGCCCTGCGGGTGCTGCACTTCGCGCCCGAGATCGCGCTCGAGCGGCCCCTCCGCGACGCCGCCGGGGAATACGTGTCGGCCGACCTGTTCAGCCCACGGGCCGAGGTGAAGGCCGACATCACGGATCTCCCGTTCGAGGACGGCCGCTTCGACCTGGTCCTGTGCAGCCACGTCCTCGAGCACGTCGCCGACGACGCCGCGGCGATGTCCGAGATGGGCCGCGTGCTGGCCGACGGTGGGACCGTGGTGGTCCAGACGCCGGTGAACTACGACATGGCCACCACCTTCGAGGACCCGTCCGTAACCGACCCGGCCGAGCGCCTGAGGCTGTTCTCGCAGGACGACCACGTACGCGTCTACGGCCGCGACCTGGTCGACCGGCTCGGGGGCGCCGGCTTCGAGGTCACGGTCTCCGAGTACGCCTACGACCTACCCGACGGTTCGATCGAGCGCTACGGCCTCGTACCGCGCCCGGACCCGCTCCGCAACGACCTGTACGTCTGCCGTAGGGCCGCCTAGCCCGCCAGCAGCAGGTTGACCACGCGGGCCGACGCCCGCCCGTCCTCCAGGTGGCAGAAGCGCTCGGCAAAGCACTGATAGGCCTCCCGGAGGCGGGGCGCATCCGCGTCGGCCCCGGCAACCGCCTCGGCGAGCTCCTCGGCCGTCGCCACGAGCGGCCCCGGCGCCTCCGCCTCGAGGTCGAAATAGAAGCCGCGCGCGCGGTCGCGGTAGTCGGCCAGGTCGTAGGTGAAGAACACCATCGGCTTGCCCGTGACCGCGAAGTCGAACATGACCGAGGAGTAGTCGGTGACCAGCACGTCGGCCGCCAGGTAGAGCTCGCGGTTGTCGGGGTAGGCGGACACGTCGACGAAGCGGCCCGTGCGCGCGACCCCGGCATCGACCTTGTGGGTGCGCAGCAGCACCACGTGCGACTCGCCCAGCTCCTGGGCCAGCCGGTCGACCTGCGGCTCGAGCGCGAACTGCACCGAGTCGCGGAAGGTCGGCGCGTACAGGACCACCCGCTGGCCGGGGGCGATGCCGAGCGCCGATCGGGTCCGCTCGCGCACCGCGTCGCCGTGAGGGCCCACCAGCAGGTCGTTGCGGGGGTAGCCGGTCTCCTCGATCGGCCCCTCGTACTCGAACGCCTCGCGGAAGATCGGCGTGCTGAACCGGTTCGGCGACAGGAGCAGGTCCCACCGCTTCACGTTGTGGCGCAGGGTGTCCACCGCCTGGCGCGCCGCGCGGGAGCCGTCACGCGGGATCCCGAAGCCGATGCGCTTGAGCGGCGTGCCGTGCCAGGTCTGCATGAGGCGGGTGCCCGGGCGCTTGTGGTGGAACCCGAGCACCGTCGTGTTCGTGACCAGGTGGCCGGCGCGCCCCATCATCGCCAGGTGCCCGCGGCTGCCCGGGGTGACGGTCTCCACCCAGTCCGGCACCCCGGGGGCCAGAGCCGGGTCGATCACCCAGACATGGCGGTGGTGCGTGCCGCGCCCGTGCAGCTCCTCCGAGATCGCCCGCGGATTGTCCGAGTACTGCCCACGCCAGCTCTCGAACAGGATCACGTCGTCCAGCACGGGGCCGAGCACCTGCGGGACCTGCCTGAGCCCGGGCACCCGGGCGAGCAACCCCATCCGGCCTAGCCCTTCGCGAACGCGCGCTCGAGCAGCGCGGGCACGTCGCCGTCCTGTTCCAGCACGTCGGTCAGGATCGTGTAGCGGTCCGGGCGGGTTGCGGGAGCGCCCAGGATCGCGTCCTCCAACTCAGCGTCGCCGATGCCCAGCTGGCCGGGCCGGCACGGCAGCTCCAGGCGGTCGAAGAACTCCACGAGCGTCGCCCGCATCGGCGAGCCGTGCGCCTCGGCGGCCACCAGCGTGCCCAGGGCCACCTGCTCGCCGTGCATGGCCGCCCGGTCGCCCAGACGCTCGTCAAGTCCGTGGCTGATCAGGTGCTCCGCGCCCGAGCACGGCCGGCTGGTACCGGCCGCCGCCATCGCGAGCCCGCTCATCAGCAGCCCCTTCGCCACGAGCTCGTGGCTGGCGGCCGTGGAGAGCTCCTCGATGTCCAGCACCGGCCGGGCCGCGTGCTCAGCGATCATGGCCGAGAAGGCGTCGTAGCGGTCGTGCCCGAGGGCGTCCGCGCGCCGCCAGTCCATGAGCGCGGTCAGGTTGCTGACCAGGTCGCCGACCCCGGCGCGCAGCGTGCGCGGCGGCGCCGATCCGATCACGTCGATGTCGACGATGATGCCGCCGGGCATCGCCGCGGCGTAGGACTGGCGCGGGCCGTCCTTGGGCACCAGCGACGCCACCGGCGAGCTGATGCCGTCGTGGGAGATCGCCGTGGGGACGCTGACCAGGTCCGTGCCCGTCCGCGCGGCCGCCAGCTTGACGGTGTCGATCACGCGCCCGCCGCCGACCGCCACCAGCAGGGTTACGCCGTCCTCGATCACCCGGGCGGCCAGCTCCGCGGCCTGATCAAGCCGGCCCGACAGCCCGTGGACCTCCAGTGGCTCGATCCCCGCTCCGCGAAGTCCCTCGACGGCGGCGTCCGCGAACTGCACCGAGGGACCCTCCCCCGCCCCCACGCAGACCGCGTGCAGGTCGAAGGCGGCCTCGCGCAGCAGCGGCTCCAGCGCCGACAGGCACCCCGCGCCCACGTTGAGCAGGCGGGGGATGGCGATGGTGCGCTCCCGCACCGGTCAGGCCTCCGCGGCGGCCAGCCGCTCGGCGGCGGCGTGGTCGCCGTCGTCGTCGATCTCGACCCAGCCGGTGTCCAGCGTGGGCCAGACCGTCCAGGGCACTCCCTCGGCGGCGGTCAGCCCCACCCCCCGCTCGTACCACTCGTCCGCGTGCTCGGCCACGCCCTCGAACCCCTCGAGCGTCTCGCGAAAGCGGGCCAGCGCCCCGCCTCGGGCCATCAGCATGCCCACGTACTCGCCGACCGGGTCCTCGATCCCCACCTTCCCGATGGCCTCCAGCTCGCCCCCCGAGGCGGAGACCTTCATCGACTCGTCGGTCAGCTGCCGTTCCATGTCGACCGCGATCAGCGCCTCGTGTTCGGTGGACGCGGCCGACTCGAGGAAGGCCTGGATCCACGGGCCCGGGGCGAACAGGTCGCTGTTGATCACCGCCACGCCGCCGCCGGCGTCGGGGATGGAACGCAGCGCCACCAGCACCGAGTACCAGTTGTTCAGATCGGCGTAGCGGGGGTTGTGCACCAGCTGGACATCGTCCTCGGCGCCCAGGTAGGCCGCCACCGCCGAGTCGGCGTGCCCGGTCACCACACGCACCGAGGCCAGGGAGGCCGCGTCGCGCTCGCGGGCGCCGGCCACCGCCGCCATCTGCCGATCGGCGATCGGGCTGCCGCCGACGTCGAGCAGCCACTTGGGCCGGTCGGCCGCAAGGGCGCCGAGCCGGCTCCCCTTCCCGGCAGCCAGGATGACCACGTGCAGCCCGCTCACCGGGCGCACCATAACCCGCCTGGCCGGCCCGGTGGACAGGCGTCCAAACGCGGGCGGCCGGGCTGGAGGGCGGGCGCCTACCGGCCGATGGGACACGAGTGTCCCGTCCCCGCTCCCACATGCGGTCGTTTCGCCGCGCCGCCCTGGCGCTGGCGCTGGTCTGCGTGGCCGCGCCCCAAGCCGCCGATGCCGCCCCCGCGGACCGGCTGTTCGCGGCCGACAGCATCTGGAACGCGCGCCTCTCGGCGAATACTCCGCTCGACCCCACCTCACGGCAGCGCGTACGGGCGCTGACCGGCGAGATCCGGGGCACGATCGCGCGGCGGAACCTGTACCCGAACATCCAGGCCAACCGCTACAGCACCCCTCTCTACCGCGTCCCGGCCAACGCACGGCGGGTCCGCCTCACCCTGGACACCGGCCGCTGGGGCGACCCCCTGCGGGCGGCCCTGGCCGGTGGTGTGCCGATCCCGGAAGCGGCCGCGGCGGCCAGTGGATCCGACGGCCACATGACGGTCTACCAGCCCGCGACCGACACGTTGTGGGAGTTCTGGCGGGCCCACCGCCGGGCCGACGGCTGGCACGCCAGCTGGGGCGGCGTGATCCGCGGCGTCTCACGCAACCCCGGCTACTACACCGCCGGCGCCTGGCCGGGGCTGTCCGGCACCAACGGCTGGAACTGGGGCTCCACCGCCACCAGCCTCCCGGTGGCCGCCGGCACGGTGACGCGCGCGGAACTGCGTCGCGGCCGGGTGGACCACGCGCTGGCCGTCGCCGTGGCCAACCCCTGCCGCAAGGTCTTCTCATGGCCAGCCCAGCGGACCGACGGGACGTCCTCGAAACGCAACTGCATCCCGGCCGGCGCTCGCCTGCGGCTGGACCCTCGGGTGAACCTGGACCGGCTCCGGCTTCCTCGCGTCACCCGCATCCTGGCCGAGGCCGCACAGCGCCACGGGATGATCGTGCGTGACAGGACGGGTGGCTCACTGGCGTTCTACCTGGAGGCGCCCTCGCCCCGGACCCGCTCTCCCTACACGGGCGCGCGGGGGCTCTACCGCGGCGTCCCCTCCTGGCGGATGCTGGCCCGGTTCCCGTTCGACCGGCTCCAGCTGCTGCCCCTGCATCTGTGCAGCAGCTCCCCCTGCGCACCTTCCCCCGGACGCCGCTCCCTGCGGTAGGTTCGCGCTACGGCCGTGCCCGCCCTCCTGCCCCGCTTCTCACCCTGGCTGCTCGCGCTCGTCGTTACCGCGGCTGCGGTCGCGACTCCCGCCCCTGCGCATGCCGCCAAGCGCGAGAGCTGGAAGGCCCTGCCGGAGAAGGTCAGAGGCCCGGCCGACGGCCCCCGCCCTGCTCGCAGCCGGATGTTCGCGGCCGACAGCGTCTGGAACCGGACGCTTCCCCAAGGCGCCGGACTGGACCCGACCTCGGGCGCGCGGGTGCAGGCCCTGACCGATCTGATCCGGCTCCGGCGAGCGCTGCCGGCGGCGCTGGGCGGGGGCCCTCCCAACCTGGCCGCGGGGACCTTCAGCACACCCATCTACCGCGTGCCCGCGCTGACTCCACGGGTGCGTGTCACGTTGAAGACCGGTTCGTGGGGCAACGCCCTCAGGAAGGCCCTGGCGGGTGGTGTGCCGATCCCGGACGGCGCCGCTCAGGCCGTGGGATCCGACGGGCACCTGAGCGTCTACCAGCCCGCGACCGACACCCTCTGGGAGTTCTGGCGGGCCCACCGCCGGGCCGACGGCTGGCACGCCAGCTGGGGCGGCGTGATGCGACGCGCGTCGCGCAACCCCGGGTACTACACGGGCAACGCCTGGCCCGGGCTGTCCGGCAAGGACGGATGGACGTGGGGTTCCACCGCCAGCAGCCTCCCGGTGGCCGCCGGCACGGTGACGGTCGAGGAGCTGCGCCGGGGCCGCATCGACCACGCGCTGGCGATGGCCGTCCCCGACCCGTGCCGTGGCGTCTTCGCGTGGCCGGCCCAGCGCACCGACGGTACGTCGAGCCGCCCCGACTGCCTCCCCCTCGGCGCCCACCTGCGGCTGGATCCCGGCCTGAACGTGGCCGCGCTGGGGCTCCACCCCGTGGCCCGCATGCTGGCCGAGGCCGCCCAGCGCCACGGCATGATCGTCCGCGATCGCACCCGCGTGTCCGCCCAGTTCTTCCTCGAGTCCCCGCCGACCGGCGGGTCGCCCTACACCGGCGTCGGCGGGCTGTTCGGGCGCTCGAGCGCATCGCGCGTGCTCGCCGGGTTCCCGTGGGACCGCCTCCAGTTGCTGCCGATGCAGCTCTGCCGCCGCGCGCCCTGCTCTCGCTGAGCGCGCCTCAGAGGCCCTGGCGGCCCAGCACGAACGCGAACGTGCGCACCAGGATCTTTATGTCGCCCCACAGCGACCAGGTGGCCACGTAGAGATAGTCCAGCTTGACCATCTCGTTCAGGGGCAGCCGCGCGGGCCCCAGTATCTGCCACGGCCCGGTCATCCCGGGCGTCAGGTGCAGGCGGTGGCGGTCCCAGCCCTCGATCTGCGAGTCGTCCTCGCGGACCAGCGGGCGGGGCCCCACCAGGCTCATCTCGCCCTTGAGCACGTTGAACAGCTGGGGCAACTCGTCCACGGACGCGCGGCGCAGCACCCGGCCGACCCGGTTGATGCGCGGGTCGTCGGCGATCTTGAACAGGCCCTCCGCCTCGTTCTGGGACAGGAGGGCCTCCTTGAGGTCCTCCGCCTCCACGACCATCGTGCGGAACTTGTACACCGAGAAGGTCTGCCCGTCGCGGCCGATCCGGGGCTGGCGGAACAGCACGGGCCCGCGCGAGCCGATCTTGACCGCCACGGCGATGACGACCAGCAGCGGGGCCAGGAGCAGCAGCCCGACGGATGACCCGCCCACGTCCAGGCTGCGCTTGACCAGGCGCGAGGACCGCGTCAGCCCGAACCGCGCGACGCCCAGGACGCGCAGGCCCTCGATGTCGTCCACGACCACGGACGACCCGACGATCTCGAGCAGCCGGGGCAGCACGCTCACGTTCAGGCCGATGGACTTGACCGCCCGGACCAGGTTGAGCACGTCGCCGTGGTCCGTGCTGCGCGGCGCGATCACCACGCGCTGGATCTCGTGGTCGGCGGCCAGCTGGGCGAGCATCTCGAGCGGCACCTCGGTCTCGCCGATCCGCACCGATGTGATCTGGGCCACGACCTCGGCGTTCACCGTCGCGCTCCCATCGATCTTGCGCCGGGCGCGCTCGCACGCCTCCGGGTCGCCCAGCAGGAGGCAGCGCTCGGCAGGCGTGCTGCGCCGGGCCAGCCCGCGGGCCGCGACCCGCGCGCCCACCAGGGACAGGAGGAGGACGATCCACAACGCCAGGACCTGGTCCCCGCCGAGCTCACCGAGCTTGAGCGGGCTCTCCGCTATCCACAGGACGAGCGTGCAGAGCGTGGCCAGCTGGAAGAGCCGCGGCGCCTCCTCGAGCGTCGACTTGCGCAGCACGAGCTCGTCACGGTCGTACAGGCCCAGGAGCTTGCTGATCACGACCACGAGCGGCAGCGATACCAGCGCCCCGGCCGAGACCTGGTCGCCCGCGCCGAGCAGGCCGATGCACAGCGTGACCGCGAACGCGCAGGCCAGCACGTCGGCCAGCGCCAGCGCGCGCCGGTAGCGGTGATCGAGGTTCAGCGTCCGCGCCGGACGAGCGCCCTCCCCGGCCTCGGGGGTCGCGGGCGCCCGGTCCGGCGGCGCCAGCTCGTCGACTACCCCGGTGAGGGGTGGCATTCCCGCCACCACTGAAGGTGTGGATTCGCCTTGCACGTCTTGAGTCGCCCTGCCCCTTCCTGACATTCCTTTGTCCCTGTGGCAGACCTCTGGACCGTCATCCGGGGCGGCGGTTCCCGGCCGTCGCCCCCTGGTTGATCACTCCTGCCACCGAACACCGTACGGCGAGGTACGGGAATTCGCCAGCGCAGTCTGCCATGCCGGAGCGCTACATGCGCCGGTTCCGCCAACTGCGACGGTGCGCGCCGGCAGCCCGTAGCGTGGCGATCGATGCGACGAACGGCGGCGGATCGACCTGCCGCGCTGTGCGCCGGTCATGCGCCCGAGCCCCGAGCAGAGCCGCCCCGACCAGGACGAGATCGACCATGAGCCACGCGAGCCCCAGCAGCGCGAAGACCTCGATCCCGACGCGCATCGTGTCCAGTTCATACCTGGCGGACCGGATGCATATGCATCGGATTCCGGCCGCGACCCCGCAATGAGCGCGAAGCGGGCGGCGGTCGCGGTGGTGGTCGTCGCCGCGGCGGCCGTGGTCACCCTGCTCTGGCTCGGGGCGCCGGAGGACCAGGAGGACGATGCTCCGGAGCCGGCCTACGCCCGGCCCGCGCTGTTCGCCCCCTCCAGCTTCCTGAACCGGCGCCTGGCCCGTGACGCGCCGCTCGATACGGCCTCGGGCCCGCTGATGGACGCGTTCCGGACCCAGATCCGGCGCGAGCAGGATGAGGGGACCGGCCCCTGGATCCAGACCGACCACTCGAGCACGCCGATCTACCGCGTGCCCCGGCGCCAACCGCTCGTGCCCGTGGCCCTGCGAACGGGCCCGTGGGGCCGGGAGCTGGCTGCCGAGCTGGCGCGCGGGGTGCCAATCCCTCCGGGCGCGCGCCCCGCCGCGGGCAGCGACGGGCACCTGACCGTCCACCAGCCCGCCACGGACACCCTCTGGGAGCTGTGGCGGGCCCGCCGCGGCGCCGGCGGATGGGAGGCCCGCTGGGGCGGCGTGCTGCGCGGCGTCTCCAGGAGCCCCGGCCACTATGCGGGAAGCCGCCACAACTGGGGCTCCACGGCCTCGAGCATCTCCGTGGTGGGCGGGGTGATGACCCTTGCCGAGCTGCGCCGTGGCCGGATCGACCACGCGCTGGCCCTGAACGTCCCCGACGCCCGCGCGGGGACGTTCTCCTGGCCCGCCCAGCGCAGCGACGGGACGGGCGGGCTCGCCACGCTTCCCGAGGGCGCCCGGCTGCGGCTGGACCCGGCGCTGGATGTCGAGTCCCTGCGCCTGACCCGCCTGGGCCGCATCATGGCCCGGGCCGCCCAGCGCTACGGCATCGTCGTCCGCGATCGCACCCACAAGGCCACGGCGTTCTTCGGTGAGGACCCGACCCGCACGGGCCGCGATCCCTACCGGGGCGGCGACGGGTACTTTTCCGGCACCCCGGCCGACGCCCTGGCCGGGTTCCCATGGCAGCATCTGCAACTCCTGCGAATGACGCTGTGCACGCGAGGACCGTGCGCGGGCGGGCCCGAGGCCCAGTGAGGACCTACTCGTGAAGCAGATAACCCAGCGGCTCCGTGATGGCCGGATCGACGTGATCGAGATACCCGCCCCGGCCCTGACGCCGGACGGCGTGCTGGTCGACGTCCGCGCCAGCCTGCTCAGCGCGGGAACGGAGCGCACGAAGGTCCAGACCGGGCGCCAGAGCCTGATCGGCAAGGCGCGCTCGCGCCCCGACCAGGTGCGCCAGGTCGTGGACAAGGCCCGCCGGGACGGCCTGGCCGACACCGTCCGGGCGGTGCGGACCCGGCTCGAGCAGCCGTCGGCCATGGGCTACTCGTGCGCGGGGGTGGTCCTGGCGGTGGGTGACCGCGTGCGTGACCTGGTGCCCGGCGATCGCGTGGCCTGCGCGGGCGCCGACTACGCGGTGCACGCCGAGATCGTGCATGTGCCCTCCAACCTGTGCGCCCCCCTGCCCGACGGCCTGGAGTTCGAGCACGGAGCCTTCGGCACCGTGGGCAGCATCGCGCTGCACGGCGTGCGCCAGGCCGACTCCCGTCTCGGCGAGCGGGTGGCGGTCATCGGGCTCGGGCTGGTCGGCCAGCTCAGCGGCCAGCTGCTCCGGGCCGCGGGATGCTCGGTGGTGGGCATCGACCTCGACCGGGAGCTGGTGGCCCGGTCCCTGGCGGACGGCGCCGCCGACCACGCGTTCACGCGCGAGCAGTTGGGTGAGGGCGACCCGCCGGCCGCGGCCGCCGGATGCGACGCCGTGGTGATCACGGCTGCCACTCCCTCCTCCGACCCGGTCGAGCTGGCCGCCCGCCTGTGCCGCGATCGCGGCCGGGTGGTGGTGGTCGGTGACGTCGGGCTGGAGCTCCAGCGGGCGAGTTACTACGGCAAGGAGCTGGACCTTCGCCTGTCCCGCTCCTACGGGCCCGGCCGCTACGACAAGGAGTACGAGGAGCGAGGCCTGGACTACCCGATCGGCTACGTGCGCTGGACCGAGCGGCGCAACATCGCGGCCTTCCTCGCCCTGGTCGCCACGAAGCGCATCCAGGTCGGCTCGCTGATCACCGATCGGGTTCCGATCGACGATGCCGACCAGGCCTACGAGCGGCTCGCCGGCGACGAGCAGTCACCGCTGGGCATCGTCGTGACCTACGAGAGCACGCCGCTGGACGATGCAGCTCCCCTGGCGGCCGGCCGAGCGCGTGCGGGCGCCCACCGCGCGACCGGCAGCCGCGTCGGGGTCATCGGCGCCGGCAGCTTCGCGCAGGGCACGATGATCCCGGGCCTGGACGCGGCCGGCTTCGCGCTGACCGCGGTGGCCAGCGCCACGGGGCGCTCGGCCCACGGCGCCGCGCAGCAGTTCGGGTTCGATCGAGTGGCCGGCGTGGACGAGCTCCTGACGGCGGGCGACGTGGACGTCGTGGCCATCGCGAGCCGCCACGCGACCCACGCCGACCTGGCGGTGCGCGCGCTCGAGGCCGGCAAGGCGGTCTTCGTCGAGAAGCCCCCGTGCCTGAACGCGGCGGAGCTGGAGGCGCTGCGCGCGGCCGTGGCCTCGTCGGGCCTCCCTCTGCTGGCCGGCTTCAACCGCCGCCACGCCCCGCTCGCCCTGGAGCTGCGCCGGCAGGTCCACCGGCCGGGCCGGCCGTTCGAGCTGCTGTTCCGCGTGAACGCGGGCACGCTGCCCGCCGACCACTGGCTGAACGACCCCGACGACGGCGGCGGGCGCCTGCTGGGCGAGGGCTGCCACTTCATCGACTTCGCCTGCTGGTTCGCGGGCGAGCTGCCGCGGCGCGTGAACACGACGATGCGCGCCGCGCCCGGCGAGCCGCTGGCGGCCGGCCAGTCCTTCTCCGTGTCGCTGGACTTCCCCGGCGGCGGGCTGGCCACGGTGTTCTACGCGGCCGACGGCGGCCGGCCGCTGCAGAAGGAGTACGTGGAGGCCCACTGCGACGGCCGCTCGGGCGCCATCGACGACTTCAAGACGCTGATCCCCTCCCCCGGCCGCCGCCGCACACCCGTGCCGGCGCCACGCGACAAGGGCCACCGGGCCCAGTTCGAGCACCTGCACGAGGTGGCCGTCAGGGGCGGGGCTGCCGTGGGACCCGACCCGCTGGATTCGATGGCCGTGACGCTGGCGGCGCTGCGTTCGGCCGAGACGGGCGCGGCCATCGACCTGTCCGGCGCTTCCTGACCCCGCTCAGTCCGGGCGCCGGACCAGGAACAGTGGCTCGACGAACCCCTGGTTGTTCGTGAGCACGTGTCGCCGCACCAGGTCGGGCGGGTAGTCGCTCAGGACCTCGACCTCGAAGCCGGCGGCGCGGAGGCGATCCACGTAGTCCCACCCGTACCGGCGAACGTGGTCGGACTGGCCCCAGCGGCGGGCGCGTTCGCCCGGGTCGGTGACCGTGGGGTCCTCATCGGTGACCTCGCGGAGGATCGGGGTCATGAGGATGCCCCAGCCGCCGCGCCGGAGGACCCGGTGCAGCTCGGAGATCGCGGCCCGGTCGTCGGGCACGTGCTCGAGCACGTGGTTGCAGATCACCGCGTCGAAGCGCTCGGCCTCGAACGGCAGGTCCGTGACGTCCAGCGCAACCATCTCGCCCCGGGGATCGAGGTCACCGGCCACGTAGTCGGCATCGGCAGGCAGCAGCGGGCGCACCGATGCCTCCGCCGCGATGTGCAGGATGCTCATCCCGGGTGAGGTCAGCTCGGGCCGTGCGCTCATCAGCAGCGCGATCTGGCGGTGGCGCGGCAGCGACCCGCACCACCAGCACTGGTCGTTCAGCGCCGAGAAGAAGCTCCGGTAGCCGTGGCCACAGGCCGGGCACTCCACCGCGCCTCCACGGTGGGCCATGCCGGCCGACCGGCGGATCACGGCGTTGTGGGCAAGCGCGCGCGCCGTGAGATTTCGGCCGCCGGGCACCAGGGGGAAGCTACCGCTAGACGCCTTCGGCGGCCAGCGGCGGCGTGGGCGTGGGCGTCGCCCGGACCAGCTCGTTGGCCGCGTGGCCCTGGCGGTGCGCCGCGGGGGCTGCCGCCGTGGCGCCGGCGTGCAGCGGCTGGGCGGCCAGCACGTTCACGATCCGCTCCGCCGCACGGCCGTCCCACAGCGGCGGTACCCGGCTCGGCTTGGCACGGATCTCCTCCAGCAGCGCGGGCACCTCGGCGACCATGTGCGGACGCAGCCCCAGGAGCATGTTCGTGCCGGTGGTCACCGTTGCCGGGCGCTCGGTGTTCTCACGCAGCGTCAGGCAGGGCACGCCGAGGTAGGTGGCCTCCTCCTGGATCCCCCCGGAGTCGGTGAGCACACCCTGGGCGTCCTCCAGCAGGCTCAGGAACGAGAGATAGCCCTGCGGCTCGACCAGCCGCAAACCGGCGGCGCCGGCCACGCAGTCCATCCGCTGGATGGCCTTCCGGGTCCGCGGGTGCACGGGGAACAGCACCGGGATCTCCGCCGAGAGCCGGACGAGCTCCTCCATCACGGGCTCCAGCAACGGGCCATCCACCAGCGCGGGCCGGTGCAGGGTCACCAGCAGGTACTCGCCTGCCGTCATCCCGTGCTGCAACGCGCTCTGCTGGTCCTGGACCCGGTGCCTCAGCGCCACGAGCGTGTCGATCATGGTGTTGCCGACGTAGTGGATCGACCGTTCGGGACAGCCTTCGCTCAGCAGGTACTCGCGGGCCTCGGGCGAGTGTGTGAACAGCAGGTCGGAGGCACTGTCGGTGAGCACGCGGTTCCACTCCTCGGGCATGCCGTCGTCGAAGCTGCGCAGGCCCGCCTCGACGTGCCCCAGGGTGATGCCCATGTCGACCGCCACCAGAGCGGCGGCCAGCGTGGACGTCACGTCGCCGGGCACCAGGATCAGGTCGGGGCGCTCGCGCTCGAACACGGGGCGCAGCCGTTCCATGATCCGAACCGTCTGGTTGCCGTCCCCGCCCTGCCCGGCCCCGAGGGAGTAGTCGGGATCGCCGATTCCCAGCTCCTCGAGGAAGACCTTCGACATCGTGGCGTCGTAGTGCTGGCCGGTATGGACGAGCAGCGGATCGAAGCTGTCCGGGTGCTGCTTGAGGGCCGCCATCACCGGGCCCATCTTCATGAAGTTGGGCCGTGCGCCCACCACCACGGCCACCTTCTGTGGCTTCGCGGAGACACCCACTGCCATAGGGGGCCCCAGCAATCCCTGCCCGTCTTCCAGCACGCGCGATCCCCGCCTTCGCTCGACATCCCTGCCCAGGCACGGGGAACTCGATCCGCGAGGACTCCCTCGGCGCTACGTGCCCCTGCCTTGCTCCCGAGCGGGCATTGTGGCACGGCCTTTCGCCGCGCGCCACGGGGAACCGTCAAGAAGGCGCTAGGGCCGGTCCGACAGGCGCCGGTAGGGCTCGGTCGAGCCCTCCAGCAGGTGCCAGCCCTGGCCCTGGCACTCGGGGCACAGGCCGACCTGGCCGTTGTCCACCCAGCCCAAGCGCTCCAGCTCGGCGGGCTTCGCGTCCGGCTGTGGGCGGGCGCAGGCCGAGCACGCCTCGGCGCCGCGCGAACGGCGCCGGCGGCGGCGGCCCAGGATGCCCTGTGGCTCGACGGGCGGCGGTGTGGGCGCCATCCGGGGCGGCCGGTCGCCGGCGGGCCGGCGCGGCATCGGCTCGGGCTCCTCGTCGTGCTCGGGGCCCTCGTGATGGCCGTTGGTGCTGACCAGCGGCTCGGGCTCGTAGTCGTCGTCGGGCTCGACCTCGGGCTCCGCCTCCTCCTGCTCAGGGTCCGGGCGTGCCTCGCGTGGCTCCGGCAGGCCCTCGCCCCGGGACAGGCTCTCACGCACGTTCTCCAGCTCCTCGCGTGCCTCACGTGCGTCGCGCTGGGCGTCGTGGATGGCGGTGTCGAGCTGCTTCATCCGCTGCTCGCGTGAGCGGCGGGCATCGGCCTCCAGCTCGACCATGGCCCGCAGGCGCTGCTCGATGTGCTCGCGCTCGTGCTTCTCGTTCTCGGCCAGCGCGGTGGCGTCGGCCACCACCTCGCGCCATTCGTCGCGGCGCCGGTCGGCCTCCGCGCGATCCTGTTCGCGGGCCTCCTGCTCGGCGGCCAGGGCCTGCTCGCCGGCGGCCAGCTCGCCCTCCAGCTCGGCGATCCGGGCGTCGGCCTGCTCCTGGGCCTCGGACTGGGCGGCCGCGGCCTCGCGGGCCTGGGCCAGCTCTTCCCGGGCGGCCTCGAGCGCCGCGGTCTCCTGCTCCAGGCGCTGGTCCACGTCTCCCCCGCGTGCCTGCTCCTCGTGCAGCGCGGCCTCCATCTCCTGCGCCTGGGCGCGCGCCTCTTCGCGCTCCTGCTCGGCCGCCTCCACCCGCGACAGGGCCTCGTCGCGCTCGCTCTCGACGCGGGCGACGGTCTCCTCGGCGCCCTGCCGGGCCGCCTGCTCGTTCTCCAGGTCGTGGCCGAGCTGGTCGTAGCTCTCGCGCACCGACTCGACCCACTCCTCGGCCTGGCGGCGGGCCTCCTCGGTCTCGGCCTGCGCCTCCGTCCGGCCCGCCAGGGCCTCGTCGCGCTCGGCCTCCGTCCGGGTCACCGCCTGTTCGGCCTGCTCGCGCGCGGCGCGCTGCTCCTCGGTCTGACCCTGGGCCGCTGCCAGCTCCTCCTCCAGCGCGGTGATCCGGCGCTGGGCACGGGGCTTGACCTCCTTGTGGGCCGCCTCCTCCGCCGCCTTGGCCTCCTGCAGCTCGCCATGCAGGCGCTGCCCGGCCTGGCGCTCCTGCTCGAGCTCGTCGCGCAGCTCCGCGCCCTCGCCCCGGGCGGCCTCGGCCGCCTCGGTCTCGGCCGCGAGCCGCTGCTCGAGGTCCTGGGCCCTGGCCCGGTCGGCCTCGGCCTGGCTCCGCGCCTGCTCGGCCTCGGCGCTGCGCTCCTGGGCCTCGGCCCGGGCCTGCTCCAGCTCGGTGCGAGCCTGGTCGCCCTCGCCCCGGGCGGCCTCGGCCGCCTCGGTCTCGGCGGCCAGCCGCGCCTCCAGGTCCGTGACCCGCTCACGCTCGGCGTCCAGCTCGGCCTTCAGCTCGTCGAAGCTGGCGCGGACCTCCGTGACCCACTCCTCGGCCTGGGACCGCGCTTCGGACACATCGTTCTCCGCCTGTGCGCGCGCCTCCTGGGCGTCAGCCTCCGCCTTCTCAGTCTGCTCGCGGGCCTGCTCGCGCTCCGCGGACAGCTCGCCCTCCAGGCGTTCGACCTCGGCCTCCTGGCGCTCCAGCCGCCCGCGCACGTCCTCGAGCTCGCCCCGGGTCTGCTCTCCCCCGGCGCGCTCGGTCTCCAGGGCCTCGGACTCGCCCGCCAGCTGCTGCTCGAGCTCGCCGGCCCGGGCCCGCTCCTCTTCAAGCTCCCGCTGCAGGCGCTCGTAGTCCTCGCGTACCTGCTCGACCCAGTCCTCGGCCTCCGAGCGCGCCGTCTGGACCTCGGCCCGGGCGGCCTCGACCTCGGCCTCGGCGGCCTCGATCCGGCGCTGGGCCTGGGCCAGCTCGACGGAGCGGATCTCGTTCTGGCGCCGCTCGAGCAGCTCACGCGCCTCGCGCTCGGCCTGTTGCAGTTCCTCGAGCTCGGCGACGCTCACGGTGTCGCCCGGGTCCCGGCCGGCGATCAGGTCGACCGAGCCGGGCTCGTCGACGGGCGCCTGGTCGTCCCCGTCCGGCGGCCGGCCTGTGGGCTGCTCGGGCTCGGGTTGACCCGATCTGTCGCGCCTGAGCCGCACGGGCTAGCCCTGACGGTCTGAGAGGCGACGAACAGGTGCCGTGGCGCCCGCGGGGAGCTGCCAGCCCTCGTCCTGGCAGTCCGCGCACAGGATCACGTCCCCCTGCTTGAGCCAGCCCTTCTTGCTCAAGTCCGCCTCACTGCTGCCGGGCGGCGTCGCCTGGCAGATCGAGCATGCCCCGCTGACACCCTCGGACGGCTGTACCCGCCGCCGGGCCCGGCGGCTGCGCGCCTTCGCGGTCTCGTCGGTCTCGGCCCCGTTGCTGTGGACGCTCGCGCCGTTCGGTGCCTTGGGCGCGGGCTCGGGCCGCCCCTCGGCCCCGGGCTCTCCGCCGGCCTCGACGCGGCGCCAGGCCTCGCGGGCCGACCCCTCGGCGTGCGCCAGCGAGTCCTCGAGCTCCTTGAGCCGTTGCTCGCGTGACTCGCGCGCGTCCGCCTCGAGCTCGACGACCGCCTGCAGGCGCTGGGCCAGCTCCTCACGCTGGCGGGCCTCGGCGTCGGCGCGGGTGCGCGCCTCGTCGAGCCGGGCGTGCGCGTCCTCGGTCTCCGCGCGCGCCTGCTCGAGCGCCTGGCTGTCGCGGGCCAGCTGCGCCTCCAGCTCGCTGATCCGGGTTCGCTCGCTCTCCAGTTGCTGCCCCAGCTCCTCGTGGCTGGCGCGGACCGCCGCCACGCGCTCGTCGGCCCGGGACCGGACGGTCTTGTGCCGCTCCTCGGCCGCCGCGAGCCGCTCGCGGTTCTGCTCGCGCTCGCTCTCCAGCGCCGCTCGCGTCTCGTCCCGCTCGCTCTGGGCGCGCGCGCTCTGGGTCTCGGCCTTCTCGGCGGCACGGACGGCCTCCTCGAGGCGCGCCTCCAGGTCCCCGGTGCGGGTGCGCTCGCGCTCGAGGCCCAGCACCAGGTGCTCGTGATCCTCGCGGACGGCGGCGACCCGCTCCTGGGCCTGCGCACGCGCCTCGGCCAGTTCCTGCTCGCCCGCCTCGACGCGGCCGCGCACCTCCTTGACCCAGGACTCGGCCTGGGCGCGGACCTCCACGGCCTTGCGCTCGGCCGCATCCGCCTTGCCGCGTGTCTCCTCCAGCTCGGCCTGGGCGTGGGTCAGGCCCTCGCGGGCCCGCTCCAGCTCGGCGGTCTCGTGTTCGAGCTGCTCCTGCAGCTCCCCCCGGCGGGTGCGCTCGCGCTCGAGATCGACGCTGGTCTGCTCGTGCTCCTTGCGGACCTCCGCCGTGCGCTGCTCGGCCTGGGCGCGGATCTGGGCCAACTGGCTCTGGGCCTGCTCGGCGGCGGCCCGGGCCTGCTCGCGCTCCTTCTTGAGCTCGCCCTCTACGCTGACCAGCTCGGAGCGGACCTGGTCCAGCGACTCCTGGGTGGCGCTCAGCGAGCTGCCCAGCTCCTCGGTCTCGGCCTGCAGCTCCATCGTGCGCGTGCGCTCCTGCTCGAGCTCCTTGCCCAGCTTCTCCTGGGTCGTGCGCAATTCGGCGACGGTCTGGTCGGCCTCGGCCTGGGCGGCGGCCATGCGGCTCTCCAGCTCCTGGCGCTCGCGGTCGAAGTTCGACTGGGCCTCGGCCAGCCTGCGCTCACCCTCGGCGACCACGGCCGAGCGCAGCGACGCGCGCCGGCGCTCCAGCAGCTCCTGCGCTTCGCGCTCGCCGTCGAGCAGCGACTGCACCTCAGACGAGCTCGCGGCGAACGCCGCAGGCGGCTCGGTCGCGTCCATCGGCTCGGCTGGGTCCAGCGGTGTCTCGTCCATCGGTTCGGGAAGCTCCTCCTCGTGCTCAGGCGGGCCGCCCTCGGGCCCGTCCAGCTTGTCTCGCCTGAGCTTCATGCCGTGCGTTCTCCAGTCTAGGTCAATACCGCAAAGGTGCCAGCGCGACTACGCACGTTCAGAGATTCCGCAGGCCGATGGCGTGCGGCACCGTGCGCAGCAGGATCTTCACGTCCAGCCACAGCGACCAGTTGGCCCCGTAGAGGTAGTCCACGGTGACCATCTCCCGCATGGGCACGCGGGACGAGCCGTAGATCTGCCAGACGCCCGTGACGCCGGGCATCACGTGCAGGCGGCGACGGTCCAGGCCCATGACCTGGCGGTCCTCGTCGGGCACCAGCGGCCGCGGGCCGACCAGGCTCATGTCGCCGCGCACGACGTTCAGCAGCTGGGGCAGCTCATCCAGCGACGCGCGCCGCAGGTAGCCACCGACGGTGGTCAGGCGCGGGTCGTCGGCGATCTTGAAGAAGCCCTCGTCGGCCTCGTTCAGCGCTTCCAGCTCGGCCCGGGCCTCCTCGGCGCCGTCGCGCATGGAGCGGAACTTGAACATCTCGAAGGACTGGCCCTCGAGGCCGATCCGCCGCTGGCGGAAGAGCACCGGACCGGGCGAGCCGAGCTTCACGGCGACGGCGATCAGCGCCAGCAGGGGCGCGAGAAGCGTCAGGATCGAGACCGAGACCACCAGGTCCATCGTCCGCTTGAGCGCCCGCGAGGAGCGCGACAGGCCGTAGCGGCGCAGGCCGAGCATCGTCAGGCCTTCGAGGTCGTCGAACTCCACCGACGAGCCCACGACCTCGGTCAGCCGCGGCAGCAGGCTCACCCGCACGCCCATCGACTTGACCAGCCGGACCACGTTCAGCACGTCCCGGGAGTCCGCGGCGCCAGGAGCGATGACCACGCGGTGGACGCCCTCCTCGACCAGGACCAGGCCCAGCGCGTCGAGCTCGCCCAGCGTGGGCGGAGCGCCGAACGGGAGGTCGGGTGGTGAGTCGCTGCGGTCGTGCTCGGAGCGGATCGGCACCCGGCCGACGACCTCGGCGCGCACGCCCGGCAGGGCCTCGAACTTGCGCGACACCCGGGCCGCGCTGCCCACGTCGCCGACCACGAGGCAGCGCTCGGGGACCAGCCAGCGCCGGCTGAGGCCGCGGGCGCTCATCCGCACGACCAGCATCGAGAGGAACAGCAGGCCCCACAGGCCCACCACCTGGCCGGTGCCGAGCTCGCCGTCGACGAAGATGGGCTCGCACAGCCAGATCACGAAGGCGTAGAGCGTGGCCACCTGGAACAGCGCCGGCGCCTCGTCCAGGGTGGTCTTCTTCACGACGTTCTCGTCGCGGTCGTAGAGACCGAGGGTCTTGCTGACCAGCAGGACGGCCGGCAGCGCCAGGATCACCCAGACGGTCAGCGAGTCGTACTTGCCCAGGAGCTCGACGCCGACGAAGACCGCCAGCGCGGCCGACAGCACGTCCGCCACCCCCAGCAGCCGCCGGTAGGTGCGCTCGCGGTCCAGGATCTCGGAGTCCGCGACCCCCTCGGGGATCTCGCGGTAGCGCCCGCCGAAGGCACGCTGCTGCAGGACGGGGGCAAGGAGCGCCGCCCGGTCTTCGGGAGCATGCGCTGCGTCCGGCACGGGTGCCGATTCGCCGGTTCCCAATGTGGAGGTTTCGTTACTCACGGGTGCCCAACCCGGTCATGCCACCGGGTGACCCAATCTAGGTCCACCGAGCTTGTACCGCAAACCGGGGCAGGTGATGTAACGCTTTTAGGTCGCGTCCCCGTGCTGACGCATGCGCCGCAGGGCCCGGTACAGCCGGCTCTCGGCCGTGGTCAGCGGGACGTCGAGCACCCGTGCGATCTCGGGCACCGTGAGCTCGGCCCCGTAGCGCAGGGCCACGGCCTCGCGCTCTTCGGGCTCGAGCGCGCCCATCAGCTTCATCGCCTCGTCGCGGGCCTCCACGGCCTCGAGCGAACGGTCATCCGTGCCGGGATCGGCGCCGATGCGCTCCAGTGCCCTCTCCTCGACCGCGGCACGGCGGGCGTGGTCGCGCAGCAGGTTGAGCGCGATCGTGTACAGCCAGGCCTTCTCGGTGCCGCGGCGCCGGTCCAGGCGCGCCCGGGTGGTCAGCGCGCGCTCGAACGTGTCCGCGAGGAGGTCCTCGGCCAGGGCCCGGTCGCCGGTGCGGTAGACCAGGAAGCCGAACAGCGGGGCGGCGTGGTCGGAGAACAGCCGCTCGAAGTCGCCTTCGCGCATTGCTCGATGATGCTGGAAAAGGAATCGCCTGTCTCGTTCGTATAGGGCTGTGTGAACCACGAGAGCGACAACTCCCCCGAAGACTTCGGCGCCATCGAGCGTCAGCTCCACGCCGACCGGCCCGTCCCGACAGAGGACGAGCTCGGGCGCGCCAAGCGCCGGGCCGTGACCGCGGCCTCCGCGCGGGCTCATGCCCCCCGCGGCCGCTTTCTCTCCCCCGCCCGGCTGGCGATGGTCTCCCTGGTGTCCGGCGCCATCCTGGTGGGCGGGAGCGGGGCCAGCCTGGCCGTGTCCGGCCTGTCGACCGACGGCAGCGCGGGCGTCGCGCAGTACGTGCAGAACACCACCACCACGCCCGACACGGGCGCTGTCGCTCCGTCCGAGGACGAGGGCGGCTGCACCACCACGGGTGCCCGCTCCTCGCAGACCAACTGCCCGGAGGACTCCGATACCAAGCCGAGCCTCACTCCGGATCAGGGCGACACCGCGCCGACCGCCGACACCGGTGGCGACGACGCGCAGGAGACCAAGCAGGTCGCCAGCGGCGGCAGCGACGGCCGTCTGCCGTTCACCGGCCTCGTGGCTCTGCCGCTGCTCCTGATCGGCGTGGTCATGCTCAGCGGTGGATTCCTGCTGCGCCTGCGTACCTCGTCAGAGCGCCACTCCGCCTAGCGCCTCGGCGGTAGCGGAAGCGGGGCGCGCAACGCCCAGCGCCGCCAGGAGGCCCGTTCCGAGATCCGGAACGCCCGACTGGCGGCGCGGGTGCGCGGCTCCAAGGGGTTGAGCTCCCGGGCACGGCGGGCCGCCGTGCGGGGGTCGCGCCCCGAGGCGGCCAGCACGAGCGCGAGGCCGTAGTGCGGCTCCCATGAGCGGGGGTCGCGGGCCACGGCCTCACGGAGCGCGCGCCGGGCCAGGACCGTGCGATCGAGCCGCAGGTCGCAGTAGCCCAGCAGCTCCCAGGGCTCCGATCGCATCGGCAGCGCCGAGATGGACGCCAGGGAGGCGTCGATGGAGGTCCGGCAGTCGTTGCGCTCGAACGCCTTGCGACTGCGGTTCAGCTCGGTCTGGGACTTGATCGTGACCAGCGGCGTGACCGCCACGGCCAGCAGGGCGAGTGCAATGGCCACGCGCGCGGTGCGCGGCAGGTCGATGGCCAGCGGGCGCTTGCCCCGGCGCGCTCCCACGGCCAGGGCACCCAGGCACCACACCCACAGCGTGACCGCCGGCATCTCCCAGTCCCAGTCGGCCCCGGCACGCAGTGCCCACGCCACGGTCACGGACAGCACCGCGGCGTACAGCGCCCTGTGGGCGGGATGCCGCCAGAGGCGCCGGGCGAGGCCGAACAACAGCGCCAGGATGGCCGCCACCATCAGGGCGAGCCCGACCAGGCCCAGCTCACCCAGCACCTCGAGGTACAGCGAGTGCCCGTCCACCACGCTGAAGGCGATCGGGCGATCCCGCGCCCACAGCAGCTGGTAGGTGCCGGCGCCGGCACCCCGCACGCGGTGGTCGCGGTATGCGTCCACCGCGACCTCCCAGTGGTCGAGCCGGCCGTTGTTGGCCGGGTTGGTCAGGCGCGCGCGCAGGTCGTCGTCGTCGTCCTTGAGGCCGCCGCCGTTCACGAAGCCGTCGTACTGGTCCGAGACGTAGCCCGGCGCGCCCGCGGCCACCAACGCGCCCACCACGAGGGCGAGCGCGAGCAGCCCTCCCCCCGCCAGCGCGGCGCGGGGCGGCGTCGGAAGTTCCACGCGCGCCAGCCGGTTGTCCACCGGTGCCATCGCCACCCGGACCAGCGCCGCCACCACCGCCGCGCCGACGACCACGAGCGCGACCTCGTGGCCCTGGTCCACGGCCGCGGGGGCGGCGAAGTCGCCGGTCTGCAGCAGCTCCGCGTCGTAGGCCACCTTCAGCGTGATCACCACCGGGGCCAGCGTGGCGACCAGCGCGCCGAGCAGTCCCCGCGGGTGGCCCAGCACCACGTACAGGACCAGCCCCACCGCACCGGCCACGATCCCCCCGCGCGAGAACGTGAACAACAGCGTGGCCATCAGGACCGGCAGCGCCGCCGCTCCCAGCGCCCGCACCAGGAGCGGCTCGCGCTCGTCGGCCGTGAGGTGCAGGCACAGCAGCCCGCCCCCCGCCGCCATGAGCCCCAGGGAGTTCCAGTACGTCAGGGGAAAGCTCAGGCGATTGGCGGACACGTTCTCGGATATCGGCCACACGTCGGCCGCCACACGGGTGACCAGGGCGATCCCGCACACCACCACCAGTCCGGCGGCGATGCCGCGCAGCATCCAGCGCAGCCGGGCCGACGTCTGGGGCAGCGAGGCGCACAGGGTGAAGGCCAGCAGGTACATCAGGGCCCGCTCGAACTCCAGGAACGCCCGCCCGCCGGAGTCCGACCAGATCACCGACCCCAGCGTCCACACGGCGAACAGGCCCAGCAGCACGATGATCGCCACCGACAGGCCGGTGAGCCCCGCGAACGGCTTGTCGGCCAGCGTCACGCGCAGCACCAGCACCAGTGCCAGGACCAGGCCGGCCAGCGAGAAGGTGCCCGGGAAGTAGCCGCCGCCCGAGAACGCCAGGAAGATGACGAGGGCGCCGGGGAGCGCGAGCAGGCCCGCGGAGGCGATCCGTGCTGGCGAGCTCACCGGCGCATCATAGGAACGTGTGGCGCGGCGCTCGGTGGTGACCTACGCTGGATCGCCGTGCCCACACTCCTCGCGGCATCGACCGGCGGACACCTGGACGAGCTGATCCGACTGCGTCCCCGTCTCGGCGATCTCGGACACGACGTGGTCTGGGCCACGTCGGACACTCCACAGAGCCGGTCACGCCTGAAGGGCGAGCGGGTGGTCTTCTCCCCGCCCATCGAGCCCCGCGACTACCGCGCCCTGACACGCAGCCTGCGTCCGGCCCGGAACACCCTCCAGGAGAACGAGATCAGCGCCGTGGTCAGCACCGGCTCCGGGATCGCCCTGACCTACATGCCGCTGGCCCGGGCCCGGTCGATCCCCTGCCATTACGTCGAGAGCGCGGCCCGGAGCGAGGGCCCGTCGCTGACCGGGCGGATCCTGTCGCGCGTCCACGGCGTCAATCTCTACACGCAGTACGCGGGCTGGGCCACAGGCGACTGGCGCTACGCCGGCTCCGTGTTCGACGGCTTCGCACAGGCTCCGAGCCGCGACCACACCCAGCTGCAGAAGGTCGTGGTCACGCTCGGGACCATCAAGTCCTACGGGTTCGAGGAGCTGGTGGAGCGCTTGCTGAGCATCCTGCCTGCCGGCGCGGAGGTGCTCTGGCAGACGGGGTCGACCGACGTCTCGCGCTATCCGATCGACGGACGACCGGCCATGCCGGCGCACGAGATGGACGAGGCGATGCGCGCGGCCGACGTGGTCGTGGCGCACGCAGGCGTGGGCTCGTCGCTGGCCGCGGTCCAGTCCGGCCACGCGCCCCTGCTGGTTCCCCGCCGTGGCCACCGCGGCGAGCACGTGGACGACCACCAGCAGCTGATCGCGGCCGAGCTGGCCCGCCGGGACCTGGCGGTGGCCCGGGAGGTCGACGAGCTGACCCTTGACGACCTCGAGCGCGCTGCGCGCGGCCGCGTACAGCGGACGGCCTCGCCGCCGCCGCTGGAGCTCGCGGCCTGACCTCGGGTACGCTCCCCCGCTTGGCTGAGGACCAGGAACAGGCCATGACCGTCTGCTTCGACCTGGACGGCACCCTGTGCACGAACACCTACGGCGCCTACGACGAGGCCGAGCCGTTCCCGTGGGCGATCGAGCGGGTCAACGCGCTGGCCGAGGCCGGCCACCGGATCATCGTCTTCACCGCCCGCGGCACCGCCACCGGCCTCGACTGGCGCGAAACCACCGAGGGCCAGCTCCAGCGCTGGGGCGTGCGCTACGACGAGCTCCAGCTGGGCAAGCCCAGCGCCGCGGTCTACGTGGACGACCGGGCGGTGCACACCACCGCCTGGCGCGAGGGCGACGCCTATGCGGTGCCGGGATTCGGCGTTCCGGCGCCCGAGGGCCGGCGCGAGCCGCTGCCCGAGGCGCTGGCGCTGCAGCGCACAACCGTCGTGGAGAGCGGCCGCACGTACGGGGGCCGGCCGCTCCTGGTCGACGAGCACGTTGACCGGCTCCGCCGGCGCGCGACCGCGGCCGGCATCGCCCGGGTGCCGGAGGCGCCGGAGCTGACCGCCGCGCTCGACGCGGCGCTCGCCCGGGCGCGCGGGGCGGGCAAGGGCGATCTGGTGTTCACCTTCGCCGTGGCCGACGGCCTGGCCCCCGGCTTCCTGGACCTGGCGGACGAGCGGGCCGACGGCCCCGTGGTCACCGTTCGGCGCCTCGAACAGGTCCAGGCCGGGCTGGAGTCTCGCCCCTCCCGCCTGGGCGGGCGCCTGGCGGCGGTGGTCGGCGGCCGGCTGAGCCTGGCCGATCCGGGCGAGCAGCCCGGCCCGCTGGCCGCGTTGCTGGAGGAGCTCGCGACCGACGCCGGCATCACGGTCGCCGCCGAGCCCCTTGAGGACGAGGATGTCGAGAACGCAAGCGAGGCCTTCGAAGCGGTCGAGGCGCTCGGCCTCGTGCCCGTCGGCGGTGCGGAAGCAGAGGTGCGCACCAGGCTCGACGCCGCCCTTGCGGCCAGGGCGGCGGCGTCGTGAGCGCCGTGGTGGCCATCCCCGCCCGCCTGCAGTCCAGCCGGCTGCCGCGCAAGCTGCTGCTGGACGTGGCTGGGCGCCCGCTGATCCAGCGCACCCACGACGTGGCGGTGGCGGCCGATGCGGGGCCTGTGGTCGTGCTGACCGACTCGCGCGAGATCGCGGACCGGGTCGAGGGCTTCGGGGGCGAGGCCGTGATGACGGCCGGCGACCTGGATTCGGGCACGGCCCGGATCGCCTCGGTGGCCGAGCGCTTCGACACCGACGTCGTGGTCAACCTGCAGGGCGACGCGCCGCTGACCGACCCCGAGGTGGTGGCCGCGGCGGCCCGGTCGGCACAGGACAGCGGGGCGCCGGTCACGATGGCCGTCTACCCGCTCGGTCGCGCCGCGGACGTGGCCGATCCGAACACCGTGAAGGTCGTTCGCGCGCGCAACGGGCGGGTCGTGTACTGCTCTCGCGCCCCCATCCCCTACATACGCGACGAGCCCGTCCCCAGAGCGCTTGACAGCCCCCTCCATTGGGGGCACTCTGGGATTTACGCGTACTCCCGGGGGTTCCTCGATGAGTTCGCAGACATATCGGCGAGTCAGCTCGAGGAAGCAGAGCGACTCGAACAACTACGGTGGCTCGAAGCGGGCATAGAGGTGCGGTGGTTCGAGGTCGAGGCGCAGGGGCCCTCGGTCGACACAGCGGCGGACCTGCAGCGTGTGCGGGTGGCGTTCGCGGAACGAGAACAGCTATGACAGCTACAGAGGACACGGAAACCGGGCGGGTTTCACGAGAGGCGGCCATCAGGTCCGTCGCCGCATCGGCGGCCGCGCTGGAGCGCCTCGGAGCCGCGCTGGACGAGAGCTTCGACCGCGCGGCCGAGATGCTGACCGGCATCGGCGAGGGCAAGGTCGTGACGCTGGGCGTCGGCAAGTCCGGGCACGCCGCCGAGAAGGTCGCGGGCACGCTGCGCTCGATCGGCGTCCCGGCCTCCTACCTGAGCTCCCTGGACGCGCTGCACGGCGACATCGGCTTCGTCGGCCCCGCCGACGTGGGAATCCTGTTCTCCAAGAGCGGGACCACGCGCGAGCTGACCCAGATCCTTCCCCACCTGCGCGCCCGCGGGTTGCGGCTGATCGCCATCGTGGGCGCCCCCGACTCGCCCCTGGGCCGCGACTGCGACCTGACGCTCGACGCGTCCGTCGAGATCGAGGGCTGCCCGCTGGACTCGGCCCCGATGGCCAGCGTGATCGCCGCGCAGGCCATGGGCGACGCCCTGGCCGCGGCCGTGATGCAGGGCCGGGGCTTCGACCGCGACGACTTCGCCCGCCTGCACCCCGCCGGCGCGCTGGGAGCACGCCTGAGCCTGACGGTCAACGACGTCATGCGCAGCGGGTCCGACCTGCCCAGCGTGGTCGCCGGGGCCGCCCTCAAGGACGCCATCATCGAGATCAGCCGGACGGGCTACGGCGCCGTCTGCGTACTGCACACCGACGGCCGCCTGGCCGGATTCGTGACCGACGGCGACATCCGGCGCCAGCTGCTGGAGACCGACGACCTGCGCGGCTCGATGGTGGACGACCTGATGTCCCCGAACCCGCTGACGGTCTCGCGCGAGCTGCCGTTGTCGCAGGCCCTGGTGCTGCTCGAGCAGCGCAAGAAGGCGTTCCTGACCGCGCCCGTCGTGGACGGAGACGTCTGCGTCGGCCTGCTGCGCCTGCACGACGCGGTGCAGGCCCACCTCCCGGCTTGAGCGAGGACAGCCCCCGCATGCCCCCGCCCCCCGCGGACAACGACGGACCGCGCGCGACGGAGTTCACGCCCGGGATCGACGTCGGGCTGGGCGGGTTCGCCCTGATCGCGGGGCCGTGCGTGATCGAGAGCCGCGACCTGGTGTTCGAGGTGGCGGGCAACCTGGTCGAGACCTCAGCGACGCTGGGCCTGGACCTGATCTTCAAGGCCAGCTTCGACAAGGCCAACCGGACCTCGATCTCCTCGTTCCGCTCGATCGGCTTCGACAAGAGCCTGCAGATCCTGGCCGACGTGAAGTCCGAGTTCGGCGTGCGGGTGACCACCGACGTGCACGACCCGGCCCAGGTGCCGGAGGTGGCCGAGGTGGTCGACGTGCTGCAGATCCCGTCGTTCCTGTGCCGCCAGACCGACCTGCTGGTGGCCGCGGGCGCGTCGGGCCGCTCGGTGAACATCAAGAAGGGCCAGTTCATGGCCCCCGACGACATGGGGCACGCCGTGCAGAAGGTCTGGGACGCCGGCGGCAGCCACGTGATGCTGACCGAGCGCGGCACCACGTTCGGCTACCACGACCTGGTCGTGGACTACCGCAGCCTGGAGGTCATGCGCGCCTTCGCGCCCGTGGTCTTCGACGCCACCCACAGCGTCCAGTCGCCCGGTGGTGGCGGCGGGACCACCACCGGCAAGCGCCGCTACGTGGCCCCGCTGGCCCGCGCGGCCGTGGCCTTCGGTGTCGACGCGCTGTTCATCGAGTGCCACCCCGACCCCGACAACGCCCCCAGCGACGGCCCCAACATGCTGGCGCTGCCCGACGTGGCGCCCCTGCTCGAGGAATGTCTGATCATCAGCTCGGTGCCCGGATCGAGGGTGGGCGCGCAGTGAGCTCGCTGCGCAAGACGCTGGCCGCGCCCGTGCCCGAGGCGCTGCGCCGCCAGGCGTGGGTGGTCAGCCGGGCCACCGCCGCCGGCCGCTGGCTCAGGCACGTGCCCGTGGTGGCGCCGAAGGACCTGTTCCCCGCGGTCGACGAGCTGTCGATCACGATGCAGCACGACTACGAGCCGCGGGGACTGCCGTACGGCGACGCGTACGTGCTCTCGCTCGTGACGGCCGCGGTGGCGCCCAAGCGGATCTTCGAGATCGGGACGGGCACCGGCCGCGGCACCCTGGCGATGCTGCGGCAGGCGCCGTACGCGCAGGTGGACACGCTCGACCTCGGGACGCAGGAGGCGGCGTCGCTCGGGACCGAGGAGGGCGATCACCCGATCGAGGGCGGCCTGGTCGGCGAGGCCTGGCGCGGGACCTCCTACGAGGAGTCGATCACCCAGCACCTGGGCGACAGCGCCGCCTTCGACTTCTCCCCCTTTGCCGGCCAGTGCGACCTCGTGTTCGTGGACGGCGCGCACACGTTCGAGTACGCGCTGTGTGACTCGCGGACGGCACTCCGCCTGATCCGCCCCGGCGGCACGATCATCTGGGACGACTGCCATCTCGTGCACGCGGGCGTGCCCAAGGCGCTCCTGCAGCTCCGGCGCGAAGGGCACGACGTCCAGCGCCTGACCGGAAGTCGCCTGGCGATCTTGCGGACCCCTTCGCCCACAACCCAAGGAGGCAGTTAGCCATGTCCGAGCCACACCACGTATGGATCGGCTACGACCCCTCGCAGCACATCTCCTTCGAGGTACTGAAGTACTCGCTCGAGAAGCACGCCAGCGAGCCCGTCCTGGTGCGCCCCATCGACGCCGAGCAGATCGACTTCAGCCGTGGCACCGACCCGCTGGCCTCGACCCCGTTCACCTACACCCGGTTCCTGGTGCCGTGGCTCGAGGACTACCAGGGCACCGCGCTGTTCATGGACTCCGACATGCTCGCGCTCGGTGACATCAGCGAGCTCTTCCACGAGGACATGGACGGGCTGGCGCTGAGGGTGCGCCAGCACGAGTACAACCCCACCGAGACGGTCAAGATGGGCGGCAAGACCCAGACCCAGTACCCGCGCAAGAACTGGTCCAGCCTGATGCTCATGAACTGCGCGGAGCTCGGCGTCTGGTCCAAGGAGGCCGTGGAGACCGAGAGCGGCGCGTGGCTGCACCGGTTCGAGCCGATCCCCGACGAGAAGGTCGGCGACCTGTCCGAGGAGTGGAACGTGCTGGACCACATGACCGGGCCGACCAAGCTGCTGCACTACACCTCCGGCGGGCCCTGGCTGGAGGGTTGCGAGGACGCCGACCACGCCGACCTGTGGCACGAGTACCGCGAGGAGTACGAGTCGGCTCGGGCGGCGAGCTGAGCAACATGGACGGTCGCGGCACCTTCCTGTTCGTGTTCCGCGCATCGCCCGACGTCGATCACATGGCGCCGCTTGCGTGGAAGCTGCTCAAGGAGGGCGACGAGGTGCACGCCGTGATCTCGCCGGGCTATGAGCCGGAGGCCGACCACCGGCTCGAGCTCCTCCGGGGCTTCGAGCGCTTCCACATCCACCGGATCGACCGTCCCGCCGGACCGCGGTGGCTGCGGGCGGCGCGCGCGTACCTGCGCTCCACCCTGCCCTACGCGCTCGCGCTGTTGCGGAGGTCGGGCGCCCGGGTGGTGGCCGTGGAATGGGGCTACGGGCTGCCGGCGGGTTACGACCGGCTGCGCTCCCCGGCCGGCGCGGTCGCCCTGCTCAGGAGCTTCGGGCGGTCCCTGCTCAAGGCCCGCAGCGACCCGCAGCAGGTGCGCAGCAACTTCATCGTGTCGGCCCGCGTGCTTGGCGTGCCGACCGTGTGCCTCCCACACGGCCTGAACATCAAGTTCGACAACGCCACCAACACCCAGCTGCTCGAGATGTTCGAGAGCGGCTCGCTGGAGATGAAGGACCGGAACCGGTTCGACGCCTTCGTCTTCAACACCGAGTTCCACCGGCAGTGGTTCCTTAACCACGCCGGAGGCGACCCGGCGGTGATGCAGACGTGGGGCTCGCTGCGCTGGTCGCCCGAGTGGTTCGACGTGAACCGCAGGCTGGCCCCCCGGTTCGAGTGGCCCGAGGACACGGACCGGGTCAAGGTCGTGTTCATGATCCCCAAGTGGCAGAACCGGACCCGCGTCGAGGAGGCGGTCGATCTGGTGCTGCGCCTGCAGGAGCTCGACGGCATCTCCCTGGCGCTGATGGGACACCCGCGCCACGGGCGCAAGAGCTTCGGTCCCCTGCTCGAGGAGCCGGGCTTCGACCTGGACCGCGTGCACGACGTGACCGGCCAGAGCTCGGTCTCGCTGATCGACGCCTGTGACGTCGTGATCGACGTGGGCTCGTCCATCGGGCTCGAGGTGGTGATGCAGGGCAAGGTGCTGGTCAACCCGGCGTACATCCACGAGATCAAGACGGTGTTCGACACCATCGAAGGAGCATCCGTCACGGTCCAGTCGGCCGACGAGGCCGTGGACTACCTCCGCGCGCACGCGTCGGGGCGGCCCCACGAGGTGCCCGAGGAGGCCTACGCCGAGTTGATGCGCCAGATGGTCTACGGCTCCCGTGAGGCCCCGTTCGACGTGCTCGAGGAGTACGGCTCCCGCGTCCGGGCCCTGAGCAGGTCATGAGCGCTCCGGGGACACGTGTGGAGGTCCCGGGCGCGGCGCCGCTGGAGGAGGGCGCGTGCCGGGTCATAGCCGAGGCCGGCGCGAACCACAACAACTCGGTGGAACGCGCCATCGAGATGTCCCGGCGGGCGGCGGAGGCCGGCGCGTGGGCGATCAAGTTCCAGCTCTACAAGGCCGACACGATCAGCGTGCCGGCGTCGCCCAAGTACTGGAACGACCCGTTCGGGACCTCGTCCCAGCACGAGGCGTTCCGTCTGTCCGACAAGCTCAACTACCCCGACTATGCGGAGATCGCGGCGGCGTGCCGCGACCTGGGGATCGTGTTCTTCGCCACGCCGTTCGACCTGCCTGCGGTGGACGCGCTGGAGGGCATGGACTGCCCCCTCTACAAGATCGCCAGCGCCGACATCACCCACCGGGTGCTGCTCGAGGCCGTCGCCGCGACCGGCAAGCCGATCCTGCTCTCCACCGGCGCGGCCACGGCGGACGAGGTCACCCGCGCGGTCGACTGGATGGGCCTGGGCCCGGACAAGCTCGTCTTGCTGGCCTGCACCCTGACCTACCCCACGCCGGACGAGGACGCGCACTTCGACCGCATCACCACGTTCCGGCGCGAGTTCGCGCCCTACCTCGTCGGCATGTCCGACCACACGCTGGGGCCGGAGGGCGCCTGGATGACCGCCGCGCTGGGCGGCACCTGCATCGAGAAGCACTACACGATCGACAAGCGTCTTCCCGACGTGCCCGATCACGCCATGAGCGTGGACCCGGACGAGCTGGCGCAGATGGTCGCCGCGTGTGACCGTGCGGCCCTCCTGCGTGGCGAGGCGTCGATCGGCGTCCGTGCCTCCGAGCAGCCCGCGCGCGACAACGCGCGGCGCTCGATCGTGCTCGAGCGCGACGTGGCCAAGGGAGTCCCGCTCGACACGGCCGACCTCGGCTTCAAGCGCCCGGGCACCGGCATCGCGCCCTACGAAACCGACGCCGTGGTGGGCGCGACGCTGCGCGCCGATGCCGCGCGCGGCACGATCCTGACGTGGGACGACCTGGAGCCGCGCGCATGAGCGAGCAGTCCACCGCGGGCCGGCAGCCCGCCGGCGCGTCGGACACCCGCCGGGCCGGGCCCGGGCTGCACTCGGGCTTCCTGCGCTCCGCCGCCAGGGTGCCGGACCGCCCCGCCCTGGCGGTCGGCGGCCAGACGCTGAGCTACGCGGAGCTGCACGCGCGCTCGGCGGCCATCGCCGCGACCCTGGACGCCCGCGTGCCCGACGGTGTGCCGCCGCTGGTCGCGATCTACTCGCACCGCGCCGTCACCGCCTTCGCCGGCGTGCTCGGCGTGCTGATGTCGGGGCGTGCCTACGTACCGCTGAACCCGACCCTTCCCGCCGCCCGCAACCGGCTGATGCTCGAGCGCTCGGGTGCGCGCATGATCGTGGTCGACCCCGGGTCCCTCGACCAGGTGGAGGAGGTGCTCGAGGGACTCGACCCCGGCTTCCTCGTGCTGGCACCGGACGACGCCGCCCCCGCACCGGTCGACGGCCACGATGTCGTGACCCTCGCCGACCTGGAGGACGCAGCGGCCTGGGACGAGCGGCAGGTGGACGAGAACGAGCCCGCGTACGTGCTGTTCACCTCGGGCAGCACCGGGATCCCCAAGGGCGTGACGGTGGCCCACCGGAACGTGCCGCCGCTGATCGACGACCAGGTCGAGCGCTACGCCCTGACCGAGGACGACCGCATCTCCCAAACGCACGAGCTGACCTTCGACGTCTCGGTCTGGGACATGTTCGTGACCTGGCAGGTCGGCGCGTGCCTCTGCTGTCCCTCCACCAAGGAGCTGATCAAGCCCGGCGGCTTCATCCGCCGGGAGGGCATCACGATCTGGTTCTCGGTGCCTTCGACCGCGGTCTTCATGAAGCGGCTGGGAATGCTCAAGCCCGACAGCTATCCGACCCTCCGCTACAGCCTCTTCGCGGGCGAGCCACTGCCGGTGGCGGTGGCCGAGGCGTGGCTGGAGGCCGCGCCCGCGAGCGCCGTCGAGAACCTCTACGGCCCCACCGAGCTCACGATCCTGTGCATGGGACACCGGTGGCAGCCCGGTGACACTGCCGAGGCGGGCGTGGTGCCCATTGGCGGCCCCCTGGCCCAGAACCGCCCGCTGGTCGTGGACGACGAGCTGCGCGAGGTGGAGCCTGGCGCCATCGGCGAGCTGATCGTGGCGGGACCGCAGGTCACGCTGGGCTACTGGCGCGACCCGGAACAGACGGCCACGGCCTTCGTGGTTCCCCCCGGTTCCGAGGAGGTCCACTACCGCACCGGCGATCGCGTGCGCAGGCCGAGCTCGGCCGGCGTCCCGATGGCCTATCTCGGCCGCACCGACTCACAGGTCAAGGTCCGCGGGGTCCGGGTCGAGCTTGGCGAGGTGGAGGCCGCGGTGCGCGAGGCCACCGGCGTGGACGCCGTGATCGCCGTGGCGTGGCCCCGGACGCTGACCGGCGCGGACGGCATCGTCGCGTTCGTGGGCGACCGGGGCGTGGACGTGCCCGCCGTGAAGGCGGAGCTCGAGGGACGCCTGCCCGCCCACATGGTCCCGCGGCGATTCGAGCTGCTCGACCAGCTCCCGCTCGGCGCGAGCGGCAAGTTCGACCGGCTGGCGCTGCTCCGGTCGCTCGAGGAGAACTGAGAGCCATGGACCGGCCGCTGCTTGCGATCATCCCTGCCCGCGGCGGCAGCAAGGGCGTGCCGCAGAAGAACCTGCGCATCCTGGGCCGCCGCCCGCTCCTGGCCTACAGCGTGGAGGCCGTCCTGGCCGCGGGAATCGCCGACCGGCTGCTGGTGTCCAGCGAGAGCGAGGAGATCCTGCGCTGGGCGGAACTGCACGGCTACGAGACGCACGAGCGCCCGCCCGAGCTGGCGCAGGACGACTCCACCATCTCGCAGGTGGCCGTGCACCTGACGCGCGAGCTCGGCTGGACCGGCGACGTCGGCGTGTTCCAGCCCACCTCCCCGTTCCGCTCCACCGAATCGCTGGGCAAGGCGCTCGAGACCTTCCGGGCCAGCGGCGCCGACTCGCTGGCCTCCGTGGTCAGGGAGAACCACGGGTTCTGGTACTCGGAGGAGGAGGACCTCTCCGACGCCCGCCCCCTGTTCAAGGAGCGCATCAACCGCCAGTGGGCCCAGCACCCGGTGCTCCGCGAGACCGGGTCGATCCAGTTGGTGCGGGCGGAGGCGCTGCTCGAGTGCGGCCAGATCGTGACGCCCAACCACATGCTGTTCCCCACCGCCGAGCGCGAGTCACTGGACATCGACACCAACGACGAGCTGGTCATCGCGCGCCGGCGGCTCGAGCAGGGCAACGTGGTGTTCCGCGTCCAGGCCAACTACCGCGTCGGCTCCGGTCACGTGCACCACTGCCTGCAGCTGGCGGACGAGCTGGCCGACCAGCGGGTGAGCTTCCTGCTGCGCAACTGCGACGAGTTCGTCCAGCGCCTGGTGGCCGAGCACGGCTACCCGTTCCGGACCGAGGCCGACCTGGCGGAGGACCTGGCCCAGATGGCGGGACCGGGCCCGAACCTGGTGGTCAACGACATCCTGGACACCACCGAGCAGGAGGTGCTGGTGGAGCGCACCTCCGGCTACCGGGTGGTCAACGTCGAGGATCTCGGCCCGGGCGCCCGGGTGGCCGACTGGGTCGTGAACGCCCTCTACCCGGCCACCGAGGGCGCCGGCGACCATGTGGCGTCGGGCCCCGAGTACGCCACCCTCCGAGGCGAGTTCATCCACGTTCCCCCCAAGGAAATCCGCAAGGTGCCCGAGCGGGTGCTCGTGACGTTCGGGGGCACCGACCCCGGGCAGCTGGCGCAGCGCTGCGCGTCGCTCCTGGCCAACGGCGTTGAGACCGAGATCAGGGTCGTGCTCGGCACCGGCGCCGCGCCCGCGGAGTTCCCCGACAACGTCACGGTCATGACGCAGGTGCGCAGCATGGCGGCCGAGATGCTGGCGGCCGACCTCGTGCTCACCGCGGCGGGCCGCACCGTCTACGAGGCCGCGGCCACCGGCACACCGGTCGCCGTGCTGGCCCAGGGCGCCCGTGAGGCCTCCCACGCGCACCTGAGCTTCGCGAGCGGCGTGGTCTTCCTCGGGATCGGGCCGCTCGTGGACGACGAGCACGTGGTCGGCGTGGTCCGCCGCCTGCTGGCCGACCACGACCTGCGCGTGGAGCTCAGCGAGCGCCTGAGCCGGTCCGTGGACCCGCTCGGCGCGGCACGCATCGCGCACCAGATCCGCGCCATGCTCCGAGGGCTGTAGATGGGCGCCACACCCACAGGCGGGCCGGCTCCCACCGAGGCCCAGATCGCCCGGCCCCTCCACGCCGGCTTCGAGCGGTCGGCCGCCTCGTTCCCCGGCCGGCCGGCCCTGGAGGTCGGAGGCCGGACCCTGAGCTACGCCGAGCTGCGCGACTACGCGGCCTCGCTGGCCGCGACCCTGATCAGGGAGGCGCCCGGCGGCGAGCCGGCGCTGACGGCGGTCTTCGCCTACCGCAGCGCCACCGCGTTCGCCGGGCTCCTGGGCGCGCTGATGCGCGGGCACGGGTACGTGCCGCTGAACCACAACTTCCCGCTGGAGCGGACCCGGCTGATGCTCGAGCACGCCGGCTGCAACGCGCTGATCGTGGACACCGCCTCGCTCCTGCAGCTCGAGGAGCTGCTCGACGGCGTCGATCGCCCGATGGTCCTGATCCTGCCCGAGGAGAGCGAGGCGGCCGCCCTGGTGGCCCGCTTCCCCGGCCACACCGTGGTCACCGCCCCCGAGCTCGAGCCGGCCGCCTCGCTGGACCCGGTCGAGGTGGACCCCGGCGACACCGCGTACCTGCTGTTCACCTCCGGGAGCACCGGCACCCCGAAGGCCGTGATGGTCAGCCACCGCAACGCCAACCACTACGTCGACGTCCTCGTCCAGCGGTACTCGGTCACCGAGCACGACCGGTTCTCGCAGACGGCGGAGATGACGTTCGACAACTCGGTGCTGGACATGTTCGTGCCGTGGCAGTGCGGCGCGTGCGTCTGCTGTCCGTCCCGCAAGACGCTGATCAAGCCCGGGCGCTACATCCGCGAGTCCGAGCTGACGGTGTGGTTCTCGGTGCCTTCGACCGCGATCTTCATGCGGCGCCTCGGGGCGCTCAAGCCCGCCAGCTACCCGAGCCTGCGCTGGAGCCTCTTCGCCGGGGAGGCGCTGCCGGCCGAGGTGGCCGAGGAGTGGCTCGTGGCGGCCCCCAACTGCACCGTGGAGAACCTCTACGGGCCCACCGAGGTCACGGTCGACTGCCTGATCTACCGCTGGGACCCCGCGCGATCGCCGGACGAGTGCGAGCACGGCGTGGTCCCGATCGGGTATCCGGTGCCCGGCATGACCGCCCTGGTGGCCGATGAGGCCCTGCACGAGGTTGAGCCCGGCACGGAGGGCGAGCTGCTGGTGAGCGGACCGCAGGTCTCGCTGGGGTACCTGCGGGATCCTGAGCGCACCGCGGCCGCCTTCGTGGTCCCGCCCGGGCACGACGCGATCCACTACCGCACGGGCGACCTGGTTCGCCGGCCCGCCGACCCGGATGCCCCCGTCCCCTACCTGGGACGCCTGGACCACCAGATCCAGATCTTCGGCGAGCGGATCGAGCTCGGCGAGGTCGAGGCCGCCATCCGCGAGGAGTCGGGCGTGGACGCGGTGGTGGCGCTCGGATGGCCGGTCACGACCGCGGGCGCGGGCGGCATCGAGGCGTTCGTGGCCGATCCCGACGCCGACGCCGGCGACCTCAAGCGCCGGCTCAGGGAACGGCTACCGGGCCAGATGGCCCCCCGCGGCGTGCACGTCCTGCCCGAGCTGCCGCTCAACGACAACGGGAAGTTCGATAGGAAGGCGCTGATGAAGATGCTCGAGGAGGCCACATGAGCAAGGTGTCGACCGAGGAGATCCGCAGCTTCGTGCTCCAGGAGCTCGACGAGCCGCTGCGCGCGCTCGGACACGAGCCCGGGGAGCTCCCGGACGAGTTCGACCTGCACGAGTCCGGGGTGATCGACTCCTTCGGGATCCTGGAGCTGATCACGGCCCTGGAGGACCGGTTCAGCCTCGAGATTGACTACGAGAACCTCGATCCCGAGGAGCTCACGAAGGTCGGGCCGTTCGCCCGCTACGTGTCCCAGCAGACTGCCGGGCCCGCGTGACCGGCGCGCGCGATTTTCGCGCCCTGACCGATGTGCCGTCGCCGGAGCGCTTCGTGTCCGACCTCCAGCCCTGGATCCACGAGGCGGGGAACCCCTACCTCGACTGGCTGTTCGGAGCGCCCGACAGCGCACGGGCCGCGCTCGCGGCGTGGATGGTCAGCGACGGCTCGGAGATATCCCTCGGGCGGGTGGTCGGGCTGTTCGAGGGCGGCAACCCGATCGGCGGATACGTCGGGCTCAGCGGCAGCGACCTCGCGAAGTGCGTTCGCAAGGACGCGATCACGGCGCTGAAGGTCGCGGGCCGCGACGGCAGGCCCGCCTTCCTCGAGCGGGCGCGTGAGCTGTCCGACCTGCGTCGCCCGGTCGAGCCGGACGAGTGGTTCCTGAGCAAGCTCGGCGTGCTGGTGCCCTACCGCCGCGGTGGGCGCGGCCGGGCGCTGCTGGAGGATTTCCTCGGGCGCGGCGCACAGGCGGGCTTCTCCCGCTTCCGCCTCGACGTGTGGGCCCGGGACGAGCACACCGTCCGCCTCTACGAGTCGGCCGGCTTCCTGACCTTCGACGAGACCTTCAGCGAGGAGATGGGCATGCGGCTGCTGGCGATGCGCCTGGGCTAGCCGGTCACAGGCCCAGCGTGAGCTGCTGCACCCCGGGGACGCCCTCGGGCGCTCCGTACAGGGGGTGGTCGAACAGCTCGGCCACGAAGATCTTCTCCGGCCACAGCGCCTTCATGTCCGCGCCGGGCAGCCACCATCTGAGGCCGTACACGTGGGAGATCTTGCGGTTCTCGCGGGTCGCGTTGAACTCGGCGATCGCGGCCCGCTCCCCGTTGAAGTCGGTCCACGGGTACAAGGTGACGTCGTCGAAGTACGAGAACACGCGCGGGAGCACGCGATCGGGATGCGCGTCCAGGATCTGGAACGACTCCATCGTGGACGAGTAGAAGTCGAGGTCGTTGGACACGAAGCCCACCGGCGCCCGCTCCTCCTCGAGGAACTTCGGGACCGTGTCCTTGACCAGGCCGAGCACGAGCTCGGCGCGCTGCAGGCGTGACCGCAGCAGCGACTGGTCCATCGGGTAGTCGCCCTCCTTGAGCAGGAAGGGCACGTCGCGGGGGTCGGTGGGCGCGGGCAGGCCGCCGCCGGTGTCGAAGCCGAACACGTCGATCCCCACCCCCGTGAGCCGCTCCGCGTGCTCCGCGGCGGTCTCCAGGGCCAGCAGACCCGTCCCCCCCGCCACACCGAACTCGAGCGCGGAGACCCGTTCGAGGCCCAGCCCGTGCGCGCTCCGTGCCGCCTGGAGCACGGACCAGGCGTACGCCGCGCGCCACGGACGTCCCTCCTGGCGCGCCGTCCGGCGCATCCAGAGGTACTGGGTCTTGGGGTCGGCCGGGTTGGGCTCGCCCGCCCCCATCTCCTGCATCCGCTCCTTCGCGGTGTGCTTCAGGGACGGCGCGGCGCGCGCCACGTTCCCCAGCCTCTGCCTGATCGTCTTGCTCAAGGGCATCGCCCCAATGCTATGGGGAAACCACGCGCCGCAGCAGCTCGTGGTCGATCAGCTTGTCGGCGACCGGCCGCAACTCCCAGATCGGGCGCTGCCAGCGGTCGGCGGCGGCCAGGAGGTCGGGCCCGCCGTCGCAGTAGTTCAACAGGAACATCATGTCGGCGCGCGACTGCTCCACCTCGCGGAGGGCGCCGGTGGTCGGATACAGGCCGCGTGGGCTCAGCTGGGGCTCGCCGTAGGGCAGGGCGGCCTCGAGCGTCTCCGCCGCCTCGAGCGCCTCGATGATCCGGTGGAGCATCGCCAGGCTGCCCCCGAGCGCATCGGCGGTCACGAAGCTCAGGTCGTCCAGCGAGGTGTGGTACTCGGCGAACCCGTCGGCGGTCGACCGCAGGAAGCAGCCCACGGGCAGGTTGAAGCCGGGTGAGCCGTACTGGCGCTCGTCGCTGCGGGGCAGGTAGAAGTCGACCACCTGGTGGGCCGCCCCGGAGTGGCTGAGCACGTGCCTGGCCGCGCGGTCGGCCAGCGAGTCGCCTCGCCGCGACAGCTTGTAGCTGAAGTCCGCCGGGTCCCCGACGCACGTGACCACGTACCCGGCCGCGAGCCGCTCGAGCAGCCGATCGCCGAAGCGCGACAGATAACAGACCGCCCCGATCGTCTCCGGCGCGAACAGCAGGCGGTAGGTGAACCGGGGCCGGTGCTCGCGCTCGGCCAGCAGCCTGGCCAGGTGCGCGACCACCACGGGCCCGGAGAGCTCGTTGTTGGCCATCGAGGGGTGGCAGAGGTAGGTCGAGATCAGGACCTCCTCGTCCGTGGAGCCGGGAATGGTGATCTCGCCCATCTCCACGTGGCCGTCGGCCAGGTCCGCGTCGATGTAGACCTCGTACTCGCCCGGCTCCAGGGCCCGGCGCCCGTTCTCGCTCAGGCAGAAGCCCCACGAGCGCTCGTAGTAGCTGGTGCGGTACGGGATCGCGTCAGGCTGCTCGGGCAGGCTCCACAGGTGGGGCTGGAGCTCGTCGAGCGTCATCCGCCGGTGCACGCCCTCGCTGTGGCTGACCACGTGCAGGTTCGAGTCGGCCAGCGAGACGATCGTCTCCCCCGCCGGGCCCTTGATCCAGGCCTCGCGGATCGTCCACTCCTGGGGCACGGTCCAGTCGAACGCGCGCGTGCCGGTGGCGAACCGATGCCGCTCCATCGGCCCGGTTACCCGCTCAAGGATGTCCAGGCTCTCGCGGAACCCCGGTCCCGCGATGCTCCTGGTGATCGGGAAGAGCTCGGTGGCCAGGGCGTGCATCTCGCGGCCCAGCGCGTCGGCGTCCAGCGGCTGCGCGGCGTCGCTCACGGTGCCAGCAGCGGGTAGAGGTGGGTCACGCCGGGGTGGCCGCGCCGGAGCAGGTAATCGGGGTTGCCGGCCAGGCCTTCCTCGACCTGGGCCGTGACCGCCCGGGGGTCGGTCACGTAGAGGCTGGGCCCGTTGGTCATGGCCGATGCGCGGGCGCGCTCGTTGACCAGCATGTCGTCGCCGAGCGGCGCCAGGAAGGTCTCCACGTCCTGGTCGAGGTCGCGCACGTAGAAGTTGGCGGTGACGTGCGCCTCCCGGCCGTGCGCGCGGATCGTGCCCGGGAACTGCTTGTGGTAGCGGTAGGGCACCTCCATCTGCTGCTCCACGTAGTGCACGAACGTGCAGGCGGTGGAGGCCACGCCGAAGAAGAGCAGCTTGGCGTCGAGGTCGCGGAGCATGTCGAAGACGCTGCCGGCGCCGAAGCAGTCGACGTCCCGGATCTCGAACAACGCCTGCTCCCACGGGGCCCGCAGGGTCCCCCGGATCGCGGCCGAGAACAGCGGGTCGGTGGTACGGCGCACTCCGGGGAGGGTGCGGAAGTACTCGGGCAGCACCCCCACGCCGCTCGACGGCGTCTCGTCGAGGACGAAGTCGGCACCGTCGCAGAAGCTGTAGCTGAACGCGGGCATGGCCAGGACGCCGTCCGGCACCGCGTCGGACAGGCCCTGGACGATCGTGTCGAGCTTCTGCTCGCGCGTCCGGCCCTCCACCGAGAGCGCGCGCTGCAGCCCCGCGTGCACGAACAGGACGTCGTCGGGCGCCACCCCGAGCGCGGCGACTTCCCGCGTGATCTCGCTCGCTCCGATCAAGGTGAGCGGAAACCGTAGGGGATCGGGCGCAATCGCGTGTGTCGCTGTACTGTGGTGCCGCTGCGTGCGCGTCTACGGTGACTCCACAGGCCTCGACCCCGCGTCGCTCACCGCCGGAGAGGACGTCGTGCTCCACCTGGACGCGTCCCACGGCATCGACGTGGCCGATGGTGTCCTGGCGACCGACCATCTGACCCTCGATCAGCGGGCCGCCATCGATGACGTGGCCGTGGCCGCCCTGGGCCGCTGGCGCGACCAGAACGACGAGCGGTTCACGGTCGATGGCATCTGCCTGACGTGGATCTGGGAGCGGGATCTGATCGTGAACGTGTTCCTGCCCACGATCGCCCGCGCGCTGGCCCTGGCCCGGGCGGTGGACACCTACCGCCCACGCTCCCTGGTGGTCATGGCCCGCGACGGCGTGACCGAGAACATCGTGGACGCCGTGGCCAGGAGCCGCGGGATCGAGACCGAGGACACGGGCGCACGCCGGCCGCCCCCCGTGGCCAACCCGGCGCTGCAGGCGTCCAGGCGCCGCCGGGGGGTCGGCGGCCTGCTCAGCCTCGGCCTGCCCTCGATGCCGCGCCGGGGCAGCGTGCTGCTGCTGAGCTACTGGCCGCTGCTCCCGCTGCTGGACCGGCTGATAGCGGATCGCCTCCGGCCCGCGATCTGGGCCCAGCGCCGGCCGACCGGCGCAAAGCGGGCCCTGCGCGCCGCCGCGCGCGGCGGCTGGGTGGGCGCGCCCGGCCCCTGGTCCAGGGCCCGCGCGCGGTCGGCCACCAGGAGGCTGCTGTCCGCCACCGCCGATCCGACCCCGGTCGACGTCGAGGGCCTCGAGCTCGGGGCCTGTCTGCACGCACAGGCCCGGGCCATGGCCCGCAAGCGCGCCGCGGAGGACCTCGGGCACGCGTCGCTGTTCCGCCGCGCCTTCCGCAAGGGGCGGATCCGGCGTGTGGTCGTGCCCTACGACGTCGAGCCCCGGATGCGGCTGGTGGTGACCCTGGCCAAGGAGGCCGGCGTGCCCACGCTGCTGGTCGCGCACGGGGCCTATCCGCTGCGTCACACCGTCGTGGACATGCAGCTCAGCGACGAGGTGGCGCTGTGGTCGAGCACCTTCGGACCGACCATCTGGGACTACGTCCGCCCGCTTCACGTGGTCGGCTACCCCGTGCCGGTCGAGGTGGCGCCCGAACGCAGGCGGGAGGACGGCAGGCCCCCGCGCATCCTGCTCCTCGGCCGGGCCAAGGAGACCCAGACCGCGCTGTTCGACGACCGCTACGGCATGCGCAGCTACGTGGCGGCGGTCGAGGGCGTGGCGGCCGTGTTCCCCGACGCGAAGATCATCGTGCGCCCGGCGCCGGTCGAGGGTCCCGCGGCGTCGGCCAGGCTGCTGGCCGCCTTTCCCGAGATGGACCTGGAGATCCAGACCGGGGGCGACGTGATGGAGGCGATCGCCTCGTGCGACGTCTGCCTGGGGTCCGCCTCCACCTCCACGTTCCAGGCCGCGCTGCCCGGGACCGCCGTGATCGCCCTGAACCTCTCGGGCTATGAATGGTGCTGGCCGCTCGGCGGGCGCACAGAGGTGCCGATCGCGCGATCCGCGGAGGAGCTGGCCGGGCATCTCCGCCGCTGGGCCGACGAGGGCCGTCTTCCGGGTCGCGACCAACTGCTGGAGGCCCTGGGCGTGGACGGGCGCGACCCGATCGACGGGCTGCTGAAGCTGGTGCTGGCGGACCCGCCCCGATCCCCTACTCTGGAACCCAGTCCGCCCGGCCCGGCAGACTGAGATGCGATGACAGGGAACGAACAGAGCATGGCAGCATCGTCCGCCAGCGCCCTGGCCGGTCCCGAGCTGCACGAGGAATGGTCGGCGCGCTACCGCACCGAGGAGAACGAGGCGGTCTTCGAAGACGCCTTCGACCGCATCCTGGCCGCCTTCTCCCCGCCCGCCGGGGCCACGATCCTGGACGCCGGATGCGGCACGGCGAGCCATACGATCCGGCTCGCCAGGCGCGGATTCCGGCTCGAGTCGGTCGACTTCTCCGACCACGCGCTCGAGCTGGCGCGCGCGAACGCCGCCGAGGCGGGCCTCGCGGACCAGGTCCACTTCCGGCAGGCCGACCTGATGGCGCTGCCGTTCGCCGACGGCCAGTTCCAGTACGCGTTCTGCTGGGGCGTGCTGCTGCACGTACCGGAGGTCGAGCGGGCGGTCGTCGAACTCGCCCGCGTCGTGGGGCCCGGCGGCAAGCTGGCCGTCAGCGAGCCGAACATGCGCTCCCTCCAGACCCTGGCGCTGCGCGCCGGCCGCCGGCTGCGCGGCCGGTCCGGTCAGGACATTCGCGAGACACCGGCAGGCATCGAGAAGTGGCGCAAGGCCGCGGAGGGCGACCTGGTGACCAGGCAGACGGACATCAAGTGGCTGATCGAGCGCTTCGCCACCGAGGGCCTGACCCTGCACTCGCGCTCCGCGGGCCAGTTCACGGACGTCTACACCCGCATCGGCTCGCCGGCCCTGCGCCGCGCGGTCCATCGCCTGAACGCCCTCTGGTTCCACCGAGTCGGGCGCCCGGGCCCCGCCGTGGCCAACATCCTGGTCTTCGAGCGAACGTAGAGCCTGGTGCTCGGGCCCCGGCGGAGGATTCTGCTCCTGGCAGTCGCGATCGCGGCCTGTGCGGCGCTGGCCACGTGGATGGTGAACCCGGGCAGCGACGACGACGGTCAGAACGCCGGCGCCACCGCCACGGCCGCGACCCCGGGTCCCGCGCAGGCGCCCGTGCGCACACCGGGCGACGGGACCCTGCGGTGGCTGGGCGGCGCGGCGGGCTGCCTGAAGGGCTCGGGCGGCCAGCCCTGGATCCCGTGCCAGGGGACCGTGCGCGGCCAGTTCGACATCAGCTCGATGGCCATCAGCCCCGACGGAGGGTTCGCCTACGGGGTCTCGCTCAACTCCGGCTACCGGCCGAACCCCGCCGGCAAGCGCATCGCGGCCATCCGCGGGGGCACGATCGTGGCGTTCTCGCGCAACCCGGACACCGGCGCCCTGACCCAGCTCAAGGGCTCCGACGGCTGCATCAGGGACCTGCGCGCCCCGGTCAACAAGGTCACCGCCCCCTGCAGCCGCAAGGGGCGGGCACTGGCGGGGGCCAAGACCATCACGCTCAGCCCGGACGGCCGCTTCGCGTACGTGGCGGCCCTGAACAACGCCGCGATCTCCGCGTTCAAGCGCAACCCCCGGACGGGCGCGCTGCACCAGCTGCCGGGCGCCGACGCCTGCATCGGGGGGAAGGTCGGGGCCAGGTCCGACTGCCCGCGCCCCGCCAGGGCGCTGCAAGGCGTTCGCTGGGTCACGGTAAGCCCGGACGGCCGCAACGTGTACGCCAGCTCGCCCGCCGGCGACGCCGTCGCGGTGTTCGCCCGCGACGGCCGGACGGGCGGCCTCCACCAGCTCCCGGGGACCGACGCCTGCGTCGAGGACACCCTCGCGCGGGTCCGCAGCGGCTGCGCGCGCGGGCCGGGTGTGAACTACCCGCGCTCGATCACGGTCAGCCCCGACGGCCGCAACGCCTACGTGGCCTCCGACTCCGCGGACAGTGCCTACCCCAACGATCCCGCGGACGGCGACGCCGTGTCCGCGTTCGCGCGCGACCCGGCCACCGGCGCGCTCCGCCAGCTTCCCGGCAAGGCGGCCTGCGTCAAGGACGAGCGCGCCCGCTCCACCACGGCGTGCCCGACCCTGGCCAAGGGGCTGCTGCAGCCGTTCTCGGTGGCGGTGAGCCCCGACGGGCGGTTCGTCTACGTGGGCTCGGACTACGGCAAGCTCGGGGCGATCGCCACGTTCCGGCGTGGCCCCGGCGGCGAGCTGGTGCAGCTCCCGGGTGCCTCGGGCTGCATCGTCAGGATCCGGGGCTGCAAGCGGGCCAAGGGCATCAAGGGGGTGGACAGCGTGACCATCACCCCCGACGGCACGCGCCTGTACGCCACGGGCTTCTTCGGGCAGACGGTTGCCGTGTTCAAGCGCAACAGGGGCACGGGCGTGCTGAGCCAGGTCCGCGGCCGGGGCGCGTGCGTCCGCGACGTGGCCGCCAAGGAACCGTGTAGCCGCGCGGTAAGGGGATTGCTCGGGCCGCGGAACGTGGTCTTGAGCCCCGACGGCACCTCTGCCTACGTGCCGGCGACCGTCAGCGGCACCATTGCGGTGTTCCGCGTCGGCCGGGCACCGCGGCGCTGACCGGCTACGACCGGCCGCCCGAGCGTGTCAGGTCCCGGCCCCATTCGCGCCACCGGCCGGGATCCTGGGCGAACGCGGCGATGCCGTAGGGCACGCACCAGGCACCGTGGCGCAGCGCCGGCAGCGGCCGGCGGCCGGCGACGGCCCGGCGCAGCAGCTCGCGGTGGCGCAGGGCGTGCCAGTGACGCACCTGGGCCCGGACGACCCGCCGCTGCCGGCCGCTGAGCGCCCCGCGCCCGAGCGCGCGGCGGTAACACTCGATCAGGCCATCCGCCATCGCCAGCTTGTCGCGCGAGAACGAGCCCGCGTGATCGCGGTAGGTCGCCAGCGGCTCGGGCACCCCGATGGCCTCGTACCCCTGCTCCAGGATCCGGAGCCAGAGGTCGTAGTCGTCCGAGCCGCCCAGATCCCGGGCGAACTCACCGCCGGCGTCCTCGTAGGCCGAACGCGTGAACAGCGAGCGGGCGTTCAGGTAGTTGTGTCGCAGCATCGCCTTCAGGTCCACCGGCTCGACCCAGCCGTTGCGGTCCCACCACGTCTCGCCGGTGACGCCGTCGTCGGTCAGCATCAGCGCGTTCGACGACACGATGCCAACGCGCCGCCCGGAGGCCACCGCGTCGTCGTAGGCCGCCACCGTGCGCTCCAGGTAGCGCTCGTCCCAGAGGTCGTCCTGGTCGAGCAGGCACAGCAGCTCGCCGCCACCGGACCGGCGGACCCCGGCGGTGCGGGCCGCCCCCACCCCCACGTTGGCGTCCAGATGGACGACCGTGACCCGGCGATCGCGCTCGGCGAACGAGCCGGCGACCTCGAGCGTGTGGTCGTGGGAGGCGTCGTCGACCACCACCGCCTCCCAGTCCCCGTAGGTCTGGGCCAGCACCGACTCCAGCGCGCCGCCGAGCAGGTCCGCCCCGTTGTAGGCGGGGATGATGGTGGCCACGCGGGGCACGCTCGCGCTCACGCCAGCTCCCGGTACACGGCGTCCAGGCGGCCCCACACCTCATCCAGGGTCAGCCGCTCGGCCCGCGCGCGGGCGGCCGCGCCCATCCGAGCCCGTAGCGCCCGGTCCTCCAGCAGCCGGCAGGCCGCGTCGGCCAGCGGCTCCGGCGCGCCCGGAGCCACCAGCAGGCCGTCCTCGCCGTCGGTGACGATATCCGGGACGCCGCCGACCTCGGAGGCCACCACGGCCCGCCCGTTGGCCATGGCCTCCAGCATCGCGTTGGGCATGCCCTCGGACCGCGACGACAGGACGAACACGTCCGCGCGGGTGAAGGCATCGTCCTTCGCCGAGGCGTCCAGCCAGCCCAGCCAGGTCACCCCGGGGTGCTGGTCCACGACCCGCCGCCCCTCCTCGGGCAGGTCCCCTGGCCCGGCAAGCTCGATCCGCGCGCCGGGGTGGCGCGACAGGATCCGCGGCAGGGCCTCGAGCATCACGTCCCCGCCCTTCGCGGGATCGTGGAAGCCGCCGATGTACAGCAGCACCGGGTCGTCGGTGGCCGGGGGCTCCCCGTGGCGGGGCTCGGGGGCGGGATTGGAGATCACGGTGATGCCCCTGCGCCCGAAGATGCGCTCGATCTCCTCGGCCCCGGACGCGGACACGCTGAGCACCCGGTCGGCCAGGGCGAAGGTGCGGGAGAACAGGCGCAGGCGCACCGGCCCCAGCGTCGCGGCGAAGTTCGCGATGTCCCACGGGCCGACGCGGACCTGCAACACCACCGGCCGGCGGCACAGCTTGGCCACCGCGACACACACCGCCTTGCGGTAGAGGCTGCCCCGCACGCCCACGTGCACGTGCACGATCCCGGGCCGGACCGACCAGCGCACCAGCGCGGCCAGTGCCTGCGCGAAGATGACCACCCGGCCCACCCTGCCCGCCGGGCCACGCCAGGTGGTGATGGCCGTCATCTCGTACACCTCGGCCAGCGGCGAGACCAGGAGCCCCTGGATGCTCAGGCCCATCCCCCCGCGGCCCGCCGCGTCGGGGCCGAGGTGCGCGATGCGCTTACGGCCGCGGCGCGCTGCGCCCCGGCTCACTGCGCCAGACCGGGCGCCCCGCGCTCGCGGTCGAAGGACTCGATCGTCATGCGCAAGCCCTCCTCGAACCCCACCGCGGGCGCATACCCCAGCACCTCGCGCGCCTGTGTGATGTCGGCCAGCGAGTGCTCCACATCTCCCGGCCGGGGCGGGCCGTGCTCCGCCCTCACGCTTGTGCCCATGAGCGTGTTCAGCTGGCTCACGAGGTCGTTGAGCGACTGCGATTCCCCGGTGGCGACGTTGAAGCACCTGCCGCCCGCGTCCGGTGCCTCGGCGGCCAGCAGGTTCGCGGCCACGGCATTGTCGATGTGCGTGAAGTCGCGGGACTGCTCGCCGGTGCCGTGGATCGTGGGCGAGCGTCCCTCGCGCAGGGCGGCGATGAACTTCGGGATCACGGCGCTGTACTGCGACAGCGGGTCCTGGCGCTTGCCGAAGATGTTGAAGTAGCGCAGCGAGACGGTGGTCAGGCCGTAGACCTTGGAGGCCACGTGGCAGTAGTGCTCGGCCGCCAGCTTGGATACCGCGTACGGCGCGGCCGGGCTGACCGGCATGGTCTCCACCCGCGGCAGGCCCGGCAGGTCGCCGTAGATGGACGAGGAGGACGCGAAGATCACCCGGCGGACGCCGGCGTCCCGCGCGGCCAGCAGCACGTTCAGGGTGCCCCCCACGTTGATGTCGCTGCTGGTGATCGGATCCTGCACGGACCGCGGCACCGAGGGCATCGCACCCTGGTGGAAGACGACCTCGCAGTCCTTGACCGCGTTGTGTACGCGCTCGTAGCTGCGCAGGTCACCCTCGACGAGCTCGATGTCGTCCACGACCGCCGCCAGATTCTCTCGCTTGCCGGTGGAGAAGTTGTCCATCACCCGAACTTCGTCGCCTCGCTCCAAGAGCTGCTCGACGATGTTGGAGCCGATGAACCCCCCGCCGCCCGTGACCAATGCGCGCATGGGCCTCCGTTCCTAGTGCATATCAGTCCGACACGAACGGGTTTCAACGTAACACGGGTGAGCGGAATCCGCCCGGCGCGGCGGGCACATCGGTCGTACCCTGTGCGGATGCTCACCTCGGATGGCGCCAGCCGATGTGCGGAATAGTCGGCCAGGTCCGGCAGAACGGCCCCGTCGACCCGGCGCTGGTCGAGCGGATGTGCGCGGCTCTGGAGCACCGGGGCCCGGACTCGCGCGGCACCCACGTGGAGTCGGGGGCCGGGCTGGGCATCCAGCGCCTGCGCGTGATCGACGTGGAGGGCGGCGACCAGCCGATCTACTCCGAGGACCGCTCGGTGGCAGTGGTGCTGAACGGCGAGATCTACAACTTCCGCGAGCTGCGCGAGCGCCTCGAGCGCGCCGGCCACACCTTCCGGACGGAGGGCGACACCGAGGTCATCGTCCACCTCTACGAGGAGGAGGGCCCGGGCTGTGTGCGCTCGCTGGACGGCATGTTCGCGTTCGCGCTCTGGGACGAGCCGCGACGCCGCCTGGTGGTCGCCCGGGACCGCGTGGGCAAGAAGCCGCTGTTCTACTCCCTCCAGGGCGGCACGCTGTCGTTCGCCTCGGAGATGGCCGCCCTGCTCCAGGACCCGGACGTGCCGCGGGAGGTCCTGCCTGCCGCGCTGGACTGCTACCTGGCGTTCGGGTACGTGCCCGCCCCCATGACCGCGTTCCGTGGGGTGCACAAGCTCGAGCCGGCCACCACGATGGTGTTCGAGAACGGCTCGCTGACCCATGAGCGCTACTGGCAGCTCGACTACGGCCGCAAGCTGGACGTGACCGATCCCGCGGAGATCGGCGAGCGGATCCGGGAGGCCCTGCGCCGAGCCGTCCGCCGGCGGCTGATCTCGGATGTGCCGCTGGGGGCGTTCCTGTCGGGCGGGATCGACTCGTCGGCCGTGGTGGCCGCCATGGCGGAGGCCACGTCACAACCGGTGCGCACCTTCTCGATCGGGTTCGGCGAGGAGCGGTTCAACGAGCTGCCACACGCGCGGCAGGTGGCCGAGATGTTCGGCACCGAGCACCACGAGTTCGTGGTCGAGCCCGACGGGATGGCGCTCACGCCCAAGCTCGTCCGCCACTACGGCGAGCCGTTCGCCGACTCATCGGCGATCCCGTCGTTCCATCTGGCCGAGCTGACGCGCAAGCACGTGACGGTGGCGCTCAACGGGGACGGCGGCGACGAGTCCTTCGCCGGCTACACGCGCTACGCGGCGAACGTGCTGGGCAGCCGCCTCCAGCGGCTGCCTGCCCCGGTCCGGCGCGCGGGCGCCGCGGTGGCCGGCCGGCTCGGGTCGAACGGCAAGATCGACAGCACGATGAACCGCGCCCGGCGCGTCGGGGAGTCGATGGCGCTGGACGCGCCGACCCGCTACGCGCGCTACATGGCACCGTTCGACGACGTCGCCCGGCGCGACCTCTACACCGCCGAGTACCAGTCGCTGGTGGACGAGTCGGGGGCCTACGAGGTCATCGCGGGCCCGTGGAACGAGGCATCGGGCGACGCGCTGGTGGACGTGATGCTCGAGGTGGACGTCCGCACCTACCTTCCCGGCGACCTGCTGGCCAAGGTGGACATCGCGACGATGGCGCACTCGCTGGAGGCCCGCTCGCCGTTCCTGGATCCGGAGCTGATGCAGCTGGCGGCGTCGATCCCGGCCGAGATGAAGCTGCGCGGCATGGAGAAGAAGGTCGTGCTGCGGGACGCCCTCCGGGGCTGGATCCCGGACGAGATCCTCGATCGCCCCAAGCGGGGTTTCATGGTGCCGCTGGTGGAGTGGTTCCGCGGGGAGCTGCGCGACCACACCTATGACGTCCTGCTCGACCCGGTCGCCCTGGACCGCGGGATGCTGCGGGAGGACGCCGTCCGCGGCCTGCTGGACGGCCATCAGGCCGGAGCGGACCACTCGCACCGGATCTGGACCCTGCTGATGCTCGAGATGTGGCAGCGCGAGTTCGTCGACCGCGCGCCCGAGTTGGCGACGCCGCGGATCGCGGGGTAGGGTCGCGGCGATGCCGAGGCGGGACCAGTTGATGACCGCCGCGCTGCGACGGGTCAGCGTGGACGAGTTCCGCCAGGCCCCCGACCACGACGACCGCTACTTCGCGGACGGGTTCGCCGACGCCGACCGCTATCTCGACCGCTTCGACGGCTCGCTCGACTTCGCCGGCAAGAGCATCCTGGACGTGGGCTGCGGCTACGGAAGCCTGTGCCTGCGGGCGGTCGAGCGGGGCGCCCGGCGCGCCGTGGGCATCGACATGGAGCCCAAGTTCACCGCCTTCGCGCAGGACAAGCTGGCCAGCGAGTACGCCCATATGGCGGACCGGGTCGAGTTCCACCTGGTCGATCCCTCCGGCTGGGACTCGGACGAGCGGTTCGACATCGTGCTCTCGAAGGACAGCTTCGAGCACATCGCCGACCCCGAGAGCTACGTGGAGGACATGAAGCGCCACCTGGAGCCCGGCGGGCTGCTGGCGATCGGCTTCGGGCCGCTCTGGCGCTCACCCTACGGAGCCCACCAGCGCTGGATGACCGCGCTGCCGTGGGCGCACCTGCTGTTCCCCGAGCGTGTGGTCATGGCCGAGTGGCGCCGGCTCGGGTTCCCGGACGGCGCCGAGCGCTACGAGGAGATCTCGGGAGGCCTGAACAAGATGACCCTGAGCCGCTTCCTGAGCATCACCGACGACCCCGAGCTGCAGCCGCTGTTCCGCCAGGTCAACCAGACCACCAGCCGTGCCGGGAAGGTCCTGGAGACGGTCCGCCGGCTTCCGGGCGTCGGCGAGCTGTGCGCGTTCAACGTGTACGCCGTCTGGCGCTATGCGCCGCGGATCAGCGCCTGACGGCGATCAGGCTCTTCGACAGTCCCGCGAGGCGCTCGTGCAGGATCTCGGCCTCGGGGAAGTACAGCTCGAGGTCGCCCCGGGAGATCAGCTCGACCTCCAGCGCGTAGGCGCGCATGGTGGCCAGGTCGTGGCCCGAGCCGTCGTAGTTGCCGACCGGCCACACCTTGGCCACCCGCGCCTGCGCGCCGGTCGGCAGGTGCTGGAAGAACGGGAACACGAAGTGGGGCTCGATCGGGAAGTAGCGGTTGGGCGTCTGGACCCAGTACCGCGGCGCCGCGGCGCGGACCTGTTCCGCGAACTCGTGCCGACGCGTGTGGCCCCCCACGTGCTCGATCACCGAGTTCGAGAACGCGAGGTCGAACTCGCCGAGCCCGCCGGGCAGGTCGCACCCGTCCCCCTCCACCGACTCGATCCACGGCTCGTCGGCGTCCTGGCGCACCGGGTTGACCATCGTGACCCGGGCCGGGCGCGAGCGCCGACGGCGCCAGAACTCGGTCTCGCCGCCGATGTCGAGCACGCGCATCTCGGCGATCTCGGGGAACGTCGCGACGAAGCGCTGCCAGCGCGCCTCCCTGAAACGGCTGGACAGGGAGCGGTCGGAATCCACTCCCACGAGCCGTGCCGTCAGTGAGTCCAGGGCGCCCATCAACGCCGCCTGTCCGCGACCTTGCGCACCGCCGTGACCACCATGCCGCGTATGCGCGTCAGGCCCTGGTAGCGGCGTTCGGAGAGCAGCAGGAGCGGAGCGATGGCCAGCACGAACAGCGCCACCTTGGCGATGCCGACCAGCGCGTCCGAGACCAACGGGCCGGCCCCGCTGCCGATCACCAGCTCGACCCCCCAGGCCGCGCCGATCACGTAGGCGATCACGCCGAGCAGTTCGCAGATGTGGAGGAACACCTCGCGGCGCGTGAAGGCCTTGGAGAGGGCGTAGCTGGTCATGATCAGGAACGCAAGCAGGTAGCTCAGCACCGTGGCGCCGGCCGCTCCCTCCAGGCCCCAGTCGAACACGGCCACCGCGAGGAAGTTGGCGCCCGCGTTGATCGCCAGGCAGAGGAGCCCGAGGGCGGTCACGCCCCACCGGTATCCCGCGGTGGTGAGCATCTTCGTGGGCATGTTCATCAGCGCCATCAGGAAGCTGCCGGCCACCATGATGTGCACCACGGGGATGGCCGGCTCGAACTCGGGCAGCGCATGCCGGATCAGCACGGGCACCAGGAAGTAGGCGCCGCCCAGGAACAGGGGCACCAGCAGGTAGGCCAGCAACCGCTGCGTGTCGACGGCGAAGTGGCGGATGGAGCGCACGTCACCCGTCTCCCCGAAGGTCTCGGTCATGCGGGGAAACAGCGCCGCGCCGACACTCCGCGGCAGGTGCAGGACGTATCCGGTGACCGAGACCGCCAGCGCGTAGTAGCCCAGTTCCTTGACGCTGATGAACCCGGCGACGATCAGGTTGTCGATGCTCATGAACAGCAGCCAGATCTGGCCCTGCAGCATGATCGGGAACCCGAAGCTCATCAGCTCGCCGAGCAGGCGCCGGTCGAACCGCCAGGCGAACGCGGGCCGGCGCCACGTGGCCATGCCCAGGCGGGCCCAGCTGATGTACATCCCCACCACCGTCAGCAGCACCCCGGCGAACATGCCGTAGAAGCCGAAGAAGACGACGCAGAGCGTGCCGAGGGTCAGCGTGACGGCGGCCTCGACCACCGCCGTGACCGAGGCCACGTCGAAGCGCTTGACCGCCTGCATGATGCTGCGCTGCGCGTCGGCGAAGATCCGCAGCGGCGCGAGCACGCCCAGGAGCACCAGCCCGTACCTGATCTCATCCGGCCACCCGCCCCCGGCGACCAGCGCCACCGCGGCGACGAGGGTCCCGACGATGCCCACGGCGACCACGGAGAAGGTGCTGCCGGTGTTGGCGACCGCCGCGGCGCCCTCCAGGTCCCCCCGGCCCCGGCGTACCGGGATCTGGCGGCCGGTCCCCGCCATCGTGCCCAGGGAGCCGATCGTCAGGTACACCCAGAACGCCTGCATCAGCGCCCAGTAGCCCGCGCCCACCGGGCCGAGCAGGCCCTTCTGGAGCAGCCCGGCGGCGAACATGAGGATCTGCGCCAGATAGGTGGCGCCGGTGAACAGCGCCGCGTCGGTGCCGGCGCTGCGGATCTTCCTGTCCGGCGCGCCCGAGAGGCGCAGGTCATCCCGCTCGCCGGTAGGCGGCCCCGCCTCGGTCCCCAGCACGCTCGTAGCCATCGCCAGCCCGCTCCCGAGCGCTCTAGCCGCTGGGGGCGCCGCCCGGGGCAGCAGGGCGCCAGAACGGTGACGGTGCGCCGCCCTCCGCCCGAACCGGCACGGCCTGCTCGAGTGAACGCCCCTGCGCCCTCCAGGCACCCTCCAGCGCCCCGGTCAGGGCCAGCAGGCCGACCATCAGGGCGGTGAGGCTGAACGGGTCGTCCGTCGTCGCTCCCGTGAACAGCACCAGGCCCCAGACGACCAGCACGAGCCGCGCCGGTTCCGCCAGGGGCCAGTCCGCGCGGGACAGGCGCCACGTGCGCCTCATCACCAGCGCGAAGAAGGCCAGATAAATCAGCAGCAGCACCACCCCGCCCTCGACCATCACCCGGACGAAGGTGTTGTGCGCTCCGAACCCGCTGCCGGCGGCGGCGTTGAAATCGCTCGTGGGAGCGCGCGGGTTCACGAACTCGGTCGTCTTGAGCCCGTACCCGAGCAGTGGCCGCTCGGCTGCCTTGTCCAGCAGCCCGCCCCAGTTGGCCAGCCGCCAGTCGTAGGACTCGTAGCCGGCTTCTCCACCCGGCGTGTCGGAGCTCTGGGCCGCTGAGTCCACGGGCAACGCCCGCTCGCGCACGTCGTGGGACACCATCAGCGCGATGGCGAATCCCACCAGCGCCACCACGACCAGCCGCTTCTGTCGCGGCCACGCCAGGATCAGCAGACCGAGGATGAAGATCACCCAGCCCACGCGGCTGTAGCTCTCCAGCAGAGCGACCAGCATCAGCGCCAGGGCGGGCCAGCGCACCCAGCCAGGGAGCTTCTGCACCGGGCCGAAGATGCACACCAGCGCGGTGAACGCCATGAACGCCCCGAACGGGACCGGACCGGTGAAGGTGCCGGAGATGCGGGCGATGTCGTCCCCCTCCTCCACCGGCACCCCGTGGATCAGCTCGTAGATGCCGTAGCCGGCCGGGCCGATGGCGCTGAGCACGATCACCACGTACATGAGGCGGGCCTTCGACACGGAGGTCGTCACGTGTGCCGCCAGCAGGAAGACGGCCACCAACGCGATCAGCCTGACCAGCTCGCTGATGGACCGCGTGCCCATCACCGAGCCGACCTCGAAGTTCGCCTCGACGGCCAGGATCACGCTGACGATGGTGATCGCCAGCAGCGGCGCCGTCCCCGGAACCGAGACCCGCTGCTGGCGGAGAGCCAGGACCACGATGGTGATGGCCACGAGGAACGCGCCGAGCGCGCCGGCGACGTTGGCCGACGGGACACCGACCGTGGACTGGGAGAACTGGTCCAGCAGCGGCCGCACCAGGAGAAAGATCGACAGGAACAGCGCGGGCTTGGCGAGCCCCAGCGCCACGAGCCCGGCGACGCCGACCAGGCCGAACGCGATCCACCAGTCCGGTGAGGCCACGAGCGCCGCCCCGGCCAGCAGGCTGACCCCGAGGGCGACTCCGGCCTGCAGGGGTGTGGCGCCCTGCTGCCGCGCCCGCGGGAGCGCGGGCGAAACCAGGCGACGCCCCGCGGCCACCGGCCTACCCACCCGCCGGCTGGCCGGCAGCCTCGTATCGCTCGGCGTAGCCGTAGACGGTGCCGTAGTAGCCGTCGCTGCTGGAGATCCCGTTGATCACGACGCCGAGGAAGTGCACGCCAAGGCTCTCCAGTTGCTTGCGCAGGTGGCCGGCGGCGTCACGCGAGGAGACGCCGATCAGGCTGACGACGATCACGCCGTCGGTGGCCTTCAGGATCGGGATCGCATCCGAGACCACCGACACCGGCGGGGTGTCGATGACCACCAGGTCGTACTCCTGCTCCGCGGTGCGGATCAGGTTCAGCATGCGTTCGGAGTCGAGCAGGTCCGTGGGGTTCGGCGGAATTCCCCCGGCGGCGATCACGTCCATCTCCCCGTGGGGCCCGTCCCCGTTGGTGGGGTTGGCCGAGACGGGCAGCCGCGTGACCACGTCGGCGGGATCCGCACCGTCGGCCAGGATGTGGATCAGGCCTCTGGAGCTCTTCAGCTTGAACTCGCGGACGAATGTCGGGCGGCGCAGCTCGGCCTCGATCAGCAGCACCCGGTTGCCGGCGTTGGCGTTGGCCGCGGCCAGGTTCCACGCGACGGTGCTCTTGCCCTCGCCGGGCGCCGCGGACGTGACCACCACCGACTTCACGGCCCGGTCGGCCTCGAAGTAGCGCAGGTTGGCGCGCAGCATGTGGAAGGCCTCCATCTCCCCCGGCCCGAGCGAGCGCGCCTTCCCGCGTACCGGGATCTGCTTGCGCCGGCCACGCGCGAGCGCCGGGCTCAGCGGGATCGCTCCGAGCGTCGGGCGGTTGAACGCGCGCTCGATGTCCTTCGTGTCGCGCATGCGCCGGTCCAGCATCTCGAACAGCAGTGCCAGTCCGATGCCCAGGAGGATGCCCAGGCCCAGGCCGAGCAGCGTCGTGGGCAGCGGGCCGGGTGTGCTGGGGGCGCCGGGCGTGGACGCGCGCTGGGCGATCTCCACGTTGCCGCTGGTCAGGGTTTCCAGCGTCGCGAGCTTGCGCGCCTCGTCCTCGAGCTGGTTGCGCTCGCCGACGAGGCTGCGGATCTCCCCGCCAACTGCCCCGCTCTGATCCCCCTGCGCGCGAAGCGTGGTGAGCCGTCGCTGCACCTCGTTGATCCTGCGCTGCGAGCGGCGCTGTGCCTCGCCGACCGTGCGGCGGTCGGCGTCGCGCCGGAAGGCCACGAACTGCTCCGCGTACTCGTTCGCGATGCGCGCCACCAGGCCCTGGTCCGGGTTGGTGGCCTTGATCGTCAGCAGGTTCGCGGTGCCCGCGGCGGTCGTCTCGACGCTGCCGGCGACGGTGCCGGCCGTCACGCCGTTGCCCAGTGCCGCGGCCGTGCGCTGAGAAACCTCGTTCAGGGACGCGAGGCTCTGGTTCGTGGCGCCCTCGCGCTCCTCGTCCTGGGCCTCGGAGAGGCGGAACTCGGACCCCGGCGTGCTGCGGAAGAGCAGCGACGCGGTGGCGGCGTACTCGTCCTCGCGCGAGAGGGCGTAGGCCGCCGCGATGCAGGGCACCAGCAGCGCCGGGATCAGAACCACGATCCACCGGCGGCGCAAGGTGCGAATCAGTCCGGTGAGGCCACCTTCGGCGGCGGGCCCGGCGTCGTTGGGATTCACTGCTTGAGAAATCCTTCCCCGGCTGAAAGCAAGTTACGACGGGTCCGTACGGTCACCCCCGCCACCTGACGTTGTGGCCGTTTGGGGGCTCTGAATACCACCCGACCGGGTCCATGGTAGTCAGAAGGTGGAGAACCGCAAGCGGCCCTCCTACGCCGTGCTCAGGAGCGCGAGCGGCGGAACAAACCCCGCTTCGCCGGCTGCTCGTCATCGAGCCAGGGGGCGGGCCAGCCGTCCTCAGGTTCATCGCCCTCGGCGGCCGGCTGCCGCGACGTCGCCGGGAAGGTCAGGTCAGCGGCCGGCTCGGCCGGTGGAGGGTCGGCGGCCTCGGCGTAGTCGCCGGGCTCCGGCTCCAGGTACTCGGGCTCCAGGGGCTCGGGCTCGAGGGGCTGCTCGGGCGCTGACGACCCGGTCTGCTCCACCAGCCGCTCCTCGGCCGCGATGCGGGCCTGCCGCTCCTGGGCCAGCGCGGCCCGGGCCTGCTCGAGCCGATCGTCCTGGTCCTCCCGGATCTGGCGCAGCGCCTCGTCGGCTGCCGCCGCGCGCCGCTCGCTCTCCAGCAGACGCTCCTCGAGGCCGGGAGATCCGGCCGCGGGACGGGCCGGGGCCGGTGCGGGCGATGGCCGCTCGCGGCCGGACGACACCGCGCGGAGGAACTCGTCACCGGGCTGCGCCGTGGGCTTGGACTGCTTGCGGAGCCTCACGAGCGACCCACTCTAGAGGCGCGTCCGCGGCCATGCAACGCTGGCGGCGGCGGCGGGGCATTCCTATACTGGCGCCCGTGCCGTCGGCTTCCTCCTCCACGGGAACCCACTCGGAACTGGGCGGGTACCGCTTGGACGCCCTGCTGGCCCGGAGCGCTCCGAGCCTGCTGTTCCGCGCCTCGGGCGTCGAGGCCGGCGAGGAGGTGCTCATCGAGGTCCCGCGTGAGGGGCTCCGCGATGCGGAGGGATTCGCGGAGCAGATGCGGGCCACCGCCGTCCGGGCGGCGGAGCTGCAACACCCGCACGTGGCCCGCACCTCCGTGACCGGCGTCGAGGACGGCGTGCCGTTCGCGATCAGCCCCGACCCCGACGGCGTCGAGCTCACGCCGCTCGTCGAGGGACTCGGCGGGCTGAGCCTGGCGCGAGCCGGCGAGATCATCGCCCAGGTCGCCGACGGCCTGGCCGCCGCGCACGCGGCCGGCCTGGTGCACGGGACCCTCGAGCCCTCCCGGATCCTGGTCACGCACCGCGACGGCACCGACCAGACGCTCCTGACGGGGTTCGGCTTCCTACCCCCGCGGGGCTCGGACAGAGGGGCCGAGCGCCCATTTGGCATTCCGGCCGCGGGCTTCGCCTCCCCCGAGCAGATCCGCGGCGAGGAGCCGACGGTGGCCAGCGACGTCTACGCGCTCGGATGCGTGCTCTACCACGCACTGGTGGGTCAGGGCCCTGCCGACGGGCAGGAGGGCACGGCCATCCTGGACGCGCACCTCAACCGCCCCCACATCCCACTGAGCGAGCGCGCGCCGGAGCTGCCGGGCGGCCTGGATGCGGTGCTGGACCGGGCGCTGGCCAAGGATCCGGCGGAGCGCTTCGAGTCGGTCGACGAGTTCGCGGCAGCCCTCGGGGCCATCACGAACACCGGCGCGCCGCGTTCGACCGTCAGCGCGCGCAAGGAGGACACCACCAAGCGCTGGGAGCAGAGCATCGCCGGCGGAGCACACACCTGGTCGCCTTCGCAGCCCGTGATCAGCTGGCCCCAGCCCGAGGAGGACGAGCCCAAGCCGCCCGAGCCGGAACCGGTCAGCGAGCAGGCTGCCGTGGCTCCGCCGGTCTGGCCCCAGCCTCACCAGGACGCGCCCGAATCCGACCTCGGCAAGCCGAAGGCCAAGAAGGCCAAGAAGGCCAAGCAGCCGAAGAAGGCGCGGGGCGCCGGGTCCCCCAAGCCCACGGCCAAGCGCCGCGGCGGCCTGCGCGTGGTGGCCGCCCTGGCGGCGGCAGCCGCGGTGGCAGTGCTGGTGGCGGTCCTCGTGACCGGCGACGACGACGGGGACCAGCAGCGCGCTGCCAACCCCTCGCCACCGCCCGCGGAGCGCGATGAGGCGCCTGCACGCCCGGCGGATGACGCACCGGAGACGCCCAAGCTGATCTCGTGGCCCCGGCGCGATGCCTACACGGTCGTGGTCGCCGTCTCGGAGGGGAACCGCGAAGCCGCCACGGCGGCGGCCCGCCGGGCGGCCGACCTGGGGTTCCGCGCCGGTGTCCTGGAGTCGGGCGACTTCCCGAACCTGCCTCCTGGCCGCCAGGTGGGCTTCGTAGGGGTGTATGACTCGCGTGGCCAGGCCGAGGCCGCCGCGCGCCGCGTGCGCGACGAGGGCGTGGCCAGCGCGCCGTACGTGCGCCGCATCCGCGGCGCATCCTGAGTTCGCTCAGCGTCCTCTGGCCACGCGGAAGCTGTCCATCGTGATCGACTGGTCCGGGGTGCCGTACGGGTTGTCGTACCCGCGGTGCCCGAAGACGTGGACGACGCCGTCCCGCGTCTGGAGAGAGCGCGGGTAGTAGCTCGAGACGTACCGCTGGCCCTGGGGGAAGCGCAGGGGCTGCCACGTCAATCCGTCGCGGGTGAAGCTGACCCCGCTGGTGGCGATGTCCAGCACCGGGCCCTCGCGCGTGGCCAGCAACTCGGGATGGCCGGAATGCGGCATGGGGGCGCGTTTGACGTCTCCCATCACGAACACGTCGCCCTCGCGCCTCAGCAGAGCCTGTTTACGCACCTGCCGGCCGTTCTCGGCGGTGCGCATGACCGCGGCCAGGTCGCCGCTGGGCAGCTCGCCCGTGTCCCACTCGTTGCCGGGCAGGTCCCCCACCGACGCGGGGATCCTCAGGCCGTTCCGCCAGGTCCGCCCCTGGTCGTCGGACACCATCAGCAGGAACCTGCTGGGCTCCTTCGCGCGCTCTCGCAGCGGGGTGTCGGCCGGCACGTCCCAGACGTTGCCCGTGGCCACCAGCCTGCCGTCCCGCAGGTAGCGGATGCGTGTCAGCTGGTAGGTGTGCTTGCGCGGGTCCATCAGCACGTGGGGGCGGCTCCAGCGCTTGGCGCCCGGAGCCAGGCGCTGCAGGAAGGCGGTGTGCGGGATCGACCGGATCTGGCGCAGGTCGTCGCCGTTCACCCGCCGGACGATCGTGCCGTCCTTCAGCGCCATCGTGGCCTGGGACGTGTAGCCGAAGGGGCCGATCGCCCGGAACCGCTCCGACCGGTCGGGCTCCCAGCGCCCGCCGCCCTCGCTCGAGCGCAGGAACTTGGTGGACAGGTCGAGCCCCCAGAAGTCACGCTGGGGGTCCGCCTGCCGCGGCGTGCCGAACAGCTCGAGCACCGCGTCCGGCGTGCGCGGCCGCTCGGCCGGGTTCAGGGGCCCGGTGGCCTGCACGAAGCCGGTCATCATCGTGTCGTCGGGCATCAGCCACGCCCCCACCCACGCCGTGTAGCCGGGGCTCTGCGGTGAGTGGTAGACGGTGCTCTTGTCCACCGGCCCGGCGTGGATCGCGGGCGGCAGCGGCTCGGTCTGATCGTCCGAGCCGCGGGACGACAGCAGGGCGGCGATCACGATCAGCGGCCCGGCCACCAGCGCGGCGAGGGCCAGCAACCGCTGATTACGGGTCAGGCCCCTGGTCCGCACGGAACCCAGCGTAGGGAGCGCCGAACCCCGGCGCTAGCGGCCGCTGGGCTGGCGCGCGCTGGCCTTGGCGGCCTGGTCCTTCTCGTAGTAGCCGTAGTAGCGCCTGCCCTGGTTGGAGAAGTTGGCCACCACCCCCAGCGACCGCCCACCCAGGAGCTCCACCTGCTTGCGCAGGTCGACGGCGGCCTGGCGGGTGGTCTGGCCGATGCCGCCCACGGCCAGGACACCCGACACCCGCGGCACCAGCGTCAACGCGTCGCTCACGGTCACCAGCGCGGGGCTGTCGATGATCACCAGGTCGAAGCGCCGTTCGAGCTGGCGGACCAGCCACTGCATGCGGTCGCTCTCCAGCAGCTCGGCCGGGTTGGGCGGCAGCGGCCCGCTGGGCAGCTCGACCAGCACCCGCGACTCCTCCGACAGCGGGTCGTAGGCGATCGGGATCTCGGTCAGCGCGGTGTCGGGATCGAAGCCGGCCAGCACCAGCGACAGCCCGTCGGGCGTGGGCAGCACGCCCGGCTCCTGCTTGCGCAGGTCGGCGTTGACCAGGCAGATCGAGTCACCCATGGAAGCCATCGTGATGGCCAGGTGACGGGCCACGGTCGACTTGCCGTCCCCGGGAAGCGGGCTGGCCACCAGGATCGAGCGCACCGGCGCGTCCACGTTGAAGTAGCGCAGGTTGGTGCGCAGGGTGCGGAACGCCTCGGCCTCCTCGCTGAAGCCGACCGTGTTCTTGGCCGCCTCCGCCCGGGCCGAGCGACCGCGCTTTGCCAGCGAGCGGCTGCGCGGGATGTGCGCCAGCGCCGGGAGGCCGTAGATCTCCTCCAGCTCGGCCACGTCCTTGATCCGCCAGTCCAGGCCCCGGGCCAGGGGGGCGCCCAGCAGCACGAGCAGCACGGCGGCCCCGAGACCGATCAGTCCGTAGGCCAGTATCGGGCGGGCGTCGGCGTCGGTGGCGGTGGCGGGCGCCAGGATCGTGGCTGCCGGCGGACGGGCCGAAGGGGGCTGGACCTGCCCGGCCACGGGCGCGTAGGCACGGGCGTAGGCGTCGGCCGTGCGCGCGGCCGCGCCCCCCGAGTCGCCGCTGGCATTTACCTCCAGCGCGTTGGCGTCGCCCTTGGACTCCACCTCCACGTCGCCGGCGACGTCGCTGGCGCTGGATCGCGACAGGGTCTGCGCGGCGCGCGCGGCCACGGCGGGGCTGGCCAGCAGCTCGCGGGCGGTGGCCACGTCGCGCTCGGTCAGGTTCGTGTCCCGCTCGGCCGCCGTCGGGCCCAGCAGCAGGGTGGTCGTGGCGTGGTAATCGGAGTCCCGGGTCAGGGCGATCGCCACGCCAACCGCGGGCAGCGTCACGAGCACCAGCAGCACCACCAGGGGGTGCTGACGCACGGCCTCGCTCAGCCTCTGGAGCCTGGCGGGCCGGGTGGCTCCCGCCACGGACTGCGACGGAGGCCTCCCATTGTCGATACTTGGAGAGGTGGGCATGCTGGCCGCGATCAGCGTAACCACTCCTCCCCCCTGTCGCCAGCACCCCCACCGTGATCGACCTCCACTGCCACCTACTGCCCGGGATCGACGATGGCCCCTCGGAGATCCAGGGGTCGGTCGCCCTGGCGGAATCCGCCTGGCGCGAGGGCGTGACCGCGATCGCCGCGACCCCGCACGCCCGGGATGACCATCCCGATGTGGTCGCGCACGAGCTCTCCGGCCGCTGCGACACCCTCCGGGCCGAGCTCAGCCGCCAGGAGGTGCCGGTCGAGGTCGTCTCCGGCGCGGAGGTCGACCTCGCCTGGGCCCTCGGGGCCTCCGAGCAGGACCTGATGGACGCGACCTACGGCGGCAGGGGCACCGACGTGCTGGTCGAGACCCCGTACGGCCTGCTCCCGCCCGGTTTCGAGGACCGGCTGCACGACGTATTCGCCAGCCGCGGGATCCGGGTGCTGCTGGCCCACCCCGAGCGCAACCGGGTCTTCCAGAGCGATCCCAGGCGCCTGGCCACCATCCTGGACCGCGGAATCATGGCCCAGGTGACCGCCGACGCCCTGGTCCAGGGCAAGCGCACGTCCAGCGGGAAGCTGGCCCAGGCCCTGGTGGCCGAGGGCGTCGCGCAGGTGATCGCCTCCGACGCCCACCGGCCGGGTGGCCGGGGCTCGCTGCTGGACGCCATGGAGGCCGTGCCCCGCGCCGACCGGGCCCGCGCGCGCTGGATGGTCGAGGACGCTCCCGCGGCGATCCTGGCGGGCGATCCACTCCCCTCGCCGCCTCCGGCCCGCCGGGTGCTGCGAAAACGCTTCGGGTGACGTATATTGGGCTCGTCGTGGTCAAACGTTCCCGTACCAGCCGCCTACACCGCCCTCTCGCCGCCTGCCTCACGGCCGTCGCGCTGAGCGTCGGCGGCGCCGCTCCGGCGCTGGCCCAGGACTCGCTGCCGGACCCGAACAAGTCCCAGACCACGCCGCCGCCCACCAAGACCGCGCAGAACCCGAGCTCGGACCTGCCCACCACGGGCATCGAGACCAGCTGGCTGGCACTGGCCGGCGTGGCCCTGCTGGCTGGCGGCCTGGCCGTCCGGCCCGCCGCCCGCATGCGCCGCCGCTACCGCACCGAGACGTGGGAGCACGTCGTGCGGTCCGGCTCCTAGCGCATCTCGCTCGTCCAGAGCCCCAGCATCAGCAGGCCCCAGAGTTGGCGGCTGTTGTCCGCGCGGCCAGCCAGATGGTCGTCCATCAGCTTCCTCACCGGAGCGGGGTCCGCGATGCCCGCGTCGGCCAGGGGCCCATCGAACAGCACGTCCTCGGCGAAGCCCTTGAGCTCGCCTCGCAGCCATGCGGCGGCGGGGATCGAGAAGCCCTGCTTGGGGGCGTCCAGCACCTCAGGGCCCAGGAACGGCTCCGACGCGGCCCGCAGCACCCGCTTGGTCTGAAACCGGCGGAGCTTGAGGGTCGTGGGCAGCGAGAAGGCCAGCGCCGCGACCTCCCGGTCCACGAACGGCACCCGCATCTCCAGGGAGTGGGCCATGCTCGCCCGGTCGGACTTCATCAGCAGGTCGTCCACTAGGTAGGTCCCCAGGTCCAGGTCCTGGTAGCGGGCCACGTTCTCCGCGCCGGCCGACTCGGCGAACCGCGCACGGTGCGTGGCCAGCACGTCGAAGTCCGCCCGCTGCATCTCCCGGCGCACGTCGGCCGGTAGGACCTCCTGCCAGGCGGTGTGGCGCTCCAGCGGGTCCAGTGACGCCCCGCGGGAAAACCGCTTGGCCTTGCCCTCGAACTTGGTGTACAGGGCCGGGCCGCGCCCGCTGGGCAGGCGGCGCATCAGCGGCCAGGCCGCGGCGGCGCCCCGGCGCACCACGGGGCCGAGGTCGTGGCCGATGTAGGTGAAGTACCCGCCGAACAGCTCGTCACCGCCCTCGCCGGCCAGCGCCACCTTGACCTTCGAGGCCGCCAGCTCGGAGACGATGTACGTGGGCAGCGCGGACGAGTCCCCCAGCGGCTCGTCGTAGGCGCGGGCGACCTTGGGCAGCAGCGTGGCCGCGTCGGGCTCGACCACCAGCGCCTCGTGGTCCGTCCCGTACCGCTCCGCCACGTAGCGCGCCTTGTCCAGCTCGTTGAAGGCCTCCTCGCGGAACCCGATCGAGAAGGTCTTCAGTGGTCCGCTGACCTCCTCGGCCGCCAGCGCGGCGATGAAGGACGAGTCCACGCCGCCGGAGAGCAGCACTCCCACCGGCACGTCGGCCACGAGGTGGGCCCGGACGGAGTCCCGCATCGTCTCGCGCAGGCGCTCGGCCGCCTCGTCCATGGTCAGCTGCTGCAGGTCGGCCTCGGGGACCGCGCCCGGACGCGTGTAGCGGCTGACGGTGGTCCGGCCGTCCTCGCGCACCAGCACGTGCCCCGGCGTCAGCTTGCGTGCCCCGGCCAGGATGCTGCGCGGCGCCGGGATCCAGTTGAACGCCAGGTAGGCGGCCAGCGATTCCTGGTCGATCTCGAAGTCCAGGCCGTCCCAGGTCAGAAGGCTCCGCAGCTCGCTGGAGAAGGCCAGGTCGCCGCCCGACTCGGCGTAGAAGAGCGGCTTGATGCCGAACGGGTCCCGAGCCAGCACCAGACGCCGGCGGGGCGCGTCCCACACGGCGATGGCGAACATGCCCCGCAGGTGTTCGGCGAACGCGGTGCCGTACTCCTCGTACAGGTGCACCAGCACCTCGGTGTCGCTGGCGGTGGTGAACGCATGCCCCCGGGCGCTCAGGTGGTCGCGCAGCTCGCGGTAGTTGTAGATCTCACCGTTCTGGACCACATGGACGTCGCCGGTCTCGTTCGCGATCGGCTGGTCGCCGCCCTCGAGGTCGATGATCGAGAGGCGGCGCATCGCCAGGGCCACACCCGGCTCGATGTGCTGGCCGGCAGCGTCGGGCCCGCGGTGGGTCAGGGCGGCGTTCATCCGGCCGACCATGTCGTGCGGGACCAGCGCGGCCGGATCCGCCGCGTGCACTCCGCAAATCCCGCACACGCGGGGCAAGTCTACGGGCAGATCTCTCCGGCGCCGCGCCAACGAAGCCCGCCGCCCGCGGACACCCCTATGCTCCCGACGGTGACAGGGGCACCAAATACCTTTGCGTCGTACCTGGGGGCACTGCGGGCACACCGGCTCGCCGCGCTGCTCGTCTTCGCGGCCACGCTTCTCGGAGCCGCGGCCTACCTCCAGGTACGGGGACAGGACTACAAGGCCACCTCCGAGGTCCTGGTGACCCCCATCCCCGCCGACCAGGGCGGGGTCCTCGGGCTGCCGCTGATCACCGAGGCGCCCGACGCCACCCGCGTTTCCCAGACCGCCGCCGCCCTCCTGCGCAACAACCGCGCCGCCCAGATCACGGCGCAGCGGCTGCCGGAAGGCTGGGACCGCGACCGCGTGCTCGGTGCCGTGGCCGTGGAGCCGCGCGGCGAGAGCAACGTGATCGCCCTGACGGGGAGCGCCGACGATCCCGATCTGGCCGCCGAGCTGGCCAACAAGTACACGCGCGCCGCCCTGCGCGTTCGCAACCAGGAGCTCAAGCGTCTGGTCCCGTCACGGCTGTCCGCCCTCCAGCGCCAGACAAGCGGAAACCTCTCCGGCGAGGAACGCAGCGACCTGGCGCGCCGGGCAGCAACGCTCCGGTCCATCCGGGACTCGGGCGATCCCACCCTGGCGCTCGCACAGACCGCCATCGCGCCCCGGACGGCCTCCTCGCCCTCGCCGGTCCTGATCGCCGTGGCCGCCGTCCTCGTCGGCGCAGGCCTGGCCGTGGGTGTGGCGCTGCTCCTCTCGGTCACCAACAAGCGCCTCTCCGACGAGGAGGAGCTGCTGCGGCTCTCCCCCTACCCGGTCCTCGCGCACGTGGCCGACTCCACGCGCCAGGCCGGCAGAGCCCAGGCCGCCGAGGCGTTCCGGACCCTGCTCGCGCAGCTCGAGGCCGCCAGGCCACAGCCGAACGTCGTCCTGATCACCAGCGCCTCCAGCGGCGACGGCAAGACCAGCTCGGCCCTGTCGCTGGCCCGCGCGGCGCGCGAGACCGGGAAGAGCGTCGTCCTGCTGGCGTTCGACCTGCGCAAGACCCCCGAGTTCAGCAGCCGTGGCGCCTCGCGACGACTCGACCTGCTCCCGGTCGGAGAGGGCGGCGCCAGGCACTTCGCGATCGGCGCGCCGCTGTCCGACGGGCTGACGCCCGCGGCCGAGGACCCCGACCTGCGCTTCGCGCTCCCCACCGCGGTCGACGCCCGTCAGCGCGCCGTGCTGGGGCGCGAGATGCCGCGGCTCATCGCCGAGGCGTCCAGCCTGGCCGACCTGGTGATCGTCGACTCCTCCCCGCTCGGCGAGGTCGGCGACGCCCTGGCTCTGCTCGACAGCGTGGACGCCACCGTCGTGGTGGCCCGGGTCGGGCAGACGTCGCGGTCCGCCTACCAGCGAATGACCGACCTCATCTCACGCAGCGGCAAGCAGGCCTTCGGGCTGGTGGTCATCGGGAGCGTGACCGAAGGGTCGTCGTACTACCGAGACCTCGCCGGCGTCTCTGCTCAGGCGCGTTAGCGCGCCCGGGTCAGGACCGCGGCACACGCGCTCCCGCGGCCGACGCGGTAGTCCCCCGCTCCCCGGCCGGCGTACCCGGGATCGCCGAGCACGTTCGCCTGCGCCTGGAATCCGCGCTGCGGGCTCTCAACCCCGCCGAAGGCGCCACCGCCGATGCAGTTGTCCCGGACCACGTTGCGCGTGCCGATCGGGTTCCCGTCGGGGTACCAGGACTCCACGTCGTGGCGCAGCCGGGAGTTGGTGATCAGGTTGCCCTTGACCACGTTGCCGGCGGAGGCGAAGCCGTAGTCGCCGGAGAAGATGATCCCCTCGCCGTTGCCGTCGATGACGTTTCCGCGCACCACCGTGCCCACGGAGTTGGGGTAGAACTGGATGCCCCGGTCGGGGTTGTCGTAGATCCAGTTCTGCTCGATCACCGTGTCCCGGCTCTGGGCCAGATAGATGCCGTGCCGCTTGTTGGAGCCGGGCTGGCCGCAGTTGTGGATGCGGTTGCGCCGCAGGACGGTTCGATCGGCAACACCCCACTCACGGTCACCGATGTAGAAGCAGACGGTGTTCGCAGCCGACACGTCCAGGTCGTAGAACAGTGAGTCGTCGCCGTTGACCACCGGCGACGGCTTGGCAACCTCCGCGCGGGATGTGGCGTCATGGTCGAGGTGCGCCACCGTCACGAAGTTCGCGCCGTCGGCCACCCAGATCTGGCCCTTGACCAGTGCCCGCTCCCCGGGAGCCGAGCGCAGCACGGTGCGGTTGGCGGCGGTGCCGCCGTGCCGGAGAGCCAGGATGGCCTGGTCGTAGACGCCGGCGCGAAGGCAGCCGACGTCGCCCGTCCGCAGGCTGTCCGCAAGGCGCTGGGCGGTCTTGAAGGGCGAGGTGCGCGATCCCGTGGCGGAGTTGCTGCCGTCCGGGGATGCGTAGCGCGTGCAGCGCGAGGAGACGGGATCCGCTTCCGGCGCGATCAGGTCGAACATGCTGCTGGCCGCGGTCTTGCCCGGTGACGTGCCCTGCGGTGGGGAGACCACCAGTGGCGAGCGGACGGGTGCGGGCGCGGCCGCGGGCCTGGGTGACAGGGACGCGGCGACGCGTCGCAGCCGCAGCACCAGGAGCGGCCGGCGGCCCACCCGCCGGCGCAGCTTGCGCGACAGCCGGAGGGTCACCCGCGATCCCTTGACCCCGCGCCGCACGGTTTTCACGCTCAGCCGTGCGCTGCGGGACCGCCCCTTGAGGGTGGCGCCGGCGATCTGCGACTTCGCCACGTACAGCTTGTAGACCACCTTGCCGCCCGCGTGGCTCGATCCCCGCAGCGACTTCTGGGCCGCCGAGGCCCCGGCGGGGGCCAGCAGGGCGAGCGCGAGCAGGGCGAGGGCGACCAGCAATGTCCGGGGCGGGGCCATGAGAATCCAATCGGTGCGCCTGCGCGGGCACCCCAGCGGACGCCCGTCGCAGTGGACGTATTGGGGAAGCGAAGCGCGATCGCGTGCCACACTCCGCGACCGACCATGACCGCCCTGACTCGCCAGACCCCGAACGCCCCCGCGGCCACACGGGTCGCCCTCGCGGTGTGCGTGGCGCTCGTGGCTGGGGTCATCACCGCGTGGAACCCGATCGCCGGCGTGGGGCTGCTGGTGGCGGGCGCCTACACCTCGATCGCGCTGCGCGGGCTGGAGACGGCGCTGGTCATGTGGGTGCCCAGCTTCTTCATCTCGTTCTTCGTCGTGGGCAACGCCTGGCTCAAGGGCGGCCTGGCCGTGGCCGTCATCGCGGCCGGGGCCGCGGTGGCCTCACAGCCACGTCTGCTGCGCGAGACGTTCGACCGCTACGGGCGAGTGCTGATCATCCTGGCCGCCGTCCTCGGATGGTTCGCGCTGTCGGCGGTCTGGGCCGGCGAGGCGACCTCCGCGATCTCCGAGTGGCTCAAGGTCGTTCTGTGCGCGACGGTGTTCCTCCTCGTGCTCCTGGGCGTACGGACCACGCGCGACGTGCGCTGGCTCCTGCTGGCGTTCGTCGGGGCGGGCGTCTTCTCCGCGGTGCTCGGAATGATGGGGGTGTCCAGCGGCCCGGCGAACCCCGACGCCGCCGCGGAGCTCGCTGCCGAGGGGCGGATCACCGCTTGGGCGGGCGACCCGAACGTGCTCGCCGCCAGCCTCGTCGCGACCGCCGTGCTGGCGCTCACGCTGGCCTCCCGCCCCTCCCAGCGCGGACGCTGGGCGCTGGGCCTCTGTGCGGTGATCGCGGTGGCCGGCATGGCGGCCACGCAGTCACGGGGAGGCCTGATCGCCGGAGCCGTCGCGCTGATCGCGGGCCTGGTGCTGTTCCGCCGTCAGTCCGCGCGCGTGGTGCCGGTGGTCGTGGCCTGCGTGATCGTGATGTTCGGATACTTCGCGACCAATCCCGACGCGGCCAGCCGCCTCACGGAGTCCGGTGACGCCGGCAGCGGGCGGACCGAGCTGTGGACCGTGGCCCTGCGCGGGTTCCGTGACCACCCGATCCAGGGCATCGGGCTGAACCAGTTCCGGCTCGAGTCCAGCCGGTACGTGCTGGAGCCGGGCACGCTCCGGTTCGTGCCGATCATCTCGGAGCGACCGGTGGTGGTGCACAACACCTACCTCCAGTACCTCGTCGAGACCGGTCTCGTGGGCATCGCGCTCTTCCTGGCGCTGCTGGCCGCCTGCGCGCGGCGTCAGCTGGCCGCCGCGCGGCGGTTCGAGGCGCAGGGGATGACCGACGACGGGTTGCTGGCCCGGGGCGTGCTGGTGGCCACCCTGGCCACGCTGGCCGCAGGCCTGTTCTTCTCGGCCGGCGTGGACTACAAGACGTGGCTGCTGCTGGCACTCGGCCCCGTGCTGCTGCACGCATCGGGGCGCGATGGAGCGCTCAGCCGCGGCGCAGAGAACCGCTGATGTTCCGCCCCGCCGCCCCCACCAGATCGGCCAGCTGCCTTGCATCCGACGGCCGCGGGATCAGCGCCGAGGGCCGTACATCGAACTGGCGCACCAGGAACGCGGCGGCCGCGAGGCCGGCCGCGGTGTAGGCGATCGTCGACGCGATGGCGGCGCCGTTGGCGCCGTAGGACGGGATCAGGATCACGTACAGCACCAGCGCAACGACGAATCCAGTTCCCATGGAGGCGGACTCGAGCAGCGGACGCTGCTGGGCGATCAACCCGATGCCGATCAGCTTGGCCGCGGAGATGCCCAGCGCGCCGACCGCAAGCAGCCGCAGCGGCTCGACCGAGCCGCTGAAGCTGTCCCCGAAGATGCCGGTGCATAGAACGGGCGCGAGCAGGAACAGGGCGACGGCGGCGATCAGTGTCAGCGCCACCGTCAGCCGGAACAGGCTGGCGATCCGGGCGCCCGCCTCCGCGCCCTTGGCCCTGACGAGGTCGGGTCGGGCCACGGCTGACACGGCCATCGGCAGCAGGAACAGGCCCTCGAACCAGGCCACCGCGATGGAGTACAGGCCGAGCTCCCTCGACCCGGCCACCGCGCCCAGGATCCACTGGTCCATCCGGTAGTTGCCGGTGGCCAGGACGCCGCCGATGTGCGACTTGGCCCCGAACGTGACCGCCTCCTGCGCCAGGCGCCGGTCGGGGCGCGTGTATCCCGCGGTCAGCCCGTGATGGACGGCGAGGAAGAGGGCCGCCAGCGTGTTGCCGGCGCTCCATGCCGCCAGGGCCGTGGTCACCGACAGCGTGCCCGTGATCATCATCACGACGTTGGCCGTCAGAGCGACCGTCGGCGCGGTCAGCATCGCGATGTTCGCGACCGTGAACTGGTAGCTGCCCCTGGCCAGGTACACCAGGTAGGTCTGCAGCATCACCGCCGGAATCGAGACCAAGGCGAGCGCGAGGTTCCCCGCGGGCACGTCCTGCTTGAGGAACGGCGCGTAGGCCAGCGCGGCGACGGCCACCCCCGCAGCCGCCAGCCCCAGCAGCAGGGACAGCACGACCGAGTTGGTGCCCAGCGACGGGATCCGGTGGCTCTTGAGACCGCTGAAGTTGGCGTTGGACTCGTGCACGCTCATGTTGAGGACGTATCCGGTGATGCCGGCCACCGTCATCAGGAAGGTCACATCGCCCCGGCCGGTCGGGCCGAGGTCCCGGGCGACGATCAGGACGTTCAGCAGGCCCAGGAAGGACACGCCGAGGTAGCTCAGGTACGTGCCCGCGGCTGCCCGTCGCATGCCGGGACGCTTTGGGCCAGCGGCCTCCGGCTCGGGCTCAGCGGACACGGAGTCTCACGTCCTGATCGGTCAGGAGGCCTCACGCGCGGGACGGGGCCCGTCCAGCGCGATGACGGCGATCCATGCCCAGCTCCGCGAACGGGGCCACAGGCGGAACAGCGCGGAGTCCAGCTTCTCCAGCAGTCCAGTTGCCGCGGTGAAGCCGGTGCGGCCGCGCAACGCCAAGGCGGCGAGGGAGGTGAGATGGAAAAAGCGCACACGAACGGTGGAGAAGTGCTCGCTCGCTGCGCGCAAGTCGGACATCAGCAGCGGGTGCTCGTCCTCGCTTCGCTGGGTCGGCGTCCGATCCCGGTACAGGTTGATCACCGGGTTGTGGCCCAACGGCTCGAGGAAGACGGCGCTCCCGTTCGGCCTGAGCGCCCGGGCGATACCCCGGAGGGCGAGCTCGAGATCGAGGTGGTGCAGTATTCCGGTGCCACACACGAGATCGAACTCACTCTCAAACGGGAGGTTCTCGGCGTCCATGACCTGAAAATCGAGCTGGTCCTCGAGGTCTTGCTCGGTGGCCAGCGCCCGCGACGTGTCGACGGCGACCTCGGAGATGTCGATTCCGGTGACCGTCGCGCCGGCTGAGGCCATCGCGGTCGCAAAACTCGTACGGCCACAGCCGTACTCCAGCACCCGCCGATTAGTACCGCGGTCCCTGATCTTCGCCTCGTAATACGCAAAACTGCTCTCGGCAATCGCGTAAAAGGCGCCGGCACCCCGTTCTTCACCGGCGAACAGCTGATTGTGAAACTCGCGTTCGCGCTCCAGCTTGGTAGTCAAGTGGGCAACCATAGCCATCGCGGAACCGAACCGTTCCAGGGGAGTCCGGGGTCCATGAACTAGGTTTCCGACCATGGAGACAGGGGCCACGGACACGGGCAGCGCGGAAACGACGACCAGCCACCGGATGGCGGTGGTGATCCCCTGCTACAACGACGGCGCGTTCCTCCTGGAGGCCCTCGAATCGCTGCGTGAGCAGGAGCCACACGAGCTCGTGGTGGTCGACGACGGCTCGTTCGAGCCGGACACGCTGGAGATCCTGGAGCGGCTTGCCGCCGAGGGGATCCACGTGCACTCACAGGAGAACGCGGGGCTGGGCCCGGCGCGGATGGCGGGCGTGAGGGCGACCAGATCGTCGATCGTGCATTTCCTGGATTCCGACGATCTGCTGCCTCCGGGCACGCTGACGGTGCTCGCGGACGCGCTCGAGCAGCACCCGGAGGCGTCCGTGGCGTGGGGGCACTACCGATCGTTCGGCGTGCGTGACTGCCTGTTCCCCACGGCCCCGGAGCTGGACCCGTGGCGGATCACGTTCTTCGACGAGATCCCCGGGACCTGCATGGTCAGGCGGGAGACGATCGAGGCGGTCGGCGGCTGGGACGACCTGGGCTACGAGGACTGGGACTTCTGGATGAAGGTGGCCGAGAAGGGCTACACGGGCGTCGGGGTGCCCGTGACCACCCTGCTGTACCGCGAGCACCCCACCCCCCGCCTGCTGGCCTCGACCCTGACCAGCCATGACAAGCACTACGAGTTACTCCGCGAGCGCCACGCGACGTTGTTCGCGGCTCGGCCCGCCAATCGCCGGGCGTCCTCGTCCCCCGCGAGCCTGAAGCTGCTGTGGACCGCCATCGACCGGCTGCCGCTGAAGCACTTCCGCAAGCGCCAGATCCTGGCCGCCGCCCGCTACTTCGTGCAGCGGGAGATGTCCTCCGACTGCTACCAGGGCCCCTTCGAGCGTCTGCGCGGCGTCGTCCGGCGGCGGCTGTCCGGCCGCCCGCTGCCCGAGGCCTAGGAGCCCTCGCCGGCCGCCAGCAGGGCCACGCGGGCCGCCTCCCGCTCCAGGGAGTGGTCGCGGGCGAGCTCCAGCCCCTTGAGGGTCCTGGCGGTCCGGGCGTCGGGGTCGTCGACCACGCTCTCGATCGCGGCCGCGAGAGCATCCTTGTCGCGGGGCGGCACCAGCAGGCCCGCCTCCCCCCCGGCCACGGCTCCGGGAACGCCCCCCACCCGAGTCGCGACGACGGCCGTGCCCTGGGACATGGCCTCCGTGAGCACCTGTCCGAAGGCCTCCGTCACGGCGACGTGGACGAAGATGTGCGAGCCGCGGTACAGGGCCAGCAGCTCGGGGCCGAACGGCACGTATCCCTGGAACCTGATCACGTCGTCGAGGCCCAGCGCCCGCGCCTGTGCCCGGACCGAGTCCAGGAGCCTGCCCTGCCCGACCCACCTGAGGCGGAAGCGCCCCGGATGGCGTCGCTCGAGCTCGGCCATCGTCTCGACCAGCAGGAGGGGGTTCTTCTCCGGCTCCACCCGCCCGACCGTGATCAGCTCGATGCGCTGGGACCAGTCCAGCGGCGCCGGCTCCTCCTTGACGTCCTGTTCCCTGACCAGGGAGATGCGCAGGGCCTCCAGGTTCGGCCGCGGACCGCCGTACTGGGCCTCCAGATGGTCCCCGACCACCACGGTGGGCAGCCAGCGGGAGAGCCGGTGGTAGGCCTTGTCGATGAGCCAGATCGGCATCAGCACGGGCTTGGCGAACCGATGCGGAAGCCGCGACCGGAAGTACTTCATCGTGTCCTGGCGGACACCCAGCACGACCCGCTTACGCCTGACCAGCGCCGAGACGACGAGGAAGAGGCTGAAGGGATAGGGGCCGAAGACGAGGACCACGTCCACGTCGCGGATCCCGCGCCACATCCCGCGGATGGTCCCGGGCACAGCTCTGAGGACCTCGGGCGCCCGGTTCAGGTTGCTGTAGTGCGGCAACTCGACCACGTCCGCGGCCAGGGGCATCGCCAGGTCGGCGCCCGCGCCGCCCGTGTCCCTCCGGCCGAAGAGCACCATCCGGCCGAACCGGGACCCGACCTCACACATGAAGTGCATGAACGGGAATATCTGCGCGTTCGTGTAGGTCTGGGGCGGCGGGCCCGGATCGTGCCTGTAGACGGTGTCCACGTACACGCCCAAGGTCATTTCGTCAGGTCCCTGCCCGGCCACGCCCGCAGCATCGCAGGCCGTCGCCGTGGGTGCGTCTCACAGGCTGCTCTAGGCTGCGCCGCCCATGGAAGCCCCCACCCACGACGTCAGCGTCCTCACCCCCGTCCTGAACGAGGCCGAGCACATCGAGACGGCCGCGCGCACGATGCTGGCCCAGGAGTTCCCGGGCGAGGTGGAGTTCCTGTTCATCGACGGGCGCTCCGAGGACGACACGGTGGCGCGGCTCGAGCGCCTCCGTGAGGAGGATCCGCGGATCAGGATCCTCGAGAATCCCGCCCGCCGGACCCCCAACGGGCTGAACGTGGGGCTCGCGGCCGCCCGGGGCCGCTACGTGGCCCGTATGGACGCCCACACCCTCTACCCGGCCGACTACCTGGCCCGCGGTGTGCGCAGGCTCGAGCAGGGCGATGTCTCGCACGTCAGCGGGCCGCAGGTGCCGGAGGGCCAGGGCGGATGGTCCGAGGTTGCCGCGACGGCGCTGGGCAGCCCGCTCGGCGTGGGCGGCGCGTCGTTCCGGACGGCGGATGGCGGGGAGCGCGAGGTCGACTCGGGCTTCACCGGCGTGTGGGACCGCGAGACGCTCCACCGGCACGGTGGCTGGGATGAGGGCTGGCCGATCAACCAGGACGGTGAGCTGGCGGCGCGCATCCGCGCCGAGGGAGGCCGGGTGGTGTGCGTGTCGGACATGGCCGCCGCCTACGTGCCCCGCAACTCGCCCAAGACCCTGGCCCGCCAGTACTGGCGCTACGGCCAGTACCGCGTCAAGACGTCCGGCCGCCACCCCACCAGCCTCCGCCGGTCGCACATCCTGGCCCCGGGCCTGGCGCTGGCCCTGGTGGCCTCGGTGGTCCCGGGGCGCCTGCTGCCCCAGCGCGCGGCCCGGCTGGGCGTGGCCGCCTACGTCCTGGTGGTCCTGACCACCTCGCTGAAGCTCGCCCGGGGGCGACCGGACGTCGCCGCCAGGCTGGCCGTGGTCTTCGGCGCCATGCACCTGCCCTGGGGCTTCGGCTTCCTCACCGGCTGCGCGCGTTTCGGCGCCCCCGTGGAGGCGCTGTCCCAGGTCCTCAGTCCGGGCGGTACTCGAACGCCCCCAGGTCCGGCCGGCCGGACCGGCGACGGCCCAGGTAGTCACGGCTGACGCCGTAGGCGGGTAGCCCGCGGTCGATCGCGGGACTTCCCGCCGGGAGGCGATAGCCCGTCCGCTCGGAGACCCGCGGCGAGCGCAGCAAGTTGCGGCCCAGGGCCAGGCCCTTCACCTCGGCCGCGATATCGAAGATGTTGTTCCACAGGAGGTTGTTGGTCATCTGGTTCCCCGGGCCCACCAGCTCGAAGGTCCTTATGCCCTCGCGGTTGTCGGTGATCAGGTTGTTCGCGATCACGTTGCGCCGGGCGGCACCGGCGACGATCACCGCCGACCGGCCGTGGCCGACCATGGTGTTGTGCACGACCCGGACGTCGTGGGGTTCCGTGTAGAGCTGTACGGCGTGCGCGACGTTGTCCACGAACAGGTTGTTGGCCACCAGGCCGGACCCGGAGTCGAAGTAGATCCCGTGGTCGAGGTTGGCCATCGCGGGCCGGTTGAACTGCCCGTTGTGGTGGATGTAGTTGCGCTGGATCCGGACGTTCTCGGACCGGTACACGTAGATGCCCGCGTGCCAGCCGTTGTTCCGCACCTCCGAACGCTCGAGCGCCACGCCGTTGCCGAATATCCAGACCTGTACGTCCTCGCGGTTGCGTGAGTTCGCCGTGCCTCGGGCGATCCGCCCGGTGGGGCCGTCGAACGTCATGCGCGAGACCTTCACGTTGTCGGCGAAGACCCGGAACTGGCCGCGGACCACAGGACGCCGGTCGCCGGGATAGCCCTTGACCACGATCGGCGCCCTGGCGCGACCCGACCTGCGCACCGCGGTGGTCTGCCCGCTGCCGCCGTAGCGGCCGGCGCGCACGCACCCGGTCTGGCCGGGGCGCAGCCCGTCGACCAGGCGTTGCAGTGATCGGACCGGCTTGCGTGGTCGCCCGCTGGCTGAATCAGAGCCTCGCGGAGAGGCGACCCGGTCGCACTTGGCGGATGCGTCACCGGCCGACAGGGCCAAGGCGCTGACGACCACGACGACGCCGACCACGGCGGCGACGACGGAGGTGGGCAACGCGATTCCCTGTGGCCGAGTTGGAACGCGCATCGCCGGAGAGAAGTTACTCTGACGCCCGGCCCGGTATCCGTTTGCGCAACTCACGGATCGCACCTATCGTGACTTCGTCGGGCAGACCAGTCGTTCCACTTTTGGACAGGGGGCACGCGAGGCAGTCGCTTTCGGCTGTCCCAGACGCGTTCACATGAGAATGGATTCTTCGATGCACACATCTCGTCGTCACCGGTCGCGGGCGGCCTTCACGGGCATGCTCGTCGCGGGCCTACTGCTCACCGGCGGCAGCGCCACCATGGCGGTCACCGGCATCGCCGGCGACGGCAGCGCCAGCATCGCCCAGTACACCCCGCCGGGCCCCGTGACCCCGTCCGGGACGCCCACTCCGGCCGACGTGATCGGCCCCCAGCAGACCAACACGGTCCAGTCGCCGGCCGGCGGCGACGAGGGGTCATCGGCACCGACGGGCGCCGAGACCCCGGCCGACGACGGCCCCCAGGCCGACCAGGACGACGTGGCCGGCCGGCAGGAGAGCTCGCCGCAGGACGGCACCGCTACACCTGCGACACGCCAGACCGTGAGCCCGGCCGCCCAGACCACGGCCGCGGTGGACACGGACGCGCGCCTGCCGTTCACCGGCGTCGCGGTCTTCCCACTCCTGCTGTGCGGCCTCGCACTGGTGGCCACGGGCGGCCTGATGCGCCTGCGCCTCGGGCGCGAGCAGTCCCAGGCCTAGCGCCGCTGCGCCTGGAAGGGCAGCTGCGCGGACCGCGCGCGGCGCACCCACGCCCGGCGTGACGCGGTCGCGAAGCGCTTGACCGCTTGCCGTGTCAGCGGCTCCCACGGGTTCAGCTCCAGGGCCCTGCGGGCGGCGGGACGGGGATCGCGCCCCGCCGCGCCCCGCACGAGAGCAAGCGAGTACTGGAACTCCCAGTTCTCGGGATCACGCCGCACCGCCGCGTCCATCTGGCGGATCGACAGCCCGGCCAGACCGGGCACCCGTGCGTCACAGAAGGCCATCAGCTGCAGCGGCTCCGCCCGGCTGGGCACGGCGCGGTTGGACTGCAGCGCGCGCTGGACGGAGCGGGTGCAGTCGCCCTCCCGGAAGGCGTCCACGCTCTGGTTCAGGCGTTTCTGCGACAGCGCCACCGAGGCGGGCGTGATGGCCACGACCAGGAGCGCCAGCGACAGGCCCACACGGAGCACCGCGCCCGGTGGGCGCGCCCCACGGTCCGCGCCGGGGGCATCCGCCAGGACCAGGCCGCCGGCGGCGAACACCCACAGGGTTCCCACCGGCATCTCCCAGTCCCAGTCCACTCCGGCGTGCACCACCCAGGTCAGGAGGCCCGTGAAGACCGCGCCGTAGAGCGCCCTCGGGCCCTGGCTGGTCCTGACCGCGGCCCCCACGAGGATCGTGGCCAGCGCCAGGAGCAGGAGCCCGCCTCCCACGAGCCCCAGCTCGCCGAGCGACTCCAGGTAGAGCGAGTGACCGTCGTTGACCGTTGCCGGCAACGGTCGGTCGCGGGCCCAGCGCACCGGGTAGGTGCCCGCACCCACCCCGTGCAGCCGCGCCTCGTCGAACATGTCCAGGGCCACGCGCCAGTTGTCCACGCGGCCGTTGTTGCCCACCTCGGTCAGGCGGTCGCGCTGCGTGCCGACCGGGACCTCGTTCTGGTCGGTGAAGCGCTCGACCTGGGTCGCCACCGCTCCCGGGAGCCCGGTTGCCACGACGACCGCCACGAAGGCCACGGCCACGGCGGCGGCCGCCCGCCGGCCAGTACGGCGGCTCACCGTCAGGGCCGACAGGCGTCGGTCCAGGCCCAGCGTGGCCCACCGGACCGCGCCCGCCCCGAGGGCGGCCGCGGCGACGATCAGGAGCACGTTGCGCCCCTGTGCCACCGCTGTCGCGGTGGTCGGGTCGGGCTGGGCCAGGGCATCCGCCGCGTAGGCGGCGGCCGCGGCGACGGCAGAGGCGGGCAGGACGGCCAGGGCCGCGCCGGCCAGGCCCCGGGGCCGCGCCACCACCGCGTAGACCACCAGCGCCAGGGCCAGTGCGCCGATACCGGCGCGAGAGAACGTGAGCAGCAGCGTCGCCGCCAGCGCCGGGACCGCGGCGGCGCCCAGGATGCGGCTCCACCGGGCACCGCTCTCGTCGGCGCTGAAGTGAAAGCAGAAGACGGTGGCCAGCGCGGCCAGCAGACCCACCGCGTTGCTGTAACTCAGCGGATAGCTCAGGCGGGAGTTCTCCCGGTTGGGCAGCACCGGGAGCAGGTCGGGCAGCGTCCGGCTGATCAGGCCGGCACCGCACACCACGAGCATCCCCAGGGCCAGGCCCGCCAGCATCCGCCGTACGTTCGCCGGCGTGCGCTCGACCGTGCCGAACAATGCGAGGGCGGCCGCGTAGAGCAGCACCCGATCGAACTCCACCAGCGCGCGCGAGTCGCTGTCCGACCAGGCGGAGGATCCCAGGGTCCAGAGCGACAGCAAGACCATGGCCAGCAGGGCCAGGGCCACCGCGGGCGAGAACCCGGCGAGCGGATCGGGCGCGGCGACGATCCTGACGGCGAGCACCGCGATCAGGACGACCGCGGCCAGCCCGGTGGCCCCCGGGAAGAAGCCTCCCGCGTTGAAGCCCAGGTAGACGACCGCCAGGCCGGGCAGAGCCAGCAGCGCGCCACCGGCCAGGCGGGTCAGGTCAGCGGAACCCGCCCGCGCCGCGGCACGTCTCACGCAGTGGCGGCCCTAGTGTCGTGCCGCGGTGCTGAAGTGTCCTGCTGCAATTTTCTCGTGTCCTCGGCGAGCGACGCCACGTCGCCGAGGACCGGCGCTTTTCCCAGGGCAGCCGCGGCCTCGTCGGCCACATCCCCCGGCTTGACGATGAACGCTTCAGAAAAGGTGAACGCCTCGTACTGCCTGTCGGCGACCAGCGTGCGGACGGTCTCGACCAGCGTCAGCAGGTCGAAGAGCATCGACCGGTGCTTGATGTAGTAGAGGTCGTGGCAGAGCTTGAAGGCGGTGCCGAGCTCGCTGCCGGCGTAGCCGGAACGGACCTGGGCCCAACCGGTGATGCCCGGCTTGACCAGCACGCGGCGGGAGTAGTACGGGATCGTCCGTTCCAGCTCGGCCACGAACTCCGGGCGCTCGGGGCGCGGCCCGACGAGGCTCATGTCACCCCGTAAGACGTTGATCAGCTGGGGCATCTCGTCCAGGTGCGACGCGCGCAGGATGCGCCCGACGGTCGTCACGCGGGGATCAGCGGCCTGGGCCCACTGCGGCTGGCCGGCCACCTCGGCGTTCACGCCCATCGAGCGGAACTTGAGCACCTCGAAGTCGACTCCCCCGGCACCCGCGCGGCGCTGGCGGAACAGCACCGGCCCACGGTCCTGGAGCTTGACCGCCAGGGCGACGATGGCCATCAGCGGCGCCAGCATCAGGCACAGCGGCCCGGCGACCGCGATGTCCAGAGCGCGCTTGGACCACCCGGACTGGGGCGAGAAGTTGGGATGCATCAGGTAGGCGAACCACGCGGCGCTGATGGCCCCGATGGGGACCCGGCCGTGCATGTCCTCGTACAGCCTCGCCGCGGGCAGCATGCTCACCGGGAGGTCGATGCAGCTCTCGATCGTCTCCTGGAACAGGTCGCCCCCGGAGTTGCGCGGCGGCATCACCAGCACGTCGATCTCCTGCTCGAGCACGACGGACCGGATCTCGGAGATGGTGCCCAGCCGGGGCATGGGGCGCCCGTTTCCGACCTCGGGGCCGGCCTCGTGGAGCACATCCGTCTCGTCGGCGATCCAGCCGAGGATCACGTGGTCACGCACACCGGTGGTGGTCATCTCGTGCGCCAGAGCGCTGGCCAGGCCGGGCTCGCCCATCACGGCGAGCCGGATCGGGCGCTCCGCGTTGAAGGCCTCCTCCAGCCAGCCGCCGACGAACGCGATCAGCCACGCACCCAGCAACGGGACGAGCCACGCTTCGAAGGCCAGCTGCGCACGCAGGAGCTCGCCGACGAGGAACGCCAGCGCGATACCGGCGACGGGGGTCAGCAGGTCGAAGAAGAACCGCGCGAGGCCGCTCAGATGGAGCGGGTAGCGCGTGCTCGAGAAGGCCAGGCTGGCTCCCAGCATGCAGATGAAGACCGCCAGCGCGTCACCCGGCCGGCCTCCGTGGCTCAGTGCGAGCGCGGCGGCCGCCGTCGCCGGGGCGAGATGCCTCGCGATGCGGCTGAAGATCGACTGCGCACGAGCGTCACCGCCCTGCGCCCAGGCCGTGCTGGACGGCACATGGACGCCGATGGAGCCGATCACCCAGAGGCCGAGGCCGAGGGCGGCGACAACGAAGGCGTCCTCGATCGTGGGAGCCTGTTCCGGGCTGGGGAGCTCCGCCACGGCGAACAGCAGCAGCATGACCGCCAGGAACGTGGTTCCAGCCACGATCGGCAATTGTGGTTTGTGTCGGAATATCCAACTCATGTGAAGAAGGTTGCCCCCTTTTTTCAGGCGCCACTGTGGCTCCGCCCGTACGGACCCACCAGCACCCTCTGGGGTCGGCGCAGGCGCCGACCATTTCCCCTGTCTGCCCTATATCTGCCCAGCGACCACCTTCATAAGCGTGCTCGCTTACTTCTTGATAGCAGCGCAACTGCCATCTGTCCGCCATCGCGCTGCGAGAAGCCCCCTTGTGAACACCACTCCAGCCTGTCCATGCCGCGTGTCCTAGGGCTTCCTGCCCGACAAAGCCACTGTAGGTGACGAGGCGAAAGTACGCAACAAGCGGGCGCATTTGCTCAAGCCCGCGGCCACAACTGCCTCAAAGCCTGCATTCCTAGCCCCCCGGCTCGACCTCCGTGACCGCGTCGTCCTGCGCCCGCGCCAGGCCGTCGAGGCGTGCCTGCTCGCGGATCGAGGCCGCCTCGGCCCGCGCGCGGGACATCATCTCGGCGATGACCGCGTTCGTGTCGTTCATCACCATCCGGCGCACACCCTCGATCTGAGCCGCCGCCTGGCTGCGCAGCTGCTCGGCCTCCGCGCGCGCGGTGGCCAGTATCTGCTCGGCCTCGGCGCGCGCGGCCGCCAGGATCGCTTCGGCGTCCGCGACAGGACCCGGCACGGGGGCCGGCTCGGCCTCAGCCGGTCGGCGTGACCCGATATGCATCGAACACGGACTCGATGTTGCGTAGACGACCGATGCAGGTCCTCAGCGCCTGCAGGTCACCGACCTCGACCACGAAACGGTTCTTGACCATCGGGTCGACGGTGGTGCAGCGCGCCTCCAGGATGTTCACGCCCGTCTCCGCGAAGGTCCTGGAGAGATCCTCGAGGAGACGTGTTCGGTCCCAACCGTCCACCTCCAGCTCGACTCGGAAGGAGGAGCCCGAACCGCCCTCGCCATCCCATGAGACGGCGGTGAAGCGCTCAGGGTTCTTCATGAGCGCCTTGGCGTTGGAACAGGACTCGTGGTGGATCGTGATGCCCTTGCCCAGGGAGATGTAACCCACGATCGGGTCGCCGGGCACGGGGCGGCAGCACTTGGCCAGCCGCAGCATCACGTCGCTGAGCCCGTCGACCGTGATCCCGTAGCTGGACGAGGTCCCGGTGGGCTTGGGCTGCGTCTCGCGCTTGGAGGTCAGCTCGGCGACGGCATCGTCGATGTCGATGGCCGCCTCGCCGGCGCGCAGCCGGGCCATGACCTTCTGGGTGACCACCTTGGCCGAGACCTTCGAGCCGCCCAGCGCCACGTAGAAGTCGTCGGCCTTGCGGAAGCCCATCTCGCGAATCACGTCTGCCAGCAGCGGCGAGCCCGCGATGCGCTGGGGCGGCAGCCCCTGGCGCTTGAGCGCCTCCTGCAGGATCTCGCGGCCGCTGCGCTCGGAGTCCTCACGCCGCTCGGCCTTGAACCAGGCGCGGATCTTGGACTGCGCGCGGGTGGTCTTGGCCAGCGACAGCCAGTCGCGTGAGGGGCCGCGCTCCTTCTTGGAGGTCAGCACCTCGCAGATGTCGCCCGACTTGAGCTCGTACTGCAGCGGCACGATCTTGCCGTTGACCTTCGCGCCCACGCAGCGGTGGCCGACGTCGGTGTGCACCGCGTAGGCGAAGTCCAGCGGCGTGGCGCCCGCCCCCAGCGACTTGACCTCGCCGCGCGGGGTGAACACGAACACCTCCTCGTCGAACAGGTCCGCCTTCAGCGTCTTGGCGAACTCCTGCGGGTCCGACATCTCCTTCTGCCAGTCCACGAGCTGCTTGAGCCACTCAACGCGGTCCTCGGGGCCCGTGGCGCCATCGTCCTTATACATCCAGTGCGCAGCAATGCCGTACTCGGCGGTGTCGTGCATCTCCTGGGTGCGGATCTGGATCTCCAGCGGCCGGCCCTCGGGCCCTATGACCGTGGTGTGCAGCGCCTGGTACATGTTGAACTTGGGCATGGCAACCCAGTCCTTGAAGCGGCCCGGCAGCGGCTTCCACAGCGAGTGGATGACGCCGATGGCGCCGTAGCAGTCCTTCACCGAGCCCACGAGCACGCGCATGGCGGTCAGGTCGTAGATCTCGTTGAACTCGCGGCCCTTCTTCGTCATCTTCGAGTAGATGGAGTAGAAGTGCTT
>DASQLM010000412.1:0-2670 GCA_035630015.1 Thermoleophilaceae bacterium | reverse complement strand
GCCAACGACATCCTGGTGGTGCACGACGCCTCGTACACCGAGACCACCTTCGACGGTTACGTGGCCCCCAGCTTCCTGGAGACGCCGGGCGCCAAGGAGGTGGGCGTCGAGATCTTCTCGCTGTCCAAGGGCTACAACATGACCGGCTGGCGGATCGGCGCGTTCGTGGGCAACGCCGAGGCGTGCGAGGCCTACTGGAAGCTCAAGACCAACATCGACTCGGGCATGTTCGAGGCGGTGCAGCTCGCGGGCGCCGCCGCGCTGGACGACGGCGACCACATCCCGAAGGAGATGAGCGCGGTCTACCAGCGCCGCCGCGACCTGGTGGTCGGCGCCCTGCGCGACGTGGGCGTGGACGTGCCCACGCCCAAGGCCACGATCTACGTATGGGCGCCCGTGCCCGAGGGCCACACCTCGGCGTCGTACTGCGAGCTGGTGCTGGAGGAGTCGGGCGTGGTGGTCTCGCCCGGGGGCGCCTACGGCGAGAGCGGCGAGGGCTTCTTCCGCATCTCGCTGACCGTTGAGGACGATCGCCTCACGGAGGCCATGGAGCGCATCCGCGGCAGCCTGGGGGGCTAGGGGAGGTTCCTGCCCTCGCAGGCCCTGCCTGCGACCTCGGCCTCCGAGGCGCGCACCTGGGCGCGGTCGCGCCCGGAGCCGCACGAGTACCTGTCCCTGGAGCCGCGGCCCTTCAGCGTGTCGTTGCCGGCGTCGCCGAACAGCCGGTCGGACCCGTTCGAGCCGGTCAGCCTGTCGTTGCCCGCGCCGCCGCGCAGCGAGCTGCTGAACGCCGACTCGGCCTTCGCGCCGAGGCGGTCGTCGCCGTTTCCGCCGGCGATGCTCCAGCGGGTGGCCCGGCGGCCCACGATCACGTTGTCATCGCCGTCCCCGCCGGCGGCGTTCACCTGCGTCCGGCCCAGCGAGTCGAGGTCGGCGCGGTCGTTGCGGTCGCCCAGCAGCGCCTGGGCGAGGGTGAACCGGGTGGTCAGCGAGCAGATGGCCTCGTTGGGCCGGCCCCGGTAGGGCACACAGCCCGCGCCCGGCGTGATCGGGAGGCGGCGGAGGTCGATGAACAGCACCGCCCTGCCCGAGCCGCTGACGCGCACCCGCAGGTTGTTGTCCTCGCCCCGCGCCGCGGTGAACTGCGCGATGCGGGTGGGCCCCTCGGATCTGGTCACGGCCGCGGTGCCCGCCTGGGCCGTGCCCGGCGCCACGATCGCGATGGAGATGAAGGTGAATGTCGCCCAGTGCCTCATGGGGCGATGATCGCCCGCCCCGGGGCCGGGGCGCAGTATCACCCGGGTCTCGTGTTGGTATCGCCCGCGAGGGGCGCGATCAGTACGACGCGATGGTCTCGCGCAGCCCGTCGTCCAGCGGGCGCGAGGTGTAGCCCAGCTCGGCCCGGGCCTTCGCGTCGTCGGCGTAGTAGGTCACGCCGTCGGACGAGCGGATCAGCTCGCGCAGGTTGGGCGGGAAGCCCATCATCGGCCCCACGAACCGGCCCAACGGCGCCGACGCCTTGATCAGCGGCGTGGGCATCGTGCCGCGCGGGCCCTTGCGGCCCGCCACGGCGGCGGCCCGGTCGACCAGCTCGCCCATGGTCACGCACTCGCCGCCCAGCACGTAGGACTCGCCCGGCTCGCCACGATCCAGGGCCAGCAGGATCCCGGCGGCCACGTCGTCCACGTAGGCCAGCAGGTAGCCGGCGTCGGGCAGCATCTTCAGCTTCAGCTTGCCGGTGGCGGCCTGGTGGATCATCGTGCCCAGCTGAGAGTGGTCGCCGGGTCCGTAGACGCCGCCCGGCTGGACCATCACGATCGGAGCGCCGCGGGCGATGCGCTCGTCAGCGATCTCGTGCGCCAGCACCTTGGTCTCCTCGTAGAAGGACGAGAAGCGGCGGTGGGAGCGATTGTGGGCCTCGTCGACGACGGTGCCCTCGGTGTCCCCGAACGCGACCACCGACGATACGTAGACGATCCGCGGCACGTGCGCCTCGATGGCGGCGTCGAGCACGCGCGCGGTGCCGCGCACGTTGGCGTCGAACATGTCCTCGCGCTCGCCGCCCGTGATGCCGATCTTGTAGACGGCCGCGCCGTGGATGACCGCCTCCGCGCCGCGCATGCCCTGCTCGATCTCCTCGAGGGACGTGAGGTCGCCCCGCACCAGCTCCACGCCGGCGTCGGCCAGCGCCGAGGCCTTGGCCGGATCGCGCACCAGCGCGACGACCTCGTCGCCCCGCTCCGCGAGCAGGCGGGTCATCCGCCCACCGATGAAGCCCGTGGCTCCCGTCACGAACACCTTCACGACCCGCATCCTACGTAGACTCGAGGGAATGGCGCAGTCGTACGGGATCCGCAACCGCAGAGCACGCCAGCGCGCGCTGCTGATCGCGGCCGGTCCGGACGAGCACGACCTGTCCGAGCTCGGGGAGCTGCTGCGCACCGCCGGGGTCGCCGTGGCCGGCGAGATGACCCAGAAGCGAACCACCCCGGACCCCGACCGTTACTTCGGCAAGGGCAAGCTGGCCGAGCTCAAGCAGGCCATCAAGGCCAGCGACGCCAACCTCGTGGCCGTCGACGACGAGCTGGCGCCGCGGCAGGAGCGCAACCTCGAGGCGGCCATCGACACCCCGGTGATCGACCGCACGGCGGTGATCCTGGACATCTTCGC
>DASQLM010000411.1:0-4329 GCA_035630015.1 Thermoleophilaceae bacterium | reverse complement strand
ATGAAGCGCACCTACCAGCCAAAGAAGCGCAAGCGCGCCCGCACGCACGGTTTCCGTGCGCGTATGAGTACCCGCGCGGGCAGGCACGTCCTGCGCCGTCGCCGCAGCAAGGGCCGCGCTCGCCTCACCCCGTAACCGTGGCCGAGGCCGCGGGCGAGGACGCCGGCCCCGCCCGTCCGGCGCGGCGGAAGCGACGGCGGCTCTCCCGCAGCGGAGAGTTCGACCGCGTCTACCGCGAGGGGCGTTCGCACGCGGGCCGGCACCTGATTCTGTACGCCTTCCCGAGGGGGGCCGGCGACGAGGGTCCGCGCCTCGGCATCTCGGTGGGACGCAGGGTCGGTGGCGCGGTCGAGCGCAACCGCGTCAAGCGGGCGCTGCGTGAGTCCTTCTGGGCCTGTGCCGAGCCGTTGCCCGAGACCCACGACTTCGTGATCGTGGCCCGGCCCGAGGCGGGGAAGCTGGTGGCCGAGGAGGGTGAGCCCGGCTTGCGCGAGGCGCTCCGGGCGTTGCTGGACGAGGCCGGACTGACCGGGAACGGGACCCCGTGACCGCCCTGCGCTCGATCGTCGTCGCGCCGGTGCGCCTGTATCAGCGCGCCATCTCGCCTGCCATCCCACGCCGCTGCAAGTACCATCCGACCTGCTCGGAGTACGCGGTCGCCGCCGTGCGGCGATACGGCATACTCCGGGGCCTGGTGCTGGCCGCCTGGCGTCTGCTTCGCTGCAATCCGTGGAGCCACGGCGGCGTCGACTTCGTCGAGGACCAGACGCTGTTCAGTCCTCGCGCTGAGAAACCATGACGCCCATCGCCATCATCCCCCAGCCCGCCCTCGACTTCCTCGAGGACATCCTCACGTTCTGGCACGACCTGGTCGGTGGCGGACCCAACAGCTGGGGCTGGGCGATCATCCTGCTGACCTTCACGATTCGCCTGTTCATCCTGCCGCTGACGTTCAAGTCGGTGAAGTCCATGCAGAAGCTCCAGGTGCTCCAGCCGGAGATGAAGAAGATTCAGGAGCGCTTCAAGGGCGACAAGCAGCGCATGAACCAGGAGATGATGAAGTTCTACCAGGAGAACAAGGTCAATCCCCTGGGCTCATGTCTCCCGCTGCTGCTGCAGATCCCGTTCTTCATCGCGCTCTTCGAGCTGCTGCGCAGCGAGAACTTCAAGCAGGACCTCGGGTCGAACGACAGCTTCTTCTTCATCCCCGACCTCGCCGGCAAGCTGTGGCCCGACCACATCGCCGTGCTGGTGGTCATGGTCGTGCTCTACGTCGGCACGCAGCTCACCGCCAGCCTGATCACGATGGTCGGCGGCGACAAGAACCAGCAGCGGATCATGCTCGCGCTGCCGTTCGTGTTCGTGCCCTTCATCGCCACGTTCGAGGCCGGCCTGATCCTCTACTGGGTCACCACCAACTTCTGGACCATCGGCCAGCAGCTGGTGGTGCGCAAGCTGTACCCCAAGCCCGTGGTCGAGAAGGAGATGGGCAAGGCCGGATCCGACGGCGGTGCCAAGGGCAAGGGCAAGACCCCCGTGGCGGCTGCCGTGGCCGAAGGCGGCAACGGCGGCTCGTCCTCCTCGGCGCCGCCGCCCAAGTCCCCGCGCAAGAAGAAGAAGCGCTCCGGCCGCCGCCGGTAGCGTTCCGCGCCATGAGCGCCGAGGACCTGCCCGCCGACGAGCCGGCCACTCGCCTGCGCGACGTGGTCGAGCGCGTGGTCGACGAGCTGGAGCTCGAGGCCGAGGTCGAGGTCACCGAGTCCGAGGAGGAGCTGCGCGCGACGGTCGAGGGCGAGGACCTGGGGCTTCTGATCGGCAAGCACGGCACCACGATCGACGCGCTGCAGCATCTGGCGATGCGCATCGCGCTCCGCGGCGACGTCGACGACCGCCGGCGCGTCGTGGTCGACGCCGCGGGGTACCGGGAGCGACGCGAGAACGCGCTCCAGCGGGAGGCCGATCGGGCCGTTTCCGACGCTCTGCGCTACGGCCGCCCGGTCGAGCTCGAGCCCATGCGCGCGCTGGAGCGGAAGGTCGTCCACACCTACCTGAGCGAGCGCACGGACATCGAGACCTACAGCGAGGGCGACGAGCCCGAGCGCCGCCTGGTCGTTGCGCCGCTGCGCCCCTCCTCGGGCTCCTGAGCGTTTCACGTAAAACGCTCGCGCTCGCCCGGGTGCACCGGGACCTCACGGATGACCAGATCGATCAGCTCGCCCGCCTCCTGGAGGCCCTGGCCGCCGAGTCCGATCCGCCGACCACCGTCAGCCGGCCCGGGGACGCCGCTCGGATCCACCTCGCCGACAGCCTCACCGCGCTCGATCTGCCCGCGTTCCCGCGGGAGGGCCGCGTGGCCGACATCGGCGCCGGTGCCGGCTTTCCGGGCCTGGCCCTGGCGGTCGCGCTGCCCGCCGCCACGTTCGACCTCGTCGAGTCGACCCGCCGCAAGTGCGAGGTGATCGGCCGTCTGGCCGACGCCGCCGCTTTGGGCAACGCCGCCCCCGTCGCCGAGCGCGCCGAGGACTGGGCCCGGAGCGCCGGCGCGGGGGCCTACGACGCGGTCACGGCGCGGGCGCTGGCGCCGCTCGCGGTGCTCGCGGAGTACGCGGCGCCACTGCTGGGGGAGGGCGGGGTGCTCGTGGCCTGGAAGGGCCGCCGCGACGAGGCCGAGGAGGCCGCCGGGGCCGCGGCGGCCGGCCGGTTGGGCCTGGCGCCCGAGGACATCCGCCACGTGGTCCCGTACGCGGGCGCGCGCGACCACCACCTGCACGTCATGCGCAAGGTGGGGCCCACGCCAGACCGTTTCCCGCGCCGTGCGGGCCAGGCGCGCAAGCGCCCTCTGACCTGAACCGCAGACCGCCCGCAATGTGCGGGGAGGACTTGACCGTTCGGGGGCGAACCATGAGCGCGGGGGGCGAGTTTCCGACCGCTCGCGCCTCTAGCTTGCGAGACCGATGGGCACGATCTTCGCCATTACGAACCAGAAGGGCGGTGTGGGCAAGACCACCACCGCCGTGAACGTCGCTGCCAGCGTCGCCGACGCCGGGTACGAGACGCTCCTCGTCGATCTCGATCCGCAGTGCAACGCCACGGTGGGGCTGGGGCTCGACAAGGACCTCGCGCCCTCCGCCTACGACTGCCTCGCCGGCGAGACCACGCTGCCCGAAGCGGCCCGCGCGACCTCCATCGACCGCCTGTCGGTCGTCCCCGCCACGCCCGACCTCGCGGGTGCAACCGTGGAGCTCCCGCGCCTGCCCGGCTCGGAGACGCGGCTGCGCGAGCAGCTCGGCGACGTGCGCGACCGCTACCTGTTCACCGTCCTGGACTGCCCGCCCTCGCTGGGTCCCCTGACGGTGAACGCGCTCGTGGCCGCCGACCGGGTCCTGGTTCCGGTGCAGACCGAGTACTTCGCGCTCGAGGGGCTGGCCGGGCTACTGGACACGTTGTCGCTGATCCAGCGCGAGCTCAATCCGCGGCTGGCGGTCGCGGGAATGATCCTCACGATGCACGACGGCCGGACGCGCTTGGCGCAGGACGTCGAGCGGGAGGTGCGCGAGCACTTCCCGGACCTGGTCTTCGACACCGTGATTCCCCGCAACGTGCGGCTCGGGGAGGCTCCCAGCTTCGGCCTCCCCGCCATCCGGCACGCGCCCCAGAGCGCGGGCTCGGCCGCCTACCTGAAGCTGGCCAAGGAGGTCGCGGCCCGTGCCTGACCAGTCACCCGAGCCCCGGACGGGCCAGCGCGGGATGGGCAGAGGGCTTTCCGCCATCCTGCCCCGGTCGCGCGCCGACGAGCAGGGCATGCGGGACATCCCGCTCGAGCTGATCGCGCCCAACCCGGCGCAGCCGCGGCGCGAGTTCGACCAGGAGGCGCTGCTGGCCCTGTCCGAGTCGATCCGCTCCCGCGGCGTCCTGCAACCCGTCGTCGTGCGTCCGCTCACCGGGGGCCGGTTCGAGCTCATCGCCGGCGAGCGCCGCCTTCGGGCCGCCCGGCTCGCCGAGATCGAGACCATCCCGGCCGTCGTCCGCCAGACCGAGGACGACGAGCGCCTCGACCTGGCGCTGGCCGAGAACATGGCGCGGGTGGACCTGAGCCCCGTCGAGGAGGCGCGCGCGTGCGCGATGCTCGTCGACGACCTCGGCCTGACCAAGGAGGAGGTCGGCCGCCGCGTCGGCAAGAGCCGCGTGGCCGTGTCCAACCTGATCCGGATCCTCGAGCTACCCGACGAGGCGCTCGACCTGATCGCCGCCGGCGTGCTCTCCGAGGGCCACGGGCGGGCGATCCTCACCGAGAAGGACCACGACCGCCGCCGCCGGCTCGCCCGCGAG
>DASQLM010000410.1:0-3283 GCA_035630015.1 Thermoleophilaceae bacterium | reverse complement strand
TTCCCACGGCCACGTCGAGGTCAACGGGCGCCGCTGCGACATCCCGTCCCGGCGGGTCGAAGCCGACGACGTGGTGGCCCTGTCCGCCGGCAGCTCGGTCCGCGAGGCGGCCCAGCTGGCCTCCGAGCTGACCGAGCGCGTGGCGCCGTGGCTGCTGGCCGACCACGAGGCGCTGGTGGGCCGCGTGGTCCGCGAGCCCGCGCGGGAGGAGATACAGGCGCCGATCGACGAGCAGGCCATCGTCGAGTTCTACAGCCGGGTCTGAGCATGGGAATGCTCGAGCCGCTGCCCTTCGCCCTGGCGGCCACGGGCTGCCCGCCGCACGCCGAGCTGGCCGTGTCGATGGCCGGCGCCTTCCACGACGTGGACGCCGCCGTGGTGGACCACTCGCTGGATCTCCTTGCGGAGCAGATCGCCCCCGCGCCTTCCGACCCCGTGAACGCGTTGCGCGCGGTGGCGGAACTGTGGCGCGAGGAGCTGCTGCCCGGTGCCACGGAGGAATCCGGCGCGGTGGACCTGGACTGCCTGTTCATCGACCGCGCCATGTGCGGCGCCGGCGCCGACCCCCTGATCCAGGCGCTGCTGGCCATCGAGGCGGGCCGGCGCTGCGGCGTGCCGCTGGGGTTGGTCAGCAACGGCCGGGACCACTGCGTGGCCCACACCAGGCTCGAGGAACCGCTGGTGGTGCGCTCGCCGACGGGCCAGCTGTGCGACGGGCGCACGCTGCCCCCGGTGCTGAGCTGGCGCTGCGCCCACGAAGCTTGCGGGCTGTTGCTCGACGAGATGGAGCGGCGGCTGCTGCGCTGCAACGGGCTCGACCAGGCGCTGCGGTGCGCAGAGCTGCGGCTGCACCTGCCGATCGACGACAAGAGCCTGGAGCAGGCGCAGACGAAGCTGGCCGGCGTCCGGGCCCGGCTCAACTAGCGCAACGAACTAGACCGGCTTGCGGCTGACGTTGGGCAGGTCGTCGCGCGGCTCGGCCTCCACCTGGACCGCCTCGAACTCGCCGGTGATGTCGGTGGGCAGGCAGACGTCGCAGAAGTCCTCGCCGAACGGCGTCAGGTGGATGCTGCGGCGGACGGTCTTCGAGCGACCCGAGGCCTCCAGCGCCTCGGTGACCTTGGGCTGTGCCTCGAGCACCTGGTACTCCAGCGGGTCGGTGATCGCCTCACGGGAGAACCAGATCAGCCCGAGCCGGTAGAGGTTGTTCAGGTAGGCGGGAACCCGGTCCAGGTACCGGCAGCCGGCCTGTTCGCCGATCAGCGACAACCCGGGCGCCACCATCTCCGAGGTCACCCCCAGCGTCTTGCTGGTGCGCACGTCCACGGCTGCCTGGGCGCCCTCGCGGAACAGGAAGCGCAGGATGCGGGCGTCGTCGGGTGCCAGCTCCCCGAGGATGCGCTCGTAGGCCGGGTGGGCCTCCTCGTGGTAGCGCACGTCGGCCGACTGGCGCAGGAGCTCCTCGCCCCGGGCGCGGAGCGTGCTCTGGGACACCTCGGGCGCCGGCGGAGCGTCCTCCTGCGGCAGCCCCCCGTCGTCGGACGGGTCTTCGGTGCGCTGCGCGACCACGGCCTCGATCGCCTCGGCCAGGCCCAGCAGCTTCAGCGCGTAGTCGCGCGCCTCGGCACCGGCCTGGGCCAGCAGCTCGGTGGGGGGTTGTCCCGAGCGGGCGGCGTCCAGCATCCGCCCGCCGGCACGCACGGACGAGCCCGCCGTCCAGCCGGCGGTGCGCCACCCGGCGTGTACCGCCAGGCGCGCCAGCGCCGGCGCGGCGGCCAGCAGGCCCGCCGTGTCCAGATCCTGCCCGTCCTCCTGGAGGTCGTCGTCGGGATCGCTCATACGCCGAATATCGCCAGGTGCACGAGGCCGGCGCCGAAGCCCAGCACCGCGCCGTGCAGGATCAGCAGCCACTCGTCCTCGCGCATGGCCGAGCGCAGCATCTCGGAGAAGTCGTCGGGATCCATCTTTCGCATTCTCGCCGAGATGAGCTTGCGCACCTTCTCGCTCTGGCGGCGGTTGAAGTCGAGGTCGGTCAGGGGGGTCATGGTGTAGCCCACGCCCTCGTCCGCGACAGACTCGCGGATGGCGTCGTACTCCTTGGTGCCCACCGCCACGCGCACCGCTGCCCGCGCGGGGCCCGTGGCCCGGTCAACCGCCGGGCGCAGGGCGGTGTGGATCATCTGGCGGGTGCGGTCCGACCGCGGCCCGTTCAGCAGCTCCTGGCCGATGTTGCGCAGCGTCACGATGTCGTCGGCGATCACCTCGGCGTACACGTCGGCGGCCTCCTTCTGGCGCTTGAGGAACAGGCCCTGCCACGTCCACGGCCCGATCTTGCGCGGCTCGATCGGCTCGAAGATCATCTTGATGGCCAGCCAGTTTGTAATCCAGCCGACCAGGGTGCCCAGCACCGGCAGCACCCACCAGTAGGGCAGGAAGTGGACGATGGCCACCGTCGGCAGGCCCAGGACGAAGCCGAAGAAGAAGCCGAAGTTGATGATGAAGCGCAGCTCCTGACGGCCGGTCTCCTGGAAGATCCGGTTGGCCAGCGCGGGCTGGGCCTCCAGGTGGCGGATGACCATCAGCTTGATGTCCAGCAGCTGGTCGATGTTGTTGCCGATCTCGTCGGTCACGTCGTGCACGATGTCCGGGAGCTGGTTCTGTACCCGCGTGTGCACGGCCTCGCGGATCTGGGGCGGCAGGTCGTTCCACAGCTGCGGGTGCTCGCGCTGCATGGTGCGCTCCACCACATCGCGGATGTCATCGCGCGAGCTCTCCAGGATGTGCTCGGCGATCGCGTCGGGCTCAAGCTGCTCGTAGAACTCGGCGGGGCCGCCGACCTTGGCGATGCCCTTGTCCACGGCGATCGAGCCCATCTTCGCCGCGCGCGAGGGGATGATGCCCTGCCAGCCCACGCCGCCCTGCATCACGCCCGGGATCTGCTGGAGCTTGCGCGGGAGCAGGCCCGCCAGCGCCCGCAGCCCGGGGAGCCGGAAGCCGGCGAACCTGACCGGGTAGAACAGCATCCACACCCCGGTCCAGTTGGTGGTGTAGCCGATCACCCCCGAGAAGATCGGGATGGTGATCATGTTCACCAGCTCGTTGTGGAAGAGCGGCAGGAAGAAGGCGATCACGAGGCGCCGGCCTCGTCGCGGCGGGCGCGCTTCTCAGCGGCCTTGGCGCCCAGCAGCCGCGGGTAGCGGTCCATGAGGTTGTTCACTCCGTCCAGACTCTGGCTGAGCTCCTTGACGCCGCGGTCCATCGAGACCGTGGCCTCGCGGACGTC
>DASQLM010000409.1:0-2974 GCA_035630015.1 Thermoleophilaceae bacterium | reverse complement strand
CAGGCGGTTGCCGCCGTGCACCGAGACGCAGGCGCACTCGCCGGCCGCGTACAGGCCCGGCACCTCGGTCTGGCCATGGACGTCGGTCTTGATCCCGCCCATCACGTAGTGGTTGCCCGGCTTGATGTGGATGGGCTCCTTCGTGATGTCGGTGCCGGCGAAGTCCCGCCCCACGTTCACGATCTCGCGCAGCGACTCGTGGATGCGCTTGGCGCCGACCACGGTGATGTCCAGCGCCACGGTGCCGTCCGGGAAGCCGCGGCCCTCGTCGATCTCGGTCTGCTCGGCGCGCGAGACCACGTCGCGCGAGGCCAGCTCCATCTTGTTGGGCGCGTACTTCTCCATGAAGCGCTCGCCCTCGGCGTTGTAGAGGTGCGCGCCCTCGCCGCGGGCGCCCTCGGTGATCAGCAGCCCGACCCCGGCCAGCGTGGTGGGGTGGTACTGGATCATCTCCATGTCCATCAGCGGCGCGCCCGCGTGGTAGGCCATGGCAATGCCGTCGCCGGTACAGATCAGCGCGTTGGTGGTGGGGGTGAAGATCTGCCCGTTGCCGCCGGTGGCCAGGATCACGGACTTGGCGGTGAACAGCTGGAGCTCGCCGTCGCGGATGTTGCGGGTCACCGCGCCGGCGATCCGGCCGCTGTCGTCGCGCACGAGCGCGGTGGTGAACCACTCCTCGTAGCGATCGACCTCGTCGTGCTTCATCAGCTGCTCGTACAGGACGTGCAGCAGCGCCTGGCCGGTGATGTCGGCGATGTAGTAGGTGCGGGCCGCCGAGGCGCCACCGAAGGCGCGCGTGCCCAGCTTGCCCTCCTCGTTGCGGTGGAAGGTCACGCCCCAGTGCTCGAGCTGCAGCACCTCGTCGGGAGCCTCCTTGCACATGATCTCGATGGCGTCCTGGTCGCCGAGGAAGTCGGAGCCCTTGACGGTGTCGTAGGCGTGCGATTCCCAGGAGTCCTCCGGGTTCAGCGCGGCGTTGATGCCACCGGCGGCCGCGTTCGAGTGCGAGCGCACGGGGTGGACCTTGCTGATGATGCCGACAGAGGCACCTGCCTCGGCAGCGGCCAGTGCAGCGCGTTGGCCGGCGAGTCCGGCTCCGATTACGAGTACGTCGTGTTGGGGCATGAGGGGAGATGAAGCGACGGCGATCCTATCTGACCGTCGCCAGGTCCTTTCGTCCGCGGTCCGTCGACCAATCTACGTGTCCCGGCGGAGTTAGGGCCACCTGACCCTCAGAGAACGGCCGTCGGCGACAGTGCCCGGCGCACCTGGTCGGCGGTCACGATGCCGCGCAGGCGGCCCTCGCCGTCCACCGCCATGACCGCCCCCAGCCGGACCAGCCCCTCCAGGCTCAGCAGCGACTCCAGCGGCGCGTCGGCGTCCACGCGCATGCGGCTGTCGCCGTCGCCGTCGGCGGCCATCACCGACGCGACCGTCCGGCCCGGGCGGACGGCCTCGGGCAGCGAGTCCACGCTGGCCTGGGTGACCAGGCCGATGAAGCGCCCGTCGGCGTCCACCACCGGGAACCACGGGTAGCGGTAGCGCAGGAAGAACTCCTCCTCGGCCCGGTCCAGCGGCAGGTCGGCGGGCATGGCCACGGGCTCGTCGTCCATCACGTCGGCCACCAGCAGGCCGTCGATCCGGTCGGCCACGTCGGTCTGGCGCTCGGCGGCCTTGGCGGCTTGGCCCACGAACAGGCCGATCAGGATCAGCCAGACGCCGGTCACGAAGTCGCTGGTGGCCAGCAGCAGGTAGGCGCCCAGGCCCATCATCAGGTACGAGATCACGCGCCCCATCCGGGCCGCGAAGCGGGTGGCGGTGTTGCGGTTGCCGGTCACCTTCCAGGCGATGGCGCGGGCGATCCGGCCGCCGTCCAGCGGGAACGCGGGCACAAGGTTGAACACCAGCAGGATGGCGTTGATGAACGTCAGGTAGCCCAGCACCGCCAGCGTCTCGTCGCCGGTCACGGCGTCGAAGCGCACCGAGTCGGCGGCCTCGCCCGATCCCGAGAGCATGGTGCCGGCCCCGAAGCAGGCCGCCGCGATCAGGAGCGTGACCGCCGGGCCCGCCGCCGCCACGCGGAACTCCACGCCGGCCGAGTCGGTGTCCTTCGAGAGCTTGGCCACGCCGCCGAACAGCCACAGATCGATCCCCTCGATCTTGATCCCGTTGCGCATGGCCACCACCGCGTGGCCCAGTTCGTGGAGCACGATGCTGCCGAAGAACAGCAGGGCGGAGATCACGGCCAGCACGAACGACTTGCTGCTCTCGCCCGGGAACAGGTCGCCGTAGTAGCCGGTCAGCGACCAGATGATCACGAACAGGATCACGAACCAGCTGGGCTCTACGCCCACGCGGATGCCGAACACCCGTGCGAGCTGGATCGATCCGCCACCGCCGAACATGCAGCGGATGGTGGCAGCTATGTAACTTCACCCGCTGACGATGAAGATCATCTACACCGAGACCGACGAGGCCCCCGCGCTCGCGACGCGTTCGCTACTGCCGATCGTGCGCAGGTTCGCCGCGTCGGCCGGCATCGAGATCGAGCTGCGCGACATCTCGCTCGCCGGGCGCATCCTGGCCCAGTTCGATCCGGAGTTCCCGGATGCCCTGGCCGAACTCGGAGACCTGGCCCAGACGCCCGAGGCCAACATCATCAAGCTGCCGAACATCAGCGCGTCGGTGCCCCAGCTCAAGCGCGCCATCGAGGAGCTGCAGGAGCAGGGGTTCGACATCCCCGACTACCCGGAGGAGCCCTCGACCGACGAGGAGCGCGACATTCGCTCCCGCTACGACAACGTCAAGGGCTCGGCCGTGAACCCGGTGCTGCGCGAGGGCAACTCGGATCGCCGGGCGCCCGACTCGGTCAAGTCCTACGTCCGGGCCCACCCGCACTCGATGGGCGAGTGGTCGCCGGACTCGAAGACCCACGTGGCCACGATGGCCGACGGCGACTTCCGCTCGACCGAGA
>DASQLM010000408.1:0-4683 GCA_035630015.1 Thermoleophilaceae bacterium | reverse complement strand
CCGTCGCCGGTGCGCAGCAGCACCTTCTCGGTGCCGTCGGAGGCCAGCGCCTCGTGCTCGACCGTCAACGAGGACAGCGGCACCCGCTCGGCCAGGTCGGCGCGCAGGGACTCGGGCAGGTTGGTCATCTCGTCGTAGGAGCCCGCGCCGCGCGCGGTCCACTCCCACACCTGGGTGGCGCGGAACGCGGGCTGGCCGAGGTCGGCCAGGGTGGTGTCCAAGAGCGCGAGGTCCACGCCTCCAGCCTAGAGTCCCCGGCATGGAGCTCGAGGGACTGACCGCAGACGGCGACGGGCGCGAGGAACGGATCGTCGAGGTCATCGGCGACGCCTTCGCCGACCTGATCGCCGCCGACCCCGCGGCCTTCCGGCACAAGTTCCGCAAGATGGCGGCGGACCCGTTCGCCTTTTACCGGGGCAGCGCGCCGCTGTTCTACGCCGACGTGGCCGGGCTGGAGGACCCGTTCGTGGACGAGCGCACCAGCCGCGTGTGGATCCAGGGGGACCTGCACCCGGAGAACTACGGCACGTACATGAGCGCGGACGGCCTGCTGGTGTTCGACGTGAACGACTTCGACGAGGCATACCTGGGCCACTACACGTGGGACCTGCTGCGGATGGCAGCGGGGGTGAGCCTGCTGGGGTTCACGATGGCGCTGTCCGACGACACCGTGCGGCAGGTCAACCGGGCCTACGCCAGCGCCTACGCCGACCAGGTGCGGGCGTTCGCCCGGGGCGACAAGGACGAGGAGTTCGGCCTCCGGCTGAGCAATACGGACGGCACCGTCCAGACCGTGCTGCGCGCCGCCCGCGAGCAGACCCGGGTGCGCATGCTCGAGGCCCAGACCAAGATCGACGGGGGCGAGCGCCGGTTCTCCGAGCGCACCGGCGTCCGCGCACTCGGGGCGGACGAGCAGGGCGCCGTCTACGCGGCCTTCCGCGACTACCTGGACACCGTGCCCTCGGACAAGCGCCAGCAGAGCGTGTCCTACACGGTCAAGGACATCGTCGGGCGCAGCGGCTTCGGCATCGGCAGTGCGGGCCTGCCGGCCTACTCGCTGCTCATCGAGGGCCGCACCGAGGCGCTGCAGGACGACGTGGTCCTGTCGATGAAGCAGGGCAACGTCGCCGCCGCCAGCCGGGTGGTGACCGACGAGGCGATCGCGGACGCCTTCGAGCACCACGGGCACCGGACCGTGGTCTCGCAGCGCGCGCTGCAGGCGCACGCCGACCCGTGGCTGGGCTGGTGCGAGCTGGACGGCACGGGGTTCGTGGTGTCCGAGGTCTCGCCCTACGAGGAGGACCTGGACTGGGACCTGGTGGCCTCGCCGGACGAGATCGAGCCGCTGGTCCGGTCGCTCGGCCGAGCCACGGCGAAGGTCCACTGTGTGCCCGACGCGAGCTCCGACCAGACCCTCGTGGACTTCGATGTCGAGGCCGCCATCACCGAGGCGGTCGGCGACCGGATCGATGAGTTCGCCGACCACGTGGCCGACTTCGGCTCGACCTACGCCGGGGTGGTGCGCGAGGACCACCGGCGCTTCGTGGACGCGTTTCGCAACGGCGCCATCCCCGGCCTGCCGGTGGACTGACCGCAGTGCGCCTGGCCAAGTTCCTGGCCCACTCGGGCGTGGCGTCCCGGCGCGCGGCCGAGCGCCTGATCGCCGCCGGGCACGTGACCGTCGCGGGGGAGCCCGTCACCGACCCCGCCCGTGACGTCGACGATTCCAGCGACGTGCGCGTGGACGGCGAGCCGGTGGCCCCGGAGGAGCACGAGGTTTACCTGCTGCACAAGCCGGCGGGCGTGGTGTCCACCGCGGCCGACACCCACGGCCGCCGCACGGTGGTCGAGTTCGTGGCCACGCGGCGCCGGCTGTACCCGGTCGGGCGCCTGGACGCCGACACCACGGGGCTGATCCTGCTGACCAACGACGGCACGCTGGCCGAGCGGCTCACCCACCCGCGCTACGGGGTCCAGAAGACCTACCGCGCCAGTGTCCGCCCGGCGGAGATATCCGACGAGGCGGTCAGCCGCCTGAAGGCGGGGGTCACGCTGGACGACGGGCGCACCAGCCCGGCCGAGGTGTCGGTGCTGGGCCCCGGCCTCATGGAGATCACGATCGGCGAGGGGCGCAAGCGCCAGGTGCGGCGCATGTGCGAGGCGGTCGGCTACAAGGTCAGCTCGCTCGAGCGGGTGCGCTTCGGCCCGCTGACCCTCGGCGGCCTGCCCGAGGGCGAGTCGCGCCCGCTCACCCCGGCGGAGGTCGCCGAGCTGTACGCCAGCGCGGGCTGGGATGATCCCGCGCCGTGAGACTGCGAGCACTCAGAGGCGCCACCACCGTGGCCGCGAACGAGGCGGATGCCATCCTCGAGGCCACCGACGAGCTCGTGCGGGAGGTCATCGACCGCAACGGGCTGCGGATCGAGGACATGGTCAGCTGCATCTTCACCTGCACCGACGACCTGGACGCCGAGTTCCCGGCGGTGGCCGCGCGCGAGATGGGCATGTCGGGCGTGCCGCTGCTGTGCACGCGGGAGATGCCGGTGCCCGGCTCGTTGCCGCGCGTGATCCGGCTGCTGCTGCACACCTACGCCGACGAGGACACGCCGCCCAAGCACGTCTACCTGCGCGAGGCGGTGTCGCTGCGGCGCGACCTGGAGGGGGCGCAGTGAGCCCGGGCATCGAGTTCAACCGGCGGTTGGGCGACATCCCGTCCTACCCGCAGGCCGGCAGCTACGACTTCGGCGGCGAGCTGGTCAAGCTGGCCTCCAACGAGAGCCCGTTCGGGCCGCCGGCCGCGGTGGTTGGCGCCATCCAGGGCCGGCTGGAGACGCTGAACCGCTATCCCGACCCGGACAAGTCCGCGCTGCGCAAGGCCCTGGCCGACCGGACCGGGGTGGGGGCGGACCGGGTCACGGTGGGCAACGGCTCGTGCGAGATCCTGCTGTCGGCCGCCGACGCCCTGCTGGAGCCGGGGGCCGAGCTGGTCTACGCCTGGCCCTCGTTCTCGGTCTACCCGATGCTGGCGTCGATGTCCGGCGCCACCGAGGTCAAGGTGCCGCTGGACGACGACGGCAACCACGACCTGGACGCGATGGCGCGCGAGATCACCGCCGCCACCCGGCTGGTCCTGGTCTGCAACCCCAACAACCCCACGGCCACGGCGCTGCCGCTGGAGCAGATCGCCGAGTTCGTGGCGGGCGTGCCCGACCACGTCGCCGTGATCGTCGACGAGGCCTACGTGGAGTTCAACCTGCTCCAGGACCCCGACGAGTCCGTGGAGCTGCTCTCGAAGCACTCCAACCTGATCCTGCTGCGCACCTTCTCCAAGATCTACGGCCTGTGCGGGCTGCGGGTGGGCTACGCGCTCGGGCCTGAGCGCTTCCGCCGCGCCATCGACCACGTGCGCCAGCCGTTCTCGGTCAACGCCCTGGCCCAGGCCGCGGCCACCGAGGCGCTGCGCCACCAGGACGAGATCGCCCGCCGGATCGAGTCCACCGTCATCGAGCGCGTGCACGTGGAGTCCGAACTGGACGCCCGCGGCCTCGGTCACTCCCAGAGCCAGGCCAACTTCTCCTGGATCTCCCTGGGCGACCGCGACGAGAAGGCCATCCTCGACGGCCTGGCCGAGCAGGGCGTGATCGTCCGCGCCGGCAGCGCGCTCGGCGAGGAGGGCCGCCTGCGGGTGACCTACGGGACGCGCGCCGAGAACGACCGGTTCATGGCGGCGCTGGACGCGCTGCTCTAGGGCCGGCTCGCCCAGTACGTCGCCGCCATGTCCTCGTCGCCGTGGCCGGCCTCGATCGCCTTCGCCATCTGGCGTTCGACCACCTCGGCGAGGGCCGCCTCGTGCTCGTGGCGCTCAGCCGCCTCCAGCACCAGGCCGGCGTCCTTACGGGCCAGCGCCAGCGTGAAGCTGGGCTCGAACGAGCGCGCGATGATCGCGCCGCCCTTCATCTGCGCGTAGCCGGAGTCCAGCGGCCCGCCCTCGATGGCGTCCAGGTAGAGCTGCGGGTCGATGTCCAGCGCCTCGGCCAGGGCCACGGTCTCGGCGACGGCCTCGGTCAGGCCCAGCACCCAGTGGTTGAGCACGAGCTTGGCCCGCGTCGCGGTCCCGGCCGGGCCCAGCCACTGCGTCTTCACGCCCACCGCCTCGAAGAGGGGCTCGCAGCGCTCGCGCACGTCGTCGGGCCCGGAGGCCAGGACGGTCAGGGCGCCCTTCTCCGCCGGCGCCTTCGTGCCCAGCACGGGCGCGTCTACGAACGGGACGCCGCGCTCCTCGGCCAGCGCGGCCAGGGCTTCGGTGCCGGCGATGCCCACGGTCGACATCTGCAGCCAGACGGCGTCGTCGGCCATCGCGGCCAGCGCCCCGCCGTCCTCCATCGCCGCGGTGACCGCATCGGTGTCGGCCAGCATGGTCACTACCACCTCGGCGCCGGCCACGGCCTCCTCCGGCGAGCCGGCCACCTCGACCCCCTCGATCGCCTCCGCCTTCTCGCGGGTGCGGTTCCACACCCGCACGTCGAGGCCGGCGGCCCTGGCGTTGCGCGCCATCGGCGCGCCCATGATTCCGGTTCCCAGCATCGCGATCATTGCCCTGGTGTACCCGGGCTGCTAGATATAGGCGCGTGAGCCGCACGCACGCCACCTCTCGCAGCACCTCCTGGCGTGCCTTTGCGGCCT
>DASQLM010000407.1:0-15924 GCA_035630015.1 Thermoleophilaceae bacterium | reverse complement strand
CTGGGGCTCAGCCAGGGCAGTGGGCTGGAGCTGCTGGACCGCGTCCGCTCGGCCGACGGGCTGGCCAGCAGGATCGACCCGGATCTGCCGATCGTGGTGCTGACCGGCCGCGGCGGCGACGCCGACCGCGTGCGCGGCTTCGACCGCGGCGCCGACGACTACCTGGTCAAGCCCTTCCTCTACGGCGAGCTGCTGGCCCGCGTCCGGGCCGTTCTGCGCCGCAGCGCCGGCCGGCCGGCGCACGGGCAGGTGCGGGTGGGGGACCTGGTCGTGGATCCGCGCACCCGCACGGTGCGCATGGGCGGGCAGGCGGTCCACCTCTCGGCCAAGGAGTTCTCGCTGCTCCAGGCGCTGGCCGAGCAACCCGACCGGGTGGTGCCCAAGAACGAGCTGCTGCGCGACGTGTGGGGCTACGTGTCGATGGGCCGCACGCGCACGGTCGACGCGCACGCGTGCCGGCTGCGCAAGAAGCTGGCGGCCGGGTCGGCCCGGCCGTGGATCGTGAACGTGCGCGGTGTGGGCTACAAGCTGTGCGACCAGCCGTGACCAGCGCGCTCGTGCTGTCGGGCTGGGTGGCCGCGGTCCTGGCCGCCCTGTGGGCTCGGCGGCTGGCGCGCCGGCTGCGCTCGGTGGGCGACGCGGCCCACGAGCTGCGCGGCGCCGGGGCCGCGCTCGCTCTGGCCTCCGCCGCGATGCGCCGCGAGCAGGGCGGCCTGCGGCGGGCGCGGGCGTTCGAGTCCGAGCTCGACCGTATGCGCGCCGGGCTCGAGGACCTGGACGCGGCCCGGACGGGCTCGCGCGCGCCCGTCAGGCGCTCGCTCCTGCCGCTGGAGCGGGCGCTGCGCACCGCCGCCGCCGGCTGGCGGCCGGTGGCGGGCGGGCAGGGCCGGCGGGTCAGCCTGTGCTGGGAGGCCGGCACGGCCGCGGTGCGGGCCGACCGCCGGCGCCTGGCCCAGGTGCTGGGCAACCTGCTGGCCAATGCGATGGAGCACGGCAGCGGCGCCATCCGCCTGCGCGGGCGGCGCCAGGGGTCGAAGGTCGTGGTCGAGGTGCTGGACGACGGCCCGCGGGCGGTGCCGGTCGAGGCCCATCCGGACCGGGGGCGCGGGCTGGGCATCGCCGCCCGCGCCGCCGAGGAGGCGGGCGGCCGGGTCACCGTCACCCGCACGGCCGAGGGCACCCGGGCGGCGGTGGAGCTGCCGGTGGCCGACCCGTGAGCGCGGCGGTGCGCCGCCGCCGCGCCGTCTTCCTCCTGGCGCTGGCGCTGGCCTGCGGCGGGCTGGCGGCCTCGGAGGTCGGCGGCCGCGTGGCGGAGGTCGAGAGCCGGACCGGTCGGCCGGTGCCGGTGGCGGTCGCGGCCCGCGACGTACGCCCGGGCGCGCGGCTGAAGCCGGCCGATCTGGCCGTCCGCGACGTTCCGTCGCGGTTCGTGCCGGTCGACGCGGCCCGATCAGCGACCGAGGCCGTCGGGCTCGAGGTCCGCGGCGGCCTGGAGCGCGGCGCGTACGTCACCGCGGCGGCGCTCGGGGGTCGCTCGGCCACCGCTCGCGACGGCGGCGCCACCCTGCGCCGCGGCGAGCGGGCGGTCCAGGTGGCCGTCGCGGGCGGTGACCCGCTGAGCCAGGCGGGCGGCCCGGGCTCGCGGGTGGACGTCCTGGTCTCCACCGAGCCGCGCGACGGCGCCGGCCGCACGTTCCTGGCGCTGGAGGACGTGGAGCTGCTCGGCCTGGGCGGCGCCCCCTCCGGGGTCGCATCCCCCCGCGAGGACGGCGGCGCGCCCCCGTCGGCGACGGCCACCCTGCGGGTGACCCAGCGCCAGGCGGTCTACCTCACGGCCGCCCAGAACTTCGCCCGCGAGGTGCGGCTGCTGCCCCGCCCGCCGGGCGACGGCGGACGCGGCGGGCGGTCGGCGGTGTCGGCGGCGGGGCTGTGACCGCTCTTATCCAGCGCCTACGGAACCGTGACGTGTACGTGACACCCGCGTTCCTACCTTGCGGTCGCGTACCCCGAAGGAAGGAAGCACGATGGAGGAAGCACCCCAGAGCAAGAAGGGACGCGGGCGGATCGCGGCTGCTGCCGTGGCCGGGGTGGCCGCCGTGGCGATCGCCGTGCCGGTGACGGGGGCGTTCGCCGAGTCATCCTCGTCGTCGACGACGCAGCCCGGGTCGAGCAGCCAGGCCGCGCCGGCGTTCGACGACGTCCGGTCGGGCGAGTCCCAGCGCGACGGGCGCGACTGCCCGAAGAAGGACGGGCAGCAGGGCGGCAACTCCGCTTCGGGCGCCAGCACGGGCACCCCGGGTTCCTCCCAGCAGCTCTAGGCGCACGCCCGCTCGCGGTTCACCGGCCGCGGGCCCCCGCAAACCGGTGAACCGCGCGGGCGATCGCCTAGATTCGTGGTCGATGACCCACGAGGAGACCATCGACGCGTACTGCGCGGCCTGGGCCGAGGAGGACCCCGACGCACGGGAGGCGCAGCTGCGCGCCGTGCTCCGCGACGACGCCCGCTACACGGACCCGCGCACAGACGTGGCCGGGCCCGCGGAGCTGAGCGGGCACATCGGGGCCGTCCTGGAGGCCCGGCCGGGCTCGTCCATCCGCCGCGACACCGGCGTCGAGGAGCACCACGGCCTCGCGCGGTTCGCCTGGAGCGCAGTGGCCGCTGACGGCGAGGTGCTCATCGAGGGCCTGGATGTCGTGGAGTTCTCAGCCGACGGCGCGATCACCCGCATCATCGGGTTCTTCGGCCGGCTCGAGAGCTCCTAAGCCCGCAGCAGCTCGACGCCGCCCTCCGGCGTGCCCAGGATCGCCTGCTCCGCCATTCCGGCGAACAGGCCGTGCTCCAGCACGCCGGGCACGCGGTGCAGTTCGTCGCCGAGCGCGTCGAGGTCCGCGTCGGCGGGCAGCGGGCAGTCCAGGATGTGGTGGCCCTCGTCGGTCACGTAGGGCTCGTCGTCGCCCTCGCGCACACGCAGCTCGGGGTCGGCCATCACCCGTGCCAGCCGGCGCCGGGTGTCGCGCCAGGCGAACCGCGCCACCTCCACCGGCAGGCGGAAGCCCTGGCCCAGGTGCTCGACCTTCTTGGGTGTCTCGGCCACCACCACGAACCGGCGCGCGGCGGCCACCACGATCTTCTCGCGCAGCAGCGCGCCGCCGCCGCCCTTGATCAGCCGCAGCCGGGGGTCGATCTCGTCGGCGCCGTCTAGCGCCAGGTCCAGCTCCAGCGTCCCGTCCAGCTCCACGACCTCGAGGCCGGCCTCCCGTGCGCGCTCGCGCGTGCGCTCGGAAGCCACGGCCACGCGCAGGGGCGTGGCGGCTTGACCGAACCGCTCGCCCAGCCGGTCGACCACGCGCCACACGGCGCGGCCCGAGCCCAGCCCGAGGGTCATGCCGGGCTCCACGAGCTCGACCGCGGCGGCCGAGGCGGCCTCGCGGGCGGGGGAGTCGTCGTCCGGCTTGGCCACCGCGCAAGCCTCCCACGGCGGGCGGCCGGATGGCGAAGGGCGATTGCGCTGCTGGTGTGTTTGCCCTTACCCGCTAGCTGGGGCAGTATTGCCTCAGTTTTCGCGGGTCACTACAGGAGCGTCGAACCTCATGGCTGTTGACGTCGAGTCAGTCGCTCGCGAATCGCGAGTCCTTCGGGTAGGTGACCCGCGCAGGCGCGCCGGCCACCTGCACCGCCGCCTTGCCGTCGCAGACCTGCTGGCCGGCGGGGCAGGGGGCGCGGCGGGAGGGTTCGTCGCGGGGGTCGCGCCGGTCGAGACGGTGGCGCTTGCGCTCCTGTGCGCCGCGCTCTGGCCGATCGCCGCCTTCGCGAGTGGCCTCTACGCCCGTGACGATCTGCGGTCATGGGCCACCGGCGTCGGCGAGGCGCCAAAGCTGATGCTGGCGTCGCTGGTCCTGTCGTGGCCGCTGCTCGGCCTGATGACCATCTTCGGCGCCTCGCACGCGGTGGCCGGCACGATCACCGCCACGTTCGCGGCCACCGCCGTGGCCGCGGTTGCGCGGGCAGCGGCCAGGTCCGCGACGCACCGTGCGCCGGAGCTACGGCAACGGACCCTGATCGTGGGCTCCGGTGACGTCGCCGAGCGGCTCGTGCACCGCCTGCGCGTGCATCCCGAGCTCGGCCTCGTGCCGATCGGCTTCCTCGACGACGAGGACTCCCGAACCACCGGGCTGGCCCGGCTCGGCGATCTCGCCGACCTGCCCGAGCTGGTCGCGCTGGGCCAGGTGGATCGCGTCATGGTCGCCTTCTCGCGGGCCCACCACGAGGAGCTGCTCGGGGTGTTGCGCCTGTGCCGAGAGGCCGGCGTGGCCGTCGATGTGGTCCCGCGCCTGTTCGAGTTCCTCGACGGCGCCCACGCGATCGAGCACGTCGGCGGCCTACCACTGCTGTCGATCGAGGTGCCCGCCTTCTCGCGGCTGTCGCGGATCGCGAAGCGGGCCCTCGATGTCGTGGGGTCGGCGGTGGCGCTCGTGGTGTTCTCGCCGGTGCTGGCGGCGGTGGCGATCGCGGTACGGCTCGATTCCCGCGGGCCGGTCCTCTTCACCCAGACGCGCCCCGGCATGGGCGGGCGGCCGTTCAGGATGATCAAGTTCCGTTCCATGCGGGCAGACCCGGACCCGGTCATGATCGGCCGCGACGGTGCGCTCGCGAAGGCGGCCGGGGATACGCGTGTGACCCGAGTGGGGCGGGTGCTGCGGCGCTTCTCACTGGACGAGGCGCCGCAGCTGCTGAACGTGCTCAAGGGCGACATGAGCCTGGTCGGACCACGTCCGATCCTTCCCGTCGAGGAGGAAACTCTCGAACGGGAATGGCACGACCGCCGCACCGACCTGCGGCCCGGCCTCACCGGGCCGTGGCAGATCGCGGGGCGATCCCACATCCCCCTCCATGACCGCGTGGCCCTGGACTACCAGTACGTGTCCGGGTGGTCCCTGGCCCGGGACATCGAGATCCTCCTGGCCACCGTCCCGGCGGTCCTGTCGGGGCGTGGCGCCTGCTGAGAGGCACACCGTGAGGATCCTCCAGGTCACAGAAGCGTCCTGGGCAGGAACGCTGGGCGTCGTCACGGCCCTCTCGGACCGGCTCGCGGCGGCGGGGCACGAGGTCGCGCTGGTCTACGCCGTCCGGCCCGAGACCGCGCCCGACCTGCCCGAAAGGGTGTCCGAGGCGGTCGAGTTGGTCCCGCTGGACTGGAGGCGACGGAGCCCGCGGTCGCATGCGGCGCTGGCACTGGCCCTGCGGCGGCTCGTCTCCGCGCGGCGCCCGGACGTGGTCCACCTGCACTCCTCCTTCGCCGGTGCGATCGGCTCGCTGGCCGCGACCGGCGTCCCCAAGGTCTACACGCCGCACGGGTACGTGTTCGCCCGGCGGCCGCAGGGTGGGGGTGTCCTGACCGCCTACCGCGGCATCGAGCGTCTCGTGGCCAGGCGCTGCGATGTGGTGGCGGCTGTCTCCGAGGCCGAAGCCACGCTCGCGCGCGGGCTGGGCGCGCCCCGCGTCGAGGTGGTGCCCAACGGGATCCCCGGCCTGGATGCGCCCGTGCAACCGGCACCGGCCCGACCCGAGCCGCGCGTCGTCGCCCTCGGTCGGATCGGGCCCGCACGCCGTCCCGAGGCGAGCGCCCGGATCCTGGCGGCGGTCGCCGGCAACGCGGAGGTGCGCTGGATCGGTGCCGCCGGCGGTGACGAGGATGCGCCGCTGCGCGCCGCGGGCATCCCGGTCACCGGCTGGCTGGACCACCGCGCGGCCCTCGATGAGCTGGGCAGGGCGACCGTCCTGTTGCACTACTCGGAGCGCGATGGCGCGTCGCTCGCCGTGCTCGAGGCGGTGGCGCGTGACGTGCTCGTGATCGCTTCGGACATCCCGGCCAACCGCGAGCTGCTCGGTCCCCGCCAGGTCTTCGCCGACGAGGCCGGCGCGGCGGCGGCGATCCAAGCCGCGCTGCGCGACCCCGGCCTGCGGGCGGAGCTGCTGGCCTCACAGCGCGCTCGCTGCTCCGGGCGGGGCGCGGACCGGATGACGCGGCTCTACGCCGACCTGTACCAGCGCTGCGCTCTCTCGCCACGTCCGTTGCGCCGCTGGTCCCACGTCGGCGACGGGCCTACGATCGAGCGCAGATGCAGCTAGGAGACCTTCTCGCCGTCGTATCGAGGCAGCGGTGGCTGCTGGTCGGGGTGATCGGCCTCTCGATCGTCCTCAGCGCCGTAATCGCGTTCTCGCGCCCGGCGCAGTACGAGGCGACGGCCACCCTGGCGATCACACCCGAGGTCCGCCAGGGCCAGGGCTTGGTGGCCTCCGACAGCATCGCGGCCCTGCTGGGCACCTACGCGGAGACCGCGAAGGCCACGGTCAACCTCCGGCGCGCGGAAGGGCTGATCGGCAGACCGCTGCCCGGCGAGGTGGACACCTCGATCGAGCCGGGCACGGGGATCCTGCGCATCTCGGGACGCAGCGAGGACCCCGGCGACGCCGCGTTGACGGCCCGCGCCGCGGCGCGGGCGTTCACCGCTTCGATCGCCCGGAACGGACTCGTGTCGGCCCGGCTCGTGGATCCGGCCGAGGCGCCCGACTCGCCGATCCAGCCGCGCCCCCCGCTGATCATCGCCACCGCCGCGCTGCTCGGGACGCTGGCAGCGGTCATCCTCGCGCTCGCGATCGAGCGCCTGCGCCGCCGCGTCGAGAGCCCCGAGGACGTGGCCGAGCTCACCCAGGCGCCGCTGCTGGGGCGGCTGCCCCGTAGCCGCGCGCTGCAGCGCGGGGACGCTCGGCTGATCTGGAACGACGAGGGCATGATCGACCTCCAGGAGGCCTTCCGCGGGCTGCGCACCAACCTCCAGTTCCTGCTCGAGGACACGAACCCGTTGATCCAGGTGACCAGCCCGGAACCCGCACAGGGCAAGTCCACGATCGTCGCCAATCTCGGTGTCGCCCTCGCCCAGGTCGGCATCGCCACCGTGATCGTGGATGCCGACCTGCGCCGCCCCCGCCAGCACGAGATCTTCGGGCTCGACAACCGCGAGGGGGTCTCCACGATGCTGGCCGCGCGCGACTCCGAGCTCTACCCCGTGGGTTCCGGTTTCGACTCCCTGTGGGTGCTCACGAGCGGGCCGACGCCGCCCGAGCCGACCGAGATGCTCGCGGTGCGGGCGGCTGCGCTCGCCGACCGCCTGCGCTCGCTGAACGCGCTGGTGCTGATCGACGGCCCGCCCCTGTTGCCGGTCAACGACGCGCGGCTGATCGCCCCCCACACCGACGGCGTGCTCATGACGCTCGCGGCGCGCCGGTCGAAGCCGGCTGCCGTCGAGACCGCGTTCGAGCGGCTGGATCTCGTGGGCGCCAGGACGCTCGGCGTGGTCCTCAACCAGTCCGGCGAGGGCACGAAGACCGGCGGGTACTACCAGCGCGGTCCCCTCGTGACGGGGTGATGTCCGAGCGTCTCGCCGGGGCCTGGATCACGGTCCCCGCCGCGGTGCTCGCCGCGCTGGTGGCCACCGCCTCGGCCTTCCAGCCGGTGGTCGCGCTCGCCGCCGTGGCCGGGTTGGCGGTGGCGGCGATGGTGCTGGCCAGCCCGGTGGCGCTGGTGCTGGCCCTGGTGGCGTCGTTTCCGTGGGACGACATGCTCGCCGTTCCGACGGAGACCGTCTCCGCGGTCAAGATCCTCGGGGCGCTGGTGCTGCTCGGATACGTGATCCGCCTGGTGGCGAGCGACGAGCCGGTGGTGCTGGCCCCGCCGCTGGCCTGGCTGGCCGGCTTCACCGTTCTGGTCCTCCTGGCCACGCTCAGCTCCTCCGACCTGGTGGCCAGCCTGGCGAAGACGACGCGCTACGTCCTGTTCGCGAGCTTCTTCTTCGTCTACGTGCAGCTCGTGCGTTCACGCACGGTGCTCCGCGCGACCCTGCAGGTGCTGCTCCTGTCGCTCGCCGCGGCCGCGCTGGTCGGGGTGTACGGCTTCCTGACGAAGGGCCACGGCCTGGCGCAGGGACCCGTGGGCGATCCCAACGACTTCGCCTATCTCCTGGCCACGGCGCTGCCGCTCGGGGCGTATCTGATCGTCTCGGAGCAGCGGCACCGGTGGCTGTGGGTGCTCGTCATGGTGCCGATCGGGGCGGCGTTGCTGGCCACGCTCTCGCGCGGTGCCCTCGTCGGCCTGCTCGCGCTCGTCGTATGGGCACTCTGGACCCGCCGGCTTCCGGTCAGCGGGCTGCTGGCGGCCGGGGCCACCACCGCCGCGGCCCTAGCGCTCGCGTTCGCGCTTTGGGGCCCGCTGATCGGTGAGCGCGTGCAGGCCAAGGACAAGGTGGCGGCCGAGAACGTGCAGTCGCGCGAGGCGCTGTGGAAGGGCGCCCTGCGCATGGCCGCGGACCGGCCGCTCGTGGGCGTGGGGCCCGGGCGCTTCGGGGACCTCGCGCCCGGCTACGTGGTCGACCAGCCGCTCGTCTACTCGCAGCCCGTGGTCCACAACTCCTATCTCGAGATCCTGGCCGAGCTCGGGATCCTGGCCCTGCTGGCGTTCCTCGGATTCCTGGCCTCCAGCTGGCGCCAGGCGCGGCTGGCGATCGCCCGCGCCGAGCGCGTCGGCGACGTGGACGGGGTGCGGCTGGGAACCGCGCTGCAGGCTTCGCTGGTGGTGGCGCTCGTCGCCGGCGCGTTCATCAGCGCCCAGGTGATCATCCCGATCTGGCTGTTGTGCGCCCTCGCCATCGTGGCCGCATCCACGGGTGAGCGACCTGTCCGCGCGCCGTGAGGATCGGCCTGTTCACGTCTCTGGCCCGGGGGGGTCCGGTGGAGCACGCCCTCGTGCTCGCCCGCGCGCTGGTCGCCCGCGGCCGGGAGGTGCGGGCCGTGTGCGCCACGAGCGACCTGGCGGTGCGGTTCGAAGCGGCGGGAGCCGAGGCCGTAGAGGTGTCCTTGCGGCGCGGGATCGATCGCGCTGGTGCGGCCGAGATCCGCGCGGCGACGGCCGGGCTCGAGGTGCTGCACGCCCACGACAGGCGTAGCGCGCTGTGGTTGCGGTTGCTGCCGCGCAGGTCGCGCCGGGTGGCGCTCGTGCAGACCGTGCACGGTCTGCCGGACCCGTTCCTGCCGCCCCCCGCGGGCCCGGGGCGACCGGGCTGGCGGGCCCTTGCCGCCTACCGGGGCCTCGACGCCAAGCTGGCGTGGCGCTGCGATGCGGTGATCACCCCCACCGAGGCGATGCGGCGGATGCTGGTCCAGCGCCTCGGGTATCCGCGCCCCAGGCTCACCGTGATCCCCAACGGGGTGCCCGTGCCCCCGATGAGGGAGGAGCAGGGCACGGTCGTCGGGACCCTGTGCGAGCTCCAGCCGGTCAAGGATCTCGGGACCTTCCTCGCTGCGGCGGCCCTCGTGCCCGATGCACCGCTCGCGGTGTACGGGACCGGGCCCGAGGAGCCACGGCTGCGCCAGCGCGGCCGCGAGCTCGGTCTGGCGGGCCGGCTGGAGTTCCGAGGGCACGTGCCCTCGGCCGAGGCGCTCGCGCACATGCGGATCCTCGTCATCGCCTCGGTCATGGAGAACGCGCCCATGTCGATGCTCGAGGCGATGGCAGCAGGCGTCCCCGTCGTGGCGACCGCGGTCGGCGGAATCCCCGAGCTCGCGCCCGACGGGACGGCGTCGCTGGTACCCCCGCGTGACCCGCGGAAGATGGCGGCCGCCATCGAGGGGCTGCTGGCCGACCCGGCGGCGGCGCGCGTCCAGGCGGAGCGCGCGCACGCGCACGCCGAGGCCTCCCTGGGCGCCGACCTCATGGCCGGGCGCATGGACGCCGTGTACCGGCGGGCGCTGGAGAGCCGCCGCCCGTGAGGGTGCTGACGATCGCACCCACGCTGGGCGTGGGAGGGCTGGAGCGAGTCGCCGTCGACCTGGCCAACGCGCTCGCGACACGGGGGGAGGAGGTCACGTTCGCCGCCGCCGACGGGCCGCTGGCGGCCGAGCTCGACGCCGGCGTGCAGCGGGTCACGCTGCACCCACGGATCGGCGGGCGGGAGCCCCGGGTGGTCGCCGACACCGTCGTCCGGGTGGCGCGGGCGATCCGGAGCGTCGCTCCTCACGTGGTCCACGCCCACAACGTGAAGATGACGGGCATCGCGGGTGCCGGACTGCTGCCCGCGGAGCTGGGCAGACGCTCCCCGTCGCTGGTGGGCACCTTCCACGGTGTGGCGCCGGGCGAGGACCGCGCCGCGGCGCTCCTCCTGCGACGTGCAGCCGAGGTCGCGTGCGTGTCCGAGGCGCTCGCGCGGCGGCTGGAGGCCCGGCGGGGGCACCGGGACCGCCTCTCGGTGATCCCGAACGGCGTCGCGCCCGCCGTGCCGCTCGACGGGCCCGCGCGGGCGGCGCTGGACGCCGAGCTGGGCCTCGATGAGGGGCGGCCGGTGGTGGCCGCCGTGGGCCGGCTGATGGCGGTGAAGGCGCCCGAGCGGTTCCTCGATGCCGCACGCCTGGTGGCCGCGGAAGTGCCTGAGACGGTGTTCCTCGTGATCGGCGACGGACCCCTTCGGGCCGCACTCGAGCGGCGGGCGGCCGGGATTGACGTCCGCTTCCTCGGCCAGCGACCCGACGCCAGGCGGCTGATCGGGCGTGCCGACGTGCTGGTGGTCAGCTCCGAGTCGGAGGGCCTCTCGGTGGTCACGCTGGAGGCGCTGGCGGCCGGCGTGCCGGTGGTGAGCACCCCCGCGACGGGAATGGCCGAGCTGCTGGAGGCGGGCGCGGGCATAGTCGCGGAGAGGCCCGACGCGCGGCTGCTGGCCGAGGCCATCGTCTCGCTCCTGGGCGATGCCTCCGCCCGGGCGGCCCACGGCGCCGCCGGACGGGCGCTGGTAGAGCGCCGCCACGGGCTCACGCAGATGGCCGACGCCTACCAGGGGCTGTTCGAACGTGTCCGCTGACGTCTCGATCGTCATCCCCACGCGCGACCGCCTTGCGCTGCTCGAACAGACGCTCGAGACCGTCCTGGACCAGGGCTCGGTCGTGGTCGTCGACGACGCGTCGAGCGACGGGACGGCAGAACGCCTGCGTGACCTGCCTGTCACCGTGGTGCGCAACGACGGGCCGGCGTGGGGCCCCGCCCGCGGGCGCAACGCCGGGATCGCGGCCGCGCAGACCGAGCTCGTGGCCTTCGTCGACTCGGACGACCTGCTCCTGCCGGGGGCGATCCGGAAGCTCGCCGCAACCCTCGAGGCCCGCCCCGGGGCGCCCTTCGCCTATGGGTGCGCGCTCAGCGCGGCCAGCACGGAGCACGGATGGGTCCCCGACGCCCTGATTGCCCCCCTGCGCGGGCGCGCGGACGAGCTGTTCACCCGGAACCCCGTCCCCTCCTCGGGCGCGCTGGTCCGGCGTGACGCGTTGCGCAGGGTGGGGGGGTTCGATGAGCATCTCGACCACACCGAGGACCACGACCTCTGGCTGCGCCTTGCGCGCCTCGGCCCTCCGGCCCACTGCCCGGAGCTGGTGGCCGTGCACCGGCGCCACGGCGGTAACCGGCGCGACCCGTCGATGGCGATCGCCGACGACGTGGCGATCACCGGTCACGCCGACGCCGTCCCGGCACTGCGGCCGGCGCGGCCGGAGCGCCTCGGCGCCCTGCTCTGTGAGTACGCCATCGAAGCGACGCGCGCAGGTCGTCCGGCCGATCTGGCGCGGGCCGTGGCCACGCTCTGGTCACCGGAGAGCGAGAGAGGACGCATCCTCCTCGCCGCGGGCCGCCACTGGCGGCTGCGCCGGGCGGCCGCCGCCGCCGGGCGCCGGGTATTCGCCGAGCAGACCCCGCTACGAGCGTGGCTGGAAGCGGTCGATCAGTCTCCGGCCCATCGGCCATAGAGCTCGGCCAGCGGAAGCGTCACCCGTCCCCAGCGGAACCTCTCCGCGTGCGCGCGGGCAGCCTTCGCGAGGGCCGTCGCGCGAGCCGGATCCGCCAGCAGCGTGGCCGTGGCCTCGGCCAGCCCCGCCGGACCGTCCGCCAGCAGCCCGTGGGCGCCGTCGCGGAAGCCGATCCCCGTGACCGAGAACGCGGTCCCGGCGATCGGGCGGGCGGCCGCCATCGCCTCGAGGGCCTTCAGGCGGGTGCCGCCGCCCTCCCAGACCGGGAGGATCACCGCGCGGCTCGCGGCCAGCTCGGCGGCGAGGTCGTCCACCACCCCCAGCGCCTCGGCCCTGGGTGCGCCGGCGATGTGGCGGCGCAGGGCAGGCCCGAGCCCGGGGCCGGCCACACGCAGCGATACGTGGGGGCGGGCGGCCGCGAGCCGGGGCCACCCCTCGCGCAGGAACCGCGTCAGGCCGAGCGCGTTCGGCGCGTAGTCCAGGTTGCCCACGAACAGGACCTGCTCGTCTGCGGGCAGCGGCGTGGGAACCGTGAAGAACGCGTCGTCGATGCCGTTGGGCACCAGGAGTGTGCGGCCCCCGAGGCCTTCGAAGTGCTCGCAGTCGGCGTCGGACACGCACACCACGACGTCCGCGGCCCGCGCCGCGCGCCGCTCGACGGAGGCGATGGCACCGGCACGCATCCTCGTGCGCGCGGAGCGCGTAGCGCGCGCCACGGTCCGGGCCACCTGCGCGTCCACGTTGTGCGTGCTGAAGATCCAGCGCGACGCCGGGTGGCGGTCCTCGTAGTAGGCGGCCAGGGTGTGCTCGACCTGGACGAACGCGGGCCGCGTCGGCCGGAGCTCATCCAACCGGCGGGCGAAGGCGGCGCTGTAGGGGCTCGGGCGCCGTGCCAGGTGCTGGCGCGCGCGCGAACGGAGGCCGGGCGCGGGATCGGGAACGACGTCGATGGGCCAGCCGCGGGCGCGCAGAGCCTCCGCGCGCTCACCCTCCGGACCCGACGAGACCAGGTGGGGGGTGACGCCGGCCGTCTCCATCGCCTCGAGCAGGCGCAGGCTGCGCTTGCGCGCTCCGTCCACCGGCGGCCAGGGAACCACCGGGCAGATGACGACGGCCTCGGCCACGGCGGCCCAGTGTCGTCGATCGGCGCCGTTGGCATCATGCACGCATGAGGCCCGAGGCTGCGATGGCAGGCGCCGAGGGCGACTCCGTTCTGCGAGGTGGCGCGTGGACCACCCTCAGTGGCTTCCTGCCGCAGGTCTACACGCTGCTGATCTCGATCGCCGCGGCGCGCGTGCTCGGCCCGGACGACTTCGGCCGCCAGAGCTTCATCGCGTTCGTGGGGCTCACGACCCACATGGTCGTCAGCGCGGGGCTCGGACTGGCGCTCACACGGACGGTGGCCGAGGCGCTGGGCCGCGGCGAACCGGGGCGGGCGCGCGGGCTGGTCGCCTGGGCCTTCCGCGTCCAGGTCCTGGGGGCGGTGATCGGCGGCGGCGTCCTGATCGCCGCCGGGGCCCTCGGGTCCACGCCGGAGGCGGCCTGGATCGCGGCCGGGGTGGGCACGGCGATCGCGGCGATGCAGAGCGTGCCAAACGCCGCGCTCGCCGGCGCCCACCGGTTTCGGTCCGCGGCGATCATCGGGCTGGTGACCGGCGCGGTCACGGTGCCGGTCATCGTGGCCGTCTTGGCTGCGGGCGGGGGGATCGTGGGAATGTTCGTAGTCGAGGCGGTGGCCGTGACGGCCAACCTCGTCTGGTTCGGCGTCGTGGCCGGCCGCCTCTTCCGGCGTATCGCCCCGGAGAGCGTGCGGGCGCCGGAGCTCGAGCGCGCCGCGATCCGCTTCGCCGGGCTGACCACCGTGACCACGCTGGTCACCTTCGTCGTCTGGAAGCGATCCGAGTTCTTCTTCCTGGCCCACTACTCGGCCGACTCGCAGATCGCGCTGTACTCGATCGCGTTCGCGGTCGTGACCGCGATCGGCTTATTGCCCGAGCGTCTGGCGCTGGTCGCCACGCCCGTGTTCGCGCGGCTGCGTGGAACCTCGGACACGGCAGCCATCAGAGTGGGGTTCGGCCGTCTGATGCGGCTGCTGCTGCTGGCGATGCTGCCACTGGTTGCAGGCATCGTCTCCGTCGGCCCGGCCTTCCTCGAGGTGATCTACGGGGACGACTACGCCGACGTGGGCCCGGTGCTGGTCATCCTGGCCGCGGGGCTGCCGCTGAGCGCCGTCACGGTCGCGTCCACCGCGCTGCTGGCCGGGCTCGAGGACGCCAGGAGCCCCCTGGTGGCCGGAGCGGGCGCAGCCGTGGTCAACGTGGCGCTGGCGTTCGCGCTGATCCCGGGCCTGGACGCCATCGGGGCGGCGCTGGCGAACGTGGGCGGGCAGCTGGCGGCGGCCGCCGTGGTGGTCCCGGCGGTCCGCGCCGCGAACGGCATCGACTGGCGCTGGGGGCCGGTGGTCCGCGGGGTCGTGGCGGCGGCGGCCGCCGGGGGCGCCGCGCGGGCGATCCTCGAGACGGTCGGTGGTGTCCCCGGCATCGTGCTCGCGGTGCTCGCGGGCGTCGCCGTGTTCACCTTGCTCGCCGCGCTGCTCCGCGTGCTCTCGCCCGACGACGCCGCGTGGGCCGACGCCACCGCCGGCCACCTCGCGGGCGGACGGGTCGGGGCACTACTGCGCCGGGCCGGCGGGCACGGCCGGGCGCTCTGAGCCTCGGTCCGGACGCGCCTCGATGGCCTCGAACGCCAGCCGCCGGAACAGTGCTTCGGCGGGCCCTCTCATGAGCGGCCGGTTCAGAAGGGCGCGCAGGACCCGGCGATCGCCCGCGCGAAAGCGGCAGTAGTCGATCTCCCGGTTGCGCAGCCGGGCGCGCCGGCCGAAGATCGCGTGGATCTCACTCGCCGGCCTGTACACCGTCCAGTCGTCGATCCACCGCAGCTTCTCGGCCGCCCATTCCCGCGCGGGCCGGTCGTCCTTGAAGATCCCCAGGCCGAGCCGGCGAAGCGCCGCGGTGTAGGCCAGCCGCGCGGCACCCGGGGGCAGCCGGTGGGCGAACGGGATCCCGATGTGACCCTCCCTCCAGACCGCGCGGGAGGGAAAGTGGTGGTAGCTCACGCCGCCGGGCCTGAGCACGCGCTCGATCTCGCCCACCGTCGCCTCGATGGGGACCACGTGCTCGAACACCTGGTCGCTGATCACGAGGTCGAACGCATCGTCGGCGAACGGCAGCCGCCCGCCCTCCTCGTAGCAGCGCAGCACACCCTCGCCGGGGCCGGTGGTGCCGAGCTCCCCGTAGTCCGCGCCCGGCCAGCGGATGTCGACCCCGTACGCGTCGAAGCCGGCCTCGCGCAGGATGCGCACCATCGTTCCCGACCCGCAGCCGAAGTCGAGCACCACGGAGCCCGGCTCGACCGCACCCTCCACGTAGTGCAGGAAGTAGGCCCGGTTGACGTCCGGCTCCTCCATCGCGGGCCAGCGTAGTCGATCGCTAGGATCTAAGTCTTGGCGCATCAGGTTTGCTCATACGGGGACTGAAGGCGCTACACTGAACTTATCTTTCGTAAGTCCGTATCCGGAGAGAGCGAGTTGACCTGATGGAAACCCTTCTGCTGATCCCGGTCGACGACTCCGTCGTCTTCCCCAACATGACGGTCACGCTGACCGTCGACGTCGGTGACGAGGAGCGGGTGCTCATCGTCCCGCGCAAGGACGACGAGTTCGCCAGCGTCGGCACGGTCGCCGAGGTGGCCGAGCACGTGCGCCTGCCCGGCGGCGGCCATGCGGTCGCGCTGAGCGGCCTGCACCGCGCCATCGCGGGGGCCGCGCACAGCAGCCCCAGCGGCGAGCTGCGCGTGGAGGTCACCCCGAACCCGGACGACGAGCCCGTGGACGGCAAGACCCGCAACCTCGAGCGTGAGTACCGCGCCGTGGTGGAGGAGTTGCTGGAGCTGCGCGGCGACGACGGCCGGATCGCGGCCTTCCTGCGCTCGATCACCGAGCCGGGCACGCTGGCCGACACGTCCGGCTACTCGCCGGACATCTCCTACGAGGACAAGGTCGACCTGCTGGAGACCCTGGACGTGACCGA
>DASQLM010000406.1:0-5053 GCA_035630015.1 Thermoleophilaceae bacterium | reverse complement strand
GTAGGCGCCGTCGGCGTTGCGGAAGTCGTCGATGGTGGCGCCCTTCGAGTCGATGCCCAGCTGGAGCGACTCCACGACCGCGTCGCGCAGCGCCGCGAGCTTGGGCCGGCGCAGCGTCCCGACCGGCCGCAGCGGGTGGATTCGGGCGCGAAACAGTGCCTCGTCCGCGTAGATGTTGCCCACCCCGGCGATTCGCTCCTGGCTCAGCAGGAAGGCCTTGACCGGCGCCCGCCGCCCGCGCGCCTCGGCGCGCAGGGCCTCGGCCGTGAACGCCGGGCTCAGCGGCTCCACGCCCAGCCGGGCGTCGTAGTAGGCGTGCAGTTCGTCCTCGCCCAGCAGCACGACCCCCGTGCCGAACCGGCGCTGGTCGGTGAACAGCACGCGGTTGCCGTCGTCCAGCACCATCCGCACGCGCAGGTGCGCGCGGTCCTCGCCGTCGCCGGCCGCGGGCACGAACAGCAGGTTGCCGGTCATGCGCAGGTGCATGACCAGGAACACCTCGTCCTCCAGCGCCAGCGTCAGGTACTTGCCGCGCCGGTCGACCGACTCGATCAGGCGCCCGCTCACCGCGTCCTGGACCTGCTCGGGCGGGGCCGGCTCGCACCAGCGCGGGTCCAGCACGGTCGCCGCGGCGATCCGCCGGCCGTGGAGGTGCGGCGCCAGCTGGCGGCGGACGGTCTCGACCTCGGGCAGCTCGGGCATCAGTTGCGCCGGGCCACGCGCCCCGTCACGTCAAGGGTGCGCTTCACCAGCGGGGTCACCACCCCGTCGAAGCGATCGAACTGCCGCACCGGCGCTGCCACCTCGATCACGTACTCGGCCCGGCCGCGGTACACGTGGAGGCTGCGGACGCGCAGGCGCGTGCGCCCCAGCGTCTGCGTGCCCAGCAGCTCGACCGCCCGCGCGCCGTCGACCTCGGTCGGCCGGGAGCGCTGCAGGCGGTAGCCGCGGTCGCGGCGTTTGGTGGTGGCCACCAGCCGCCGCCGGGCCGCCTGCAGCTCCGTGCGGTTGCGCGGCAGTTGCTCGGCGCGGCGGTAGGCGAACCCCGCGGCGAACGGCTGCGTCAGGCTGGCCCGGAATACGGCGGGCAGGCGGGGCAGGCGCGTGACCTGGAGGTTGCGGGGCAGGCTCAGCGACATGCCCGCGCGCGGGAACTCGTAGGACTGCGAACGAGCGCTGGGAGTACCGCCGGCCAGGTTCACCGGCGGCTCGGAATCGCTGCAACCGGCCACCGGAAGCACCCCGGCCACCAGCACCGCGACGAGGGTCAGGCGGGGGCGCACGCCCGCCGTTGTATCAACGGGAGGCCGCGCGGGGGTGCGAGCGGAAGTAGACGTCCTTCAACCGCTCGCTCGAGAGGTGGGTGTAGAGCTGGGTCGTGGCCACGTCGGCGTGCCCCAGCATCTCCTGGACTGCGCGCAGGTCGCAGCCCCCGGCCAGCAGATGGGTGGCGAAGGTGTGGCGCAGCGTGTGCGGGCTCATCCGGTCGGCCAGACCGGCCGAGAGCGCGTGCCGGCGGACGATCTTGTACAGGCCCTGGCGGGTCAGCCCGCCGCCGCGGAAGTTCACGAACAGGTGCGGCTCGGCGGAGTCGCCCACCAGCGCCGGCCGGCCGCGCTCCAGGTAGCGGCGCAGGGCGGCGACGGCGGCCTGACCCACGGGCACCAGCCGCTCCTTGGAGCCCTTGCCGCGGGCGCGCAGCACGCCCTCGTCCAGGTCGATGTCGGCCACCTCGAGGCCGATGGCCTCGGAAGCGCGCAGCCCGCACGCGTACATCAGCTCCAGCAGGGCCCGGTCGCGCAGGTCCGTGGGCGCGGTGCCCTTGGGCTGGGACAGCAGCCTGTCCACCTGGCCGCGGGTCAGCACCTGCGGCAGCTTGCGCCCCCGCCGGGGCGCCGCCAGGCTGGCCGTTGGGTCGGTGGCCAGCAGGCCGTCCCGGCGCAGGTGGCGGTAGAAGGAGCGCAGGCACGCGGCCTTGCGGTGGATGGTGGCCGGCGAGGCCGAGCCGCCGGCGGACCCCGCCAGCTCGGCCAGGAAGTCCTCCAGCTGCGGCGGCGTCACGTCCACGGCCGCCAGCTTCCTGGCCTCCAGGAAGCGGCCGTACTGCAGCAGGTCGGAGCGGTACGCCTCGAGCGTGTTGCGCGACAGCCCGCGCTCGAACTCGAGGTAGGCCAGGAAGTCCAGCACCAGGTGCTCGTACGGGCGCTGGGCTACGGGCTGGACTGCGGTGGCCACGATCCGGGATTCGCCCGGGTGGGCCCGTGTCCTCGCGCTGCTAGGCGTCTTGCAGGTAGGCCCGGAACCAGAGCAGGCCGATCAGCGTCTTCGCGTCCTTGATCCGCGGGATCGCGGCGTCCAGGTCGGCCACGTGCAGCGTCTCGATCTCGATCCGCTCGTCCTCGCCGGAGTCCAGGCTGCTGTCGTAGAGGTCCGTGGCCAGGAACAGGTGGTGCTCCTCGGTCAGGATCCCGGGGGAGTTGTAGAAGGTCACCAGATGGCGCACCGAGCGGGCGCCCTTGCCGATCTCCTCCTGCAGCTCGCGCAGGGCCAGCTCGCCCAGCTCCTCCCCCGGCTTGTCGATCTTGCCCGCCGGGAGCTCCAGCAGGTCGGGCTCGCCGACCGGCTCGCGCGGCTGGCGCACCAGCCAGATCCGCGCCCCGTCGAAGGGCAGGATGGTCACGGCGCCCGGGTGGGTGAAGACCTCGCGCTTGGACTCGCCCCCGTCGGCGTAGCGGATGGTGTCCACGCGCACGCCGCCGATATGGCCCTGCCAGATCTCCTCGCTGTCGATCCGCTCGAAGTCCACGGCTACTCCACGGCCGCGCTGTGGCGGACGATCGCGACGGTCAGGTCCAGCATCCGCTCCAGCGCCTCCACGGTCACGCTCTCGTCGGGCTGGTGGGCCCGCTCGGTGCCGTTGGCCACGTTCAGCACCGGCAGCCCGGCCGCGATCAGCACGTTGGCGTCGCTGCCGCCGCCGGTCGAGCGCGGGACGGGTTCGATGCCCAGTTCCTCCAGCGCCGCGCAGGCGGCGCGGACGGGCGAAGCAGTCCGCGCGAGCTTGAACGCGCGGGACAGCTGCTCGACCGTTGTGTCCACGTCGCACTCCACCTCGCCGGCCGCGTCCGAGCAGCGGTCGACCATCTCGCCGACGATCGTCCCCGCGGTGGCGTCGTCGAGGCTCCGGGCCTCCATCTCGATCTCGCACCGCTCGGCCACCACGTTCTTCGCGGTGCCGCCGTGGATCACGCCGGCGTTGGCGGTGGTCTGGTCGTCCAGCCGCCCCAGGCGCATCGAGGCGATGGCGCGCGACGCGGCCTCGATGGCGCTGCGGCCCAGCTCGGGTTCCATCCCGGCGTGGGCGGCCACGCCGGTGAAGCGGGCGTTGAGCCGGTAGTAGGTGGGCGCGGCCACGATCAGCTCGCCGATCGGGGTCGCGTGGTCGAACACGAACCCGAACTCGCTGCGAAGCGCGTGGCGGTCGACCTCCTTGGCGCCGATCAGGCCGGGCTCCTCCATGGTGGTGAACACCAGCTCCAGCCCCACGGGCGGCCCGCCGCGGTCGATCAGGTGGCGTGCCGCGCCCAGGATCGTGGCCACCGCGGCCTTGTTGTCGGCGCCCAGGATCGCCTCGTTGCGGTTGCGCAGCACGCCGCCTTCGCGCTCGACCTCCACCGGGGCGGCCAGCGGGACCGTGTCGAGATGGGCGCACAGGAGCACCGTGCGCGCACCTTCCGGGCCGGGCACGCGGGCGGTCAGGTTGCCGCTGTCGGAGCCCGTGGCCGCGCCGCTGTCGTCTTCGGTGACCTCCAGGCCCATGTCCACCAGGTCGGCGGCCACGGCGTCGGCCATCGGGCGCTCGCGCGTGGAGGGGCTCTCGATCTCGCAGTAACGCGTGAAGTCGGCGACCAGCCGCTCCCGCTCGGCCTCGGTGGCCAGCACGCCCACTAGTTGACGGAGCGCCAGAACACCAGGCCGCACACGGCGGCCAGGATCAGCGCCAGGAAGCCGAGGCCTCCCATGCCGATCACGAACAGCACCACGGCGGCCACGGCGAGCCCGCTGCCGCCCAGGATCATCTGGTACGCCCGCTTCTCACGGGTGCGCCGGGGGACGTACGAGCCGCGCTTGTCGAGATCCGCCATCGGCCGAAGTCTACGCGTCGGGCTCCCGCCAACGGGGTGACCTACGATGGGAGCTCAATGGGGCTGTACGGCGATCATGTCCTGCCGCGGATCATCAACGTCGCCTGCGGGCTGAAGGCCAACGACGAGCACCGGCAGAGGGCCTGCGCGGGACTGGAGGGCGAGGTGGTCGAGATCGGCTTCGGCTCCGGTCTGAACATCCCCTTCTACCCCGCGACCGTGACCCAGGTCGCCGCCGTCGAGCCCGCAGACACCGGCTGGAAGCTGGCCCAGGAGCGCCTGCGGGAGAGCAGCGTCCCCGTCCGGCGCTCGGGCCTGGACGGCCAGTCGCTGCCGTTCGCCGACGACAGCTTCGACACCGCCCTGTCCACGTGGACGCTGTGCACGATCCCGGACGTGGCGACCGCGCTCGCCGAGGTCCGGCGCGTGCTCAAGCCCGGGGGGACGATGCACTTCGTGGAGCACGGCCTGGCCCCCGACGAGAGCGTCTGCCGCTGGCAGCACCGGCTCGAACCGGTGCAGAAGCGGCTGTTCGGCGGCTGCCACCTGACCCGGCCGGTCGCCGACATGCTCACCGGAGCCGGCCTGCGCATCACCGAGATCGACGTGTTCTACGAGGAGGGCGCGCCGAAGGTGGTGGGCGCCAACTCCCTCGGGGTGGCCCTGTCGCCCTAGCGGGCTAGGCGCTGGTGTCGGCCGTCTCGGCGTTGCCGCGGCTGGCGCTGACCTCGCCCGCCGGCTCGCGGTCGCGCACGCGCGCCAGCGAGGCGCCCACGAAGTCGCGGAACAGCGGCTGCGGGCGCAGCGGGCGGGACTTGAACTCGGGGTGGTACTGCGAGGCGACGAAGAACGGGTGGTCGGGCAATTCGACCGCCTCGACCAGCCGGTCGTCGGGCGACGTGCCCGAG
>DASQLM010000405.1:0-4921 GCA_035630015.1 Thermoleophilaceae bacterium | reverse complement strand
AAGACGTGATCGACCGGGTGGCACGGTTCCTGGCGTGAGCGACCTGTGGGACAAGCTGGAGCGCGCCTACCAGGTGGGTGTCGAGGCGCCGGGCAAGGAGGTCCACCTCCTGATCCTGCTGGCGCTGGTGATCACCTTCGGCATCGTCCGCGTCATCACGCACGCCATCCGGAACCAGTCCAGGTGGTGGCCCGGCCACAACCTGGAGACCAAGTCCGGGCTGCACATCCACCACATGGTCCCCGGGATCCTGCTGCTGATGTTCTGCGGCTACCTGGGTCTGTCGCTGGAGCCGGGCACGCCGTGGCGCGAGCTGCTGGCGGTGGCGTTCGGCGTCGGCCTGGGCCTGACGCTGGACGAGTTCGCGCTGTGGCTGAACCTGGAGGACGTCTACTGGCAGCAGCAGGGCCGCGAATCGGTGGACGCGGTGATCGTGGCGGCGTCGCTGCTGGCCGTGACGTTCATCGGGCTCCCGTTCTGGGTGGACGTGTCCGAGGCCCTGCTGACCACGGCCGGCATGAAGGAGCGGGTGGTCAACGACACCAGCACGGCCATCCTGGTGACCGTGCAGGTGGTGGCGGTGCTCCTGGCGGCCGCGTCGATCTACAAGGGCAAGCGGCTGCTGGCCATCGTCGGCGTGTTCGTCCCGGTGGTGGCCCTGACCGCGACGATCCGCCTGGCCAAGCCACGGTCGCGGTGGGCACGCCGCTTCTACGACGAGGAGAAGATGGGGAAGGCACGCTCCCGCTTCTCCGGGGAGCGCACCGACCCCCCGGTGGCTCCCGCCCCCGCCGGGCCCTAGGAGTCTCTACCCTGAGCGCGTGCCGCGCGCAGTGCTCTCAGCAGCGGCGCCGACCCGCGATCGACCGGCGGAGACGGCAGGCGCCACGCCAACCGCACCCGGTGACCGGGTCGAAGGCTCACGCCTGCGCCGGCTCGACTGGTGGCGGATAGCCCCCACCCTGCTGACCGCGGTGCTCGCCGTGGTGTACGTGATCTTCCAGCCGCGCACGCCGGACCTGGCGGCGCACATCTTCCGCGCCGACCTGTTCGGGCGCGAAGGCTTCACCCTGTGGAACGGCCAGTGGTACGGCGGCCACCACACGCCCGCCTACTCCATCCTGTCGCCGCCGGCGGTATGGCTGCTGGGCCCGCAGATCACCGGCGGCCTGGCGTCCATCGCCGCCACCGCCTGCTTCACCGAGCTGGTGCGGCGCCACTTCGGTCCGGTGCGCTACCGCTGGGGCGCGCTGTGGTTCGGCCTGGGCACGGCGTCGCTGATGTTCACCAACCGGATTCCCTTCGCCATGGGCGTCGCGTTCGGCATGGGGGCCTGCCTGGCGCTGCAGCGCGACCGGCGGCTGCTGGCGCCCGTGCTGGCCGTGCTGGCCGCCATCTCGAGCCCCGTGGCCGGCCTGTTCGTGACCCTGGCGGGCACCGCCTACGCGCTGGCCGCGCGCGGCGAGGGCGTGCCGCTGAAGCGCATGGACGGGGCGCTGCTGGCCGCCGCCGGCCTGGTGCCGCCGGTGCTGCTGACCCTGGCCTTCCCCGAGGGTGGCTACGCCCCCTTCCCGTTCACCTCGTACGTGACGATCCCGATCTCGTGCGTGGCGGCGCTGATGGTGCTGCCACGGAGCGAGCGGGAGCTGCGCGTGGGCGCGGTGCTCTACGCGCTCGGGGCCACGCTGGCCATCATCGTGCCGACCGCGATGGGCGGAAACGCCGCCCGGCTGGGCCTGCTGGTGGCCGGCCCGCTGCTGGCGTGCGCGCTCTGGGGCCGCCTGCGGCGGCCGGTCACACCGGTGGTGGTGCTCCTGCTGGCGCTCATGGTCTGGCAGCTCTCCCCGGCGGCGCGCGACGTGTACAAGGCGGCCACCGACCCAGTGGCGAAGGCCTCGTACTTCGACCCCGTGCGCGAGTACCTGCGGCTGCTGCCCGACCAGCGCCGCGTGGAGATCCCGTTCACGCTGGGCCACTGGGAGGGCGCCGAGGTGGGCTCGGACTTCCCGATGGCGCGTGGCTGGCTGCGCCAGCTGGACACCGGGCGCAACCCGATCTTCTACAAGGGCAACATCAGCCAGCTGAGCTACGCCAACTGGCTGTCCGAGAACGCCGTCCGCTACGTGGCGCTGCCCGACGCCAAGCCGGACAACAGCGCCTACCGCGAAGTGGCGCTGATCGAGCGCGGGCTGCCCTATCTGCGCGAGCGGGCGCGCTTCGACCACTGGCGCATCTTCGAGGTCACGCTGCCCACCCCGGTCGTGATCTCACGCGGGCGCGCGGACATCCAGCTCGAGCAACTGGGCTCGGACCAGGTGCTGCTGCGCGTGCGCCGCCCGGGCCAGGCCCTGGTACGGGTGCGCTGGACGCCCTACTGGCTGGCGAAGGGCGGCTGCGTCGAGCGCAGCGGCGACTGGACCACGGTCACCGCCCGCAAGCGCGGCTTCCTGAAGCTGGTGACCCGCTTCGGGCCCGAGCGGGTGTTGCAGCGCGGCAAGCGCTGCAACACCCCCTGAGCCCGAAGGAGGGCGGCCATGGATGGCCGCAAGAGCACTACGACCGGCAGCTGACGGTGTCCGTCGGCTTGTGCGTCCCGTCGGCGAACTTGAAGTTCCCCGAGAACTTCCACTTCTTGCTCTTGGGGCACTTGGCGGGCGAGGTGATCAGGTTCTTCCCGTCCTTGCTCTTCTTGGCGATGGATCCCTTCAGCGACGTCACGATCACGCCACCGGGCAGGCTGCCGGTGAGCGTCTCCGACGTGAGCTTCGAGCCCTTGCTGGTGGCCCCGAACCGTGCTGCGTCCGTTCCGTTGAGCTGGATCTGGAACAGGAACGTCTTGCCGGTCATGTTGTAGATCTTGACGGTGGTCTTGATGGTGTTGCCGCCGCCGGGCGGGACCGCGGTGGCCGTGCCCGAGCCGACCTGGCTGCCCCGCGGGCAGGCGTTGGCGCTGCCCTGCTGGGTCAGCTCCTGCTCCGTGGCCTTGCACTGGGACGCGGCGGCGTGGTTGAACTTCGAGCCCTTCGGGAGCGACACGCTGAACTTGTTCAGGGCGGCCGGCACCGCGTTGCCACCGGTGTTGGCGAAGGCGACGTCGAACTTGAAGCTGGTGGACTTCTTGGCCTTCTTGGTGGACAGCGAGAGATCGAACTTGGCGGCGTTGGTCGCCGCGAGGGCGGACGCGGCCAGGGCCAGCACCGCGAGCAGCGCCAGCGGGAGGGTCAATTTGCGCATGGGGTCCTTTCGGGACGGTCGTTTCGGAACCTCGAATCGACGATAGGTGTGGTCAGCCGAACCCGCCAGTTCCGGCGAAGGCTCTACGCTGTCGCGTCGTGAACCAGGTGGCCCACGACTTCTTCCTCCAGTTCCGCCGGTACTGGAACATGACGCAGCGCTGGCTCCCCCAGGGCTGGCTCGACGCGCTGCGCCAGCTGTTGCTGTTCGCGGGCGCCTACTACGCCTATCGCCTGGTCCGCGGGCTGGTGGACGGCCAGGCCGCGCTGGCGTTCGAGAACGCCCGCTCGCTGGTCGACCTCGAGCGCGGGATGGGCCTGTTCTTCGAGCCCGGCCTGCAGAACTGGGCCCAGACCAACACCCAGTGGCTCGTGGACGGGGCCAACTTCATGTACGTGAACTCGCACTTCGTGATCACGACCACGTTCCTGATCTGGCTCTACATCTTCCGAAACCGCTCCTACTACTACGTGCGCAACATGTTCATGATCGCCATGTTCCTGGCGCTCGTGGGCTACGTGGCCTACCCCACCGCGCCGCCGCGGTTCATGCCCGAGTGGGGCTTCTCCGACACGGTCGCCTCGTTCGTGGGCCAGAGCGCCGAGCAGAGCGCCAACGTGCTCTACAACCCGTTCGCCGCCGTGCCCAGCATGCACGTGGCCTTCGCGCTGATGATCGGCATCCCGGCCAGCCAGATCGTGCAGCACCGGGTGTTCAAGGTGCTGTGGCTGGTCTACCCGGCCGTGGTCACCTTCGTGGTCGTGGTGACCGCCAACCACTTCTGGATGGACGCGGCCCTCGGCGCGCTGGTGGCCGGGCTGTCCGCGTCCGCCGCCTCGTTCGCCCTGGCGCGGGCCAGACCCGACGCGTGGTCGTGGCGCAGGGGCCGCCCGGCCGAAGCGGTCGCCTGACGCCGATGGCCTCCCCCGCCGGAGCGGAACGGGTGCGCGGCGCGCGCCGGGAGCTGGCCCGCAACCGCCTGATCGAGTCGCGCCTGACCCCCAACGCCATCTCGATGACGGGGCTGGTGGGCAACATCATCGCCGCCGTGCTGGTGACCCAGGAGGAGTTCTTCCTGGCCGGCGTCGCGTTCATCCTCGGGTCGGTGTGCGACACGCTGGACGGGCGCTACTCGCGCATGTCGGGCAAGGGCACGCCGTTCGGCGCCTTCCTGGACTCCAGCCTGGACCGGATCGAGGAGGGCATCGTGCTGGCCGCCATCGGCGTCTACTTCGCCCGCATCGGCGACGAGCCGGCGGTGGCTGCCGTGGTCCTGGCCGTGCTGTTCAGCCTGATGGTGTCCTACACGCGCGCCCGCGCGGAGGCCCTGGGCGTGGAGTGCAAGGTCGGCCTGGCCACGCGGGCCATCCGCGTGGTGATCATCTCGGCCGGGCTGATCCTGGCCAAGGGAGCCAACGTGGTGGACGTGGAGCTGCTGGAGCCGGCGGTGTACGTGCTGGCCGCCCTGACGCTGTTCACCACCTTCCAGCGCATGGCCCACGTTCGCCGTGAGTTGAACGCCGCGAGCGCCTGACGCTACGCTCTTCGTTCCGCCGCAGCCGCATCTGGGCGCGCGGATGTAACCCGAACTCGCGTTCGGGGTTGGGTTGCCTGACACGGCGCCCTGCCCGGCGCCGTTTTTCTTGAGACTTCCAGGAGGGTCCTCTGTGACTGACAACCATTCCAG
>DASQLM010000404.1:0-10319 GCA_035630015.1 Thermoleophilaceae bacterium | reverse complement strand
GGCTGGGGGTTCGTGGGCGCCGGCCTGTTCGCCTGGTGGCGCCGGCCCGACCGCAAGGTCGGCGCGCTGATGACGTTCACCGGCTTCAGCTGGTTCGCCGCGGCCTGCGTGGCCTCCGACGACGCGGTGGTGTTCTCGCTGGCGATCCTGCTCAGCAACGTCTTCGCCGCCGCGCTGATGCACCTGCTGCTCTCGTTCCCCGACGGCGAGCTGCACTCCCGCGGCGACCGGATCACGGTCTGGGCCGCGTACCTGCTGACCACGGTGTTGGTGGTGCCGCTGTACCTGCTGGCCGACCCGATCGACTACTGCTCGAACTGCCCGGCCTATGTGCTCGACGTGAACCACGTCCAGGCGGTGGAGACGTTCGGCTGGCCGGCGCTGAACGTGATCGGCGTGGTGGTGCTCTCGCGCGTGTTCGTGACCATCGCCCGCCGCTGGCGGGAGGCCAGCCCGCCCAGCCGGCGCGTGCTCGGCCCCGTGTACCTGACCGGCGCGCTGTCGCTGGCGCTGCTGGCCGTGTCGTTGTCGGTGCAGCTGCTGAGCCTGCCCGACAGCTTCGGCGAGGTCGGCTACCTGCTGGCCGCGGGCGTGTTCGTGCTGTTGCCCTACGTGTTCCTGGGCGGGCTGGTGCGCAGCCGCGTGCTGCAGGCCGGCGCGGTCGGCGGGCTGATGACGCGGCTGGCCGAGACGCCCGAGCCCGGGCGCCTGAGCGGCGAGCTGGCGCGGGCGCTTGGCGACGAGACCCTGACGCTGGCCTTCTGGCTGCCGGAGCGCGGGCGCTACGTGGACTCCACCGGCCAGGAGGTCGAGCTGCCCGAGATCGGCTCGCGCCGCACCGTCACGCCCGTCGAGCGCGACGGAGAGCGCGTGGCGGCCATCATCCACGACGCCTCCCTGACCGAGGAGTCGGGCCTGGTCGAGGCGGTGGGAAGTGCCGCGGCGCTGGCGCTGGAGAACGAGCGGCTCGACGCCGAGCTGCGCGCCCGCCTGGAGGACCTGCGCGCCTCGCGCGCGCGGCTGGTGCAGGCCGGCATGGCCGAGCGCCGGCGGCTGGAGCGCGACCTGCACGACGGGGCCCAGCAGCGGCTGGTGTCGCTGGCCCTGTCGATCCGGCTGGCGCGCAACAAGGTCGAGGCCGAGCCCGACGAGGCAGTCAGCGTGCTGGACGGCGCGGCCCATGAACTGGAGCTGGCGCTGGAGGAGCTGCGCGAGCTGGCACGCGGCATCCACCCGGCCGTGCTCAGCGACCGCGGCCTGGACGCCGCACTGCAGACGCTGGCCGCGCGTGCACCGCTGCCGGTGGATCTGCACACTGATGTCAATGGAATCCCCGATGACGTGGAGTCGGCCGCCTACTTCGTGGTGGCCGAGGCCCTGACCAACGTGGCCAAGTACGCCGGCGCCAGCTCCGCCGTGGTGCAGGTCGAGCAGGAGCACGGCTTCGTGCTGGTCGCCGTCAGCGACGACGGCGTCGGCGGCGCCGACCCCAGCGCGGGCACCGGCCTGCGCGGCCTCGGCGATCGCCTCAGCGCGCTGGACGGCCGGCTCGAGGTGGACAGCGCCCCCGACCGCGGCACCACCGTGAGGGCCAGGATCCCGTGCGCGTAGTCGTGGCCGAGGACTCGGTGCTGCTGCGCGAGGGCGTGGTGCGCCTGCTGGTCGAGGCCGGCTTCGACGTGGTGGCCCAGGCCGGCGACGCCGACGACCTTCGCCGGCGCGTGTACGCCCACAAGCCCGACGTGGCGGTGGTCGACGTGCGCATGCCGCCCGACCACACCGACGACGGCCTGCGCGCCGCGCTGGAGATCCGTGACCGCCAGCCCGAGACCGGCGTGCTGGTGCTGTCGCAGTACGTGGAGGAGGGCTACGCGCTGGACCTGATCACCCAGGGTGGGACCGGGGGCGGGGTCGGCTACCTGCTCAAGGACCGCGTGGCCGACGTGGACCGGTTCCTGGACGCCGTCCGGCGCGTGGCCGGCGGCGGGTCGGCGCTGGACCCCGAGGTGGTGGCGCAGCTGCTGGGCCGGCGCCGCCGCGACGATCCGCTGGAAGCGCTGACCCCGCGCGAGCGCGAGGTGCTGGAGCTGATGGCGGAGGGGCGCTCGAACATCGCCATCGCCGACACGCTGGTGGTCACCGAGCGCGCGGTCGAGAAGCACGTGACGTCGATCTTCCACAAGCTCGACCTGACGCCCACCTCCGGCGACCACCGGCGCGTCCTGGCCGTGCTGGCCTTCCTGCGGACCTAGCGGCTAGCCGGCCGCCGGGCGGGCGGCGAAGTTCACCCGCGCGCCGGCGCGGAAGATCGCCCCGAACGCGGCCCGGTCGTACGGGCCGTCCCCGTCGAGGCCGCTGATCTCGTAGCCCAGGCCGGTCAGCAGGTCGTGCACGTGCTCGGGCTCGGTGCCGTAGTAGTCGGCCGAGCCGACGCCGTGCTCGAACACCACCACCGGCCGGTGCTCGGCCAGCGTCCGCCGGGCGCCCTCCAGCACCTCCAGCTCCGCCCCCTCGACGTCGATCTTCACCAGCACCGGCCGCCCGTCGGCGGGCAGCGCCTGGTCCAAAACCTCCACCGCGACCTCGATCCGCTCGGTCCGGGTGGCGTTCGGCACCGGCCGCTCCCGGAACCCGCTCCAGCCCGGGTCGTCCACCACCCGCACGAACTCGCGGGTGCCAGGCCGATCCGACAGCGCGGCCTGGTGCACGTCCACGCGCGGAAACGTGGTGCGCAGCTCCCGGGCCAGCTCGGGCAGCGGCTCGAACGCCACGTGGCGCCCGTGTGGCGCCCGGGCCAGCATCTCCGTGAGCACCACGCCCCGGTTGGCGCCCACGTCCACGCAGTCGGAGTCGGGCTCGAGCAGCTCATCCAGCAGCTCGTGCAGCAGCCGGTTGTCGCGCATGTCGGCGCGCACGTGGGCGGGCAGGAACGGGCGCCGCAGGGCCTTCAGCGGCCGCTCGATGTGCAGGCGCCGCGCCAGGGTGCGTGCGTCCATGGCGGGGAATCTACGCGCCGGCATCTAGGGGTCATCCCCGATCCGCAGGTAGGGCTATCCACACTTGTGCGCGCCGCCGGAGGTGGAACAGTGGTGTCCATGACCAGCGAGCCGATCGTCACCGCCACCGACCTGCACCGCCGCTACGGCGAGGGGGACGCTGCCGTCGACGCCCTCGACGGCGTCTCGGTCGCCTTCGAGCGCGGGGGATTCGCGGCCATCATGGGCCCGTCGGGCTCGGGCAAGTCGACCCTCATGCACACGCTGGCCGGGCTGGACCGCCCGACCTCGGGCTCCGTGATGGTGGACGGCATCGAGCTGGCCGACCTCGACGAGGACGAGCTGACCGACCTGCGCCGGGACAAGCTCGGCTTCATCTTCCAGTTCTTCAACCTCCTGCCGGTCCTGACGGCCGAGGAGAACATCGTGCTGCCGCTGTCGATCGCCGGGCGCGACCCCGACCCGGAGTGGCTGAACCAGCTGATCGAAGTGGTGGGCCTGGGCGACCGGCGCACGCACCGCCCGGCCGAGCTGTCCGGGGGCCAGCAGCAGCGCGTGGCCGTGGCGCGGGCGCTGGTGTCGCGGCCGGCGGTGGTGTTCGCCGACGAGCCCACCGGCAACCTGGACTCCACCGCCTCGGCGGAGGTGCTGCGGCTGCTGCGCCAGGCGGTCGACGAGTTCGGCCAGACCGTGGTCATGGTCACCCACGAGCCCCACGCCGCGGCCTATGCGGACCGGCTGGTGGTGCTGCGCGACGGCAAGGTGTCCCACGACGGCCAGGCCGGCGACGAGGGCCAGGTCCTGGAGCTCATGAAGGACGCGGGCTGACGCGATGCGCAAGCTGATCCTCAGAGGCCTGGCCGAGCGCCGCTCGCGTCTCGCCGGCGTGGTGCTGGCCGTGTTCCTCGGCGTGTCGCTCGTGGCCGGCTCGCTGGTGTTCACCGACACCATCAACGCCTCCTTCGACAAGCTGTTCGAGCGCTCCCTGAAGGGCAGCGATGTGGTGGTCACCCCGCGCGAGGTGGTGCGCCAGGACACCGACGAGCCGCCACCCTTCTCCGACAAGCTGCTCACCCGCGTCCGCCGGACCGACGGGGTGGAGGCGGCGTCCGGCGCCATCTTCGCCGTGGTCCGGCTGGTGGACTCCAAGAACGAGAACCTGGGCGCCGGCTTCGCGCCCAACTTCGTCTCGTCCACGGTCCCGAAGCGGTTCGACCCGCTGACCTACACCGACGGGCGTGCGCCCCGCAACGGCACCGAGACCGCCATCGACAGCGGCACGGCGGAGCGCAGCGGCCTGAAGCTGGGCGACAGCATCGGCGTGGCGGGCGACCGCAGCGTCCAGCGCTACCGCGTCGTGGGCATCAACGAGATCGACGGCACGTCGTTCGGCGGATCGTCCTCGGCCACGCTGACCCTGCCCGCGGCCCAGCGGGTGGCCGGCCGCGAGGGCAAGTTCGACCAGCTGCTGATCGCGGGCGACGACGGCGTCAGCGCCGAGGCGCTCCAGGCGCGGCTGAGCAAGGTGCTGCCTCGGTCCGTGCGCGTGGAGACGGCCAGCCAGAACGCCGCGCGCGAGACCGACGAGATCAACGAGGACTTCCTCGGCGTGCTGCGCACGGTGCTGCTGGTGTTCGGCGGCGTGGTCACGGTGGTGGCCGCCTTCCTGATCTTCAACACGTTCTCGATCACCGTCGCCCAGCGCATCCGCGAGTTCGGCCTGCTGCGCACCCTGGGCGCGTCCCGCCGCCAGATCCTCTACGCGGTGGTCGGCGAGTCGCTGGCCATCGCGGTGGTGGGATCGCTGGCCGGCCTGGTGGGCGGGGTGGGGGCCGCCATCGGCCTGCGCACGCTGTTCAAGGCCATCGGCATCGACCTGCCCAGCAGCGGCACCGTGTTCGAGCCGCGCACCGTGGTCGTGGCGCTGCTCGTGGGCCTGCTGGTCACCGTCATCGCCTCGCTGGTGCCCGCGCTGCGCGCCACCCGCGTGACCCCCATGGCCGCGCTGCTGGAGGCCGAGCTGCCCGAGGCGCGCAAGCGTGGCAAGGCGCTGCCGGTGATCACCGTGATCCTGGCCGCCGGCGGCCTGGCGCTGCTGCTGATCGGCCTGTTCGGCGGCAGCACCGGCGGCGCCGCGGCGGGCCTGATGGGCGGCGGCGCGGCCGCGATCCTGTTCGCCGTCTCGCTGTACAGCCCGAAGCTGGTCAAGCCGCTGGCCGGCGTGATCGGCAAGCCGATCGAGCGCCTGCGTGGCCTGCCCGGCCGGCTGGCGCGCGAGAACGCCACCCGCAAGCCCGGGCGCACAGCGGTCACCGCCGCCGCGCTGATGATCGGCGTGGCCCTGGTCACGTTCGTGACCGTGTTCGCCTCGGGTATCTCCAGCTCGCTGGCCAACTCGATCCAGAAGGGCGTCAAGGCCGACCTGATCGTGCAGAACAGCGACGGCTTCTCGCCCGTGCCGGCCGAGCTGCCCGCCGAGGTGGCGCGCGTGCGCGGCGTGGCCGAGACCAGCTCGTTCGGGCGCGTGAAGGCCAAGGTGTCCGGCGACAAGTCCAAGGGCCAGTACGTGAGCGGCGTGCAGCCGACCACGCTCGGCCGCATGTTCAAGCTCGATTTCGAGCAGGGCTCGGCCGCCGCGCTGCGCAACATGACCGACCGCCAGATGATGGTCCGCAAGAGCTACGCCAAGGACCACGGCATCGACGCGGGCGACACCGTTACCACGCTGGGCGCCAACGGCCGCCGGGCCCGCTTCCGGGTGGTCGGCGTGTACGAGGACGAGGCCAACGTGCTAAGCCCGCTGATCGTGACGATGCGGGCCCAGGTCCGGGACTTCGGCGACCGGCGCGTGGTCGGCACGTACGCCACCGTCACGCGTGGGGCCGACTCGGGCGTGGTCGAGGACCGCGTGGACTCGCTGCTGAAGAAGCGCTACCCCTCGGCGGAGGTGTTCGACCAGCAGGGCCTGCAGGACGAGCAGGAGTCCCAGGTGATGCCTGTGCTGGGCCTGTTCTACGGCCTGCTCGCGCTGGCCATCGTCGTGTCGCTGTTCGGCATAGCCAACACGCTGTCGCTGTCCATCCACGAGCGCACCCGCGAGCTGGGCATGCTGCGCGCCATCGGCCTCAGCCGGCGCCAGCAGAAGCGCATGATCCGCTACGAGTCGGTGATCACCGCGCTGATCGGGACCGTGCTGGGCATGGCCTTGGGCGTTGCGTTCGCGGCGCTGGTGTCCCAGCCGCTGGAGGAGGACGGGTTCGTGCTCTCCTACCCGATCCTTCAGCTCGTGGTGATCCTGATCCTGGCCGCGCTGGCCGGCGTGCTGGCGGCCATCTCGCCCGCGCGCCGGGCGGCGAAGCTCAAGGTGCTGGAAGCCGTCTCCTACGAATAGGCTCCGTGGCCATGTCGCCGCGCCCCACCACCGCAGCCGAGCTGGTCGACGACCTCCTGGCCGGCGAGAAGCGCGCCCTGGCCCGGGCCATCTCGCTGGTCGAGAACGACGACCCCGAGGGCTGGGAGCTGGTGCGCCAGGCCTATCCGAAGACCGGCAACGCCGCCGTGGTGGGCTTCACCGGCCCGCCCGGCGTGGGCAAGTCGACCATCATCGGCTCGCTGGTCGCGCTCGCCCGCTCGGCCGAGCTGGAGGTCGCCGTGCTGTCCATCGACCCGTCTTCGCCGTTCACCAAGGGCGCGCTGCTCGGCGACCGCATCCGCCTGAGTGACCACTTCCTGGACCAGGGCGTGTTCATCCGCTCGATGGCCAGCCGCGGCTCGCTGGGCGGGCTGTCCGAGGCCACCCTGCAGGCGGCCCTGCTCATGGACGCCTCCGGCAAGGACCTGGTGTTCCTGGAGACGGTGGGGGTGGGCCAGGCCGAGGTGGACATCATCGACCACGCCGACACCGTGGTCCTGTGCCTGATGCCTGGCTCGGGCGACTCGATCCAGGCGCTGAAGGCCGGCGTCATGGAGATCCCCGACGTGATCGTGGTCAACAAGATGGACCACCCGCTGACCGACACGATGGTGCGCGAGGTGCGCGGCGTGCTCAGCCTGGGCGACCAGACCGGCGGCTGGCGCGTGCCGATCATCAAGACCGAGGCCGCGCGCGGAGAGGGCATCGAGGAGCTGTACGAGAAGATCGGCGAGCACCGCGAGTTCATCAAGGCCGAGGGCACGCTGTCCGAGCGGCGCCGGCGCAACCTGATGAACGAGGTCATGGCCCTGACCGCGGGGCGCCTGCAGCGCCGGCTGGAGGAGTCGCTGCGCGAGGACGAGTCGGTGCAGAAGCTGCTGGATCGCGTGGTCGCTCGCGAGATCGACCCGTCGACGGCCGCGACCGAGCTGCTCGAGCGCGAGCTGTAGGCGCCAGACCCGCCCGCTTAGGGTGCCCTAATGGAAAGCGTGCTAGCTTGGCCGGTCCGTGTCGGTCACCGTCAAGGTCAAGAAGAAGTGCTGCAAGTCCGGTCCCCGGTGCAAGAAATGCCCGGCGGTCTACAAGAAGCTCTCCAACCAGGGCTACGCCGAGCGGCTGGACAAGCGCATCTACATCGTCGACGGCAAGGTGCCGAAGAAGGCGATGAAGCTGGCGCGCAAGCGGTAAGCCTTCGGTTCGGCGGCCATCCATGGCCGCCTTTCACACGGCCTGCGCGCCCCATCCGGGCAGTTAGGCTAGCCTAAGCACGTTCTCGTTAGGCATCCCTTATCGGACGGACGGAGGCGGTTTGGAACGCAGGCGCTGGGCGATCGTGGCGAGCAGTGCGGTTCTGGGCATTGGCGTGGCGCTGGGCGTCGGTGCCTGCGGCGAGGACGAGGGCGGCAAGGTGGCCGTCGAGGGATCGACCACGGGTAGCGGCACCACGGGCACCGGCACGACCGCCGCGACCGTCGACCGCAGCAAGACCGACCCCAAGCAGCTGGCCGCGGCGATGTCCAAGGTCAAGGCCTACTCCACCGAGCAGACCGGCGCCCTGGTGACCTCCACCCAGCGGCTCCAGCAGGCCATCGACTCGGGCGACGTGGACGCGGCCAAGAAGGCCTACGAGGAGGCGCGTCCCTACTACGAGCGGATCGAGCCGCTGGTGGCGCTGTTCCCCGAGCTGGACGGCAAGATCGACGCCCGCGAGGACGACTTCCCCAAGAAGGCCGAGGACCCGGGCTGGACGGGCTTCCACCCGATCGAGCGCGACCTGTGGAAGGACGAGGAGATCACGGCCGACACCAAGAAGCTGGCCGCCGGCCTGTTCAAGGACTCCACCCGGCTCAACGAGCTGATGGTCATGGCCGTGGTCAAGCCCGAGGTCGTGATCCCGGGCACCGCCGAGCTGATCGATGAGGTCGAGGAGTCGAAGATCACCGGTGAGGAGGAGCGCTACTCCAAGCTTGACCTGCCCACGTTCGTTGCCAACCTGGACGGCGCCAAGGCCTTCTACGACACCCTCTCGCCGCTGGTCAAGGCCAAGGACCCGGCGCTGGACAAGCAGATACAGGCGGCGTTCGACGACGCCTACGCCGAGGTCAACAAGCTCAAGAAGGGTGGAAGCTTCGTGTCGTACGACGAGCTCAGCGACGCGCAGCAGAAAGAGGTCAAGCAGACCATCGAGGCGCTTGCCGAGCCGCTGGCCCGCGTACAGGGTGTGCTCGGCGTGAGGAAGTGACCGACACCTCCCGGCGGCGCTTCCTCCAGGGAGCGGCCGGGGGAGGGGCGGCGGTGGCCGCGGGCGCGTTCGGCGTCTCGCGGCTCACCGACGCCGAGGACGCACAGGCCAAGGAGGGCCTGCTCTCGTGGAAGGGCCCGCGCCAGGCCGGCATCACCACCGAGCGCACGCCCTACGGCATGATCGCCGCCTTCGACGTGGTCACCGACGACCTGGCGCTGCTGATGCGCGACCTGACCGGGCGCGTGGCCGAGCTGACCCAGGGCTGGCCCGACCGCCTCGACGACCTGACCAACGCCGCGCTGCCGCCGTCGGACACCGGCGAGCTGGGCTACGACCGCAGGGGCGACGGCCGGCTGAGTATCACCATCGGCTTCGGCGACTCGCTGTTCGACGACCGCTTCGGGCTCGAGGACAGGAAGCCGCCGGCGCTGAAGAAGATGCCGTCGTTCCCGGTGGACAACCTGGACCCCGGCCGCACCCACGGCGACATCGTGATCCTGGCCCAGTCCGACCACATGATGGTCACCCACCACGCCATACGGGACATCATGCGCCGCACCAAGGGCCGGCTCGAGGGGCGCTGGTGCCAGGGCTGCTTCCAGCGCATCGACGAGGACAAGGAGGGCCGGCCGAAGATCGCCGCCCACCGCGGCCTGCTGGGCTTCCCGGACGGCTCGCAGAACATCTCGCCCAAGACCGACGAGGAGCTCATCTGGACGGGCCGCGAGGTCCCGGACTGGGCGCGCGGCGGCACCTACCTGGCGGCGCGACTGATCCGGCTGAAGATCGAGCGCTGGGACCGGCTGTCGATGACCGCGCAGGACGACTCGATCGGCCGCCGCAAGCTGTCGGGCTCGCCGCTGGAGGGCGGGAGCGAGCAGGACACGCCGAAGCTGACCAGGAAGACGCCGGTGGACGCCCACATCCGCCTGGCCAACCCGCGCACGCCGGCCACCGAGAGGCGCCGCTTCCTGCGCCGCGGCTTCGTCTACAACGACGGCTTCGACGAGTACGGCCTACTGGACTCCGGCTCGGTCTTCCTGGCTTTCTGCCGCGACGTGCAGAAGCAGTTCGAGGCCACGAAGCGCAACATGATCGGCCAGGACCTGGACGAGTACGCGGTGGCCATCGGCGGCGGCTACTTCTACGTCCCGCCCGGCGTGAAGGGCGGCGACGACTACCTGGCCCGCCGGCTGGTCGAGAAATCTTGAAGGAAGCAGGCGTCTTCGAGGTCTGGGCGGCGAGGGCCTGGAACGTGTTCAACGAGGGCAAGCCGTTCTCGATCGTCTACCCGGTGATGGTGCTGCTGGCGGCCACGCCGCTGGGGCTGGCGCCGGACGGCGGGCTGGGCTGGGCGCTGCTGGGCGCGCTGGCCGTGGCCGTCCCGCTGTCGCGCTTCTCGTTCCCGTTGCGGGGCCGGGTGCTGCTGTGGATCGCCTTCGCCTTCTCCATTCCCATGCTCGAGCCGTGGCGCGCGCCGGCGCTGCTGGCCGGCGCCCTGGCCGGCTGGGTGTTCTTCACCGTCTTCTTCTGGGGCTCGCTGTACTACCACCTGCGCACCGGCGCGCCGTGGACCAACTTCACCCGCTTCTGGCGCCTGGTGGCCACCAACTCGGACCCCACCAGCGGCAACATGCTGGAGCAGGTGCCGAAGATGGTCATGGCG
>DASQLM010000403.1:0-4053 GCA_035630015.1 Thermoleophilaceae bacterium | reverse complement strand
TGCTTCTCGTCGTCGTCGCGGGGCCAGACGCGGCCGATGATCTTGCCGCCCAGGCACTGGATGGCCGCGGCGGAGAGCACGCCCTCGGGCGTGCCGCCGATGCCGTAGAGCAGGTCGGCCGCGGAATCCTCGGTCACGGCCAGGAGGGCCGCCGAGACGTCGCCGTGGGGGATCAGCCGGATGCGGGCACCGGCCGCGCGGATGTCGGTGATCATCTGCTCGTGGCGGGGGCGGTCGAGCATGACCACGACCAGGTCGCCGATGTCGTCGCCCTGCTCGTCGGCCATCAGCTTCAGCGTCTGGCCGATCGGCCGGTCCAGGTCCAACAGGTGCGCGTAGGACTCGGAGGTGGCCATCTTCATCATGTAGACGTTGGGGCCCGGGTCGAACATGGCGCCCTTCTCGGCCACGGCGATGGTGGCCAGCGAGTTGGGCATGCCGTTGGCGCACAACTCGGTGCCCTCCAGCGGATCGACGGCCACGTCGACCTCGGGGCCGGTGCCGTCACCGACCTCCTCGCCGTTGTAGAGCATCGGCGCCTCGTCCTTCTCGCCCTCGCCGATGACCACGGTCCCGCGCATGGAGACGGTGTCCAGCATCAGGCGCATGGCGTCCACGGCGGCGCCGTCGGCCGACTCCTTCTCTCCCCTGCCGATCCAGCGGGCGCAGGCCAGCGCCGCGTACTCGGTGGTGCGGACCAGCTCGAGGGCGAGGTTGCGGTCCGGTTTGGGAGCGTCGTTCACGTCCGGAGTTCTACCTGACGGCTAGATGGTGCCCGGCGGCTTCTTGGCGTCCACGTGCCTGGACTGGCGCAGGAAGCCGCTGACCGCCATGCCGATGCAGGCCAGGAGCGCGATCGGATAGCCCCACTGCAGGGAGATCTCGACGCTCTCGCCGGGCCGGCCCAGGATCACGCCCTGGCACAGGACCAGCACGAAGGCCGCCGCGCCGACGATCATCGTGATCTCGCCCGGCTTCCACTCGAGCTTGTGCCTGCGCATCACGATCCAGGCCAGGATGAACGGCGCGATCACGGCGGCCAGCAGGACCCAGCGCAGGATGGGGAACATCTGCCAGGCGCTGACCGTCTCGCCGCCCTTGGCGGTGCCGCCCCCGACCAGGTCGAGCGTCGAGTTGGGGTTGGTCTCGCTGGTGCCGTACCAGGGCAGGAACAGCGACAGCGCGAACACGAGCGCCGCTATGCATCCGGCCAGCTCGCCGAACGTCAGCCGGCTCGGCGCCAGATAGCCGGGACTACTCTCCGCGCTCTCCGCCCTCGAAGCTTCCACGCCGCCCAACGTACCACCGGGGCGCCAAGCGGGAGCCGTTTCGTTTCCGCCGACCGCGCCCCGGTAGTCTGAGGCCACTCCCGGTAGCCGCCCGTGCGCCCTCATAGCTCCAAAACACTGCCCCGAGGAGGGGCCGAGTCGCTGGACAAGAGCCGGTTCCGTGACGCGCTGGCCGAGGGCCGCGCCCGCACCCTGAATCTGGTGGAGCCGGTGGAGACCGAGGACCTGGACCGGGTGCACGACCCGCTGATGAGCCCGCTGGTCTGGGACCTCGGCCACATCGCCGCCTTCGAGGACCTGTGGCTGGCCCAGCGCGCCGGCGGCCTTGAGCCGCTGCGCCCCGACCTGGCCCAGGTATACGACGCCAGCGAGACCCCGCGCGCCGACCGCGGCGACATCCCCTACCTGCGCCGCGACGAGGCCATCGCCTACATGGACGCGGTGCGCGAGCGGTCGCTGGCCGTGCTGGACCGCGCCGACCTGTCGGCGGACTCGGACCGCCTGAACGCCAACGGCTTCGTGTGGGAGATGCTGATCCGCCACGAGCACCAGCACAACGAGACGATGCTCCAGACCCTGCAGCTGGCGCGCCCGGGCACCTTCGTGCCGACCCCGCGCAAGTCGCCGACGGCGGGCGAGCACCACGCCGGCACCGTGCACATCCCCGAGGGCGAGTTCGAGATGGGTGCTGCCGCGCAGGACTTCGCCTACGACAACGAGCGCCCCCGCCACCTGGTGCACCTGCACGCCTACGACATCGACCGCGAGCCGGTGACCAACGGCTCCTACGCCGAGTTCGTGGCCGACGGCGGCTACGACGCGCGCGAGCTCTGGAGCGACGAGGGCTGGCGCTGGCTGGTGGACGAGAACGTGGACCGGCCGCTGTACTGGAGCGCCGACGGCTCCGAGCGCCGCTTCGACCGTGTCGCGCAGATCGACCCCAGCCTTCCCGTGATGCACGTGTCCTGGTACGAGGCCGACGCGTTCGCGCGCTGGGCCGGCGGGCGCCTGCCCACCGAGGCCGAGTGGGAGCGCGCCGCGGCCTGGGACCCGGTGACCGGCGAGCCGTTGCCGTTCCCGTGGGGACACGAGCCGCCCGCGTACGAGCGCGCCAACCTGGACCAGACCGCGTTCGGGCCGGTGCCCGTGGGCTCGCTGGCGGGCGCGAGCCCCGAGGGCGTCAGCGGCCTGATCGGCGACGCCTGGGAGTGGACGGCCAGTGCGCTCGATGGCTACCCGGGCTTCCAGGCCTTCCCCTACCCCGAGTACTCGCAGGTGTTCTTCGGTGGCCCCTACCGGGTGCTGCGCGGCGGGTCATGGGCCACGCGCCCGATGGTGGCCCGCAACACGTTCCGCAACTGGGACCTTCCCCAGCGGCGGCAGATCTTCTCCGGCTTCCGCTGCGTACGAGAGTCGTGATGGGAGGCGCGGGGGCGGCGGACGTGACGATCGTGCGGGGCCGGGGCGCCTCGGGCGAGGACACGCTGGCCCAAGACGTGCGCGCCGCCCTGACCGGCACGCCGAAGATCCTGGGCCCCAAGCACCTCTACGACGAGTACGGCTCCGAGCTGTACGAGCGCATCACCACCGAGGCGCCCGAGTACTACCCGGCGCGCTCGGAGCGCGAGATCCTGAACCGGCGCGCGCCAGAGCTGACCGAGGGCGCGCGTGAGCTGGTGGAGCTGGGATCGGGCATGGCCTCGAAGACGCGCGCGCTGCTGTACGCCATGGCCGGCTCGGGCGCGCTGGAGCGCTACGTGCCCTTCGACGTGGACGAGACCGTGGTGGTGGCGTGCGCCGACGAGCTGACCGAGGCGTACCCGGGCCTGACGGTGCACGGCGTGGCCGGCGACTTCGACTCCGACCTGCACCTGATCCCCTCCGGCCAGCACCGGGTGTTCGCCTTTCTGGGCGGCACCGTGGGCAACCTCGAGCCGTCGCAGCGCACGCCGTTCCTGACCGAGCTGGCGGAGCTGATGGGCCCCACGGACGCCCTGCTGCTGGGCACCGACCTGGTCAAGGACCCGGCCACCCTGGAGGCCGCCTACGACGACTCCGAGGGGCTGACCGCGGCGTTCAACAAGAACGTGCTAACGGTGATCAACCGCGAGCTGGGCGGCGAGTTCGACCTGGACGCGTTCGAGCACGTCTCGTACTGGCACGAGGAGTTCCAGCGGATCGAGATGCGGCTGCGCTCACGCGAGGCCCAGTCGGTGCCGGTGGCCGCGCTGGGACTGACCGCCGAGTTCACCGCGGGCGAGGAGATGCGCACCGAGGTCTCCTGCAAGTTCACGCCGGAGCGCGTGGCCGACGAGCTCGAGGCCGCCGGCCTGCGGATGGAGGCCTTCCACACGGACTCCGCGGGCCTGTTCGCGCTCTCCCGCGCCTCGCTCCGCTGAGTAGGGTCTCCTCCCCTATGGATCTGAACGGAGCGGGAGCACTGATCAGCGGCGGGGCGTCCGGACTGGGCGCCGCCACCGCGCGGCTGTTGGTCGAGCGCGGCGCGCACGTGGCCCTGATCGACCTGGACGCCGACAAGGCGAACGCCCTGGCCGGCGAGCTGGGTGACGCGGCCCATGCCGTGCCCTGCGACGTGACCGACCCTGGCGAGATGGAGGCCGCCGTGGACGAGGCGGCCACCCTGCTGGGCGGCCTGCGCCTGGCCGTGGGCTGCGCCGGGATCGGCTGGGCCGAGCGCACGGTGCACAAGCGCGGCGCCCACTCCTTCGAGCCCTACGAGAAGGTCATCCAGGTCAACCTGATC
>DASQLM010000402.1:0-3799 GCA_035630015.1 Thermoleophilaceae bacterium | reverse complement strand
CTCTGCGGATCGAGACGGACTCGACGTTGATGCCGAACGGGACACCCAGGCGGCGGCAGAAGGACATCAGCTCAAGCGCGGTTGCCTCGGCATGCTCGAGGGATGCGTCGAGGGTGTCCTCGGCGTGGCGCAGGTCGTTTTCGATCCAGCGCGGGACATCGACGCCGAGCCATCGGAGGAACTCCAAGGTCTTCATCGAGCCGCACACCGACATGGTGAACACGATTGGGATCGGATCGAGTCCGCGGTCGCGGCACTCATAGGCATAGTCAGACACCAGATTCTTGGCAGCGTTGACGTCGTAAACGACCTGGGTGACGAAGTAGGAGCAGCCGGCCTCCTGCTTGGCGACCAGGCCAAGGTGCTCGTCGCCTTTGCGAGTGTGCCGCTCGGGTATCGCGACGGCGCCGAGGAGCAGGTCGGGGCCGACCTCGGTGCGGAGCTGCTGGGCCCTGCGGAGCGTCGTGGTGACACGCTTCTCGCGCGAGGAAGCACCGACGAAGACGGCCAGCCGATTGGCGGTGTCCTGGGATCCGATCCAGTCGCGGAGCTCTTCCTCGGTGTACTTCGCCGTCGCGCGGTAGACCACCACCGGCGTGCGCCAGGACTTGAAGTGCCTGTCCAGATAGTCGGCTGGGTCCATGGTTGGCAGGAATGGAAACGGCCGTTCTTCGGGGTTGCGGTCGGCCTCGTCATCGATGTCGTAGAGGATCAGGCCATCCACGCCGAGGGGATCCAGGCGCTCGAAGGTGATATCAGCGATCTCCTGGGCCTTCTCCGGGCTGGTCGACAACCGTGGCGGGGTCAGCGCGAAGAGCAGGAACTCGCCCCGGAGAGAGATGATGCGACGCTGGAGGTCCACGCTCGCCAAGCTATCGCCCCTCAACGTCGACCCCCGACTAGGGCACGATCCGCACCCCGATCCGCCCTTCCGCCGTCGGCACCACGGGCTCGTCGCCACGCCGCACGCCGTCCGGCAGGCGGGAGTCCTCGATCACGGCCAGGGGGCGGCGGCAGAACGGTGGACAGCTGGGCTTGGACTTGCCCAGGCCGAACGGCCGATCCAGGCGCACGTCCTGGTCGCGCAGGTAGAAGGCGATCACCGGACTGTTGGTCAGCACCGTGCCGGCGCGGGCGTCGCGGGCCATCCGGCCGGCCGGCCGCGGGTCGGGCTGGTCGCTCGGACCGCTGCGCTGGATCACCACGGCCACCCCCAGACCGGCGATGGCCAGCGCGGCCAGGGGCATCGCCCAGCGCCACGGAGTCGCGTCGACGGCTGCGGCGAGCATCGCCACCACCAACGGGATCAGCGCAGTCTGGTAGCGGGCGTCGAAGATGTCCGGTCCCGCCGCCGAGGCCAGCACGTGCAGCGCGAATGCCACCGCGGGCAGCACGGCGAACAGCCACAGTGCAATCGCGCGGTCCCGGTCGTCCAGGTCCAGCCGGGGCGAACGGGCCAGCAGCCGGGCAGCCACCGCCAGCACCCCGGCCAACGCGAGGAACTGGAGCCAGCGCGCCGCGCCGGTGGCCATCAGCCCGCTGGTGCCGGTGAACAGGGACACGGCGCTGTCGCGGATCGGGCCCACGCCCAGGCCCGGCGTGGGCGGCGCGAGCTTGGTCACGTCCAGCTGGTCGAGGCCGCGCAGCATCTGGCCGATCAGCGGCACCAGCGTCAGCAGCGGCAGCACGCCGATTCCCGTCGTGCGACGCCATCCCTGTTCTCGCCACAGCGCCGGTAGCGCCAGAAGCGGAGCCAGCACCAGCAGCGAGTCGTACTCCGCGTGAAGGGCCACCGTGGCTCCTGCCAGGTACAGCCACCACCATCGCGACCGCCTGCCCTGGGCCAGCCGTGCCACCGCCCAGGCCGCCACGAGGACGCCGAGCGCGGCCAGCATGAAAGCGCGCGAGTAGTTCGCGTACGAGACGTGGAACGGTGCAACGGCCAGGGCGGCGGCGGCCAGCAGCGCGACGCGGGTGCCCAGCAGCGGGCGCACGAGCGCGTACAGCACCGGCACGCACGCCACCGACGGCACCAGCGCGGGTACGCGCAGCCAGGCCTCGCTGTCCAGCGGCAGGGGTGCCAGCAGCGCGTAGAACAGCGGCGGGGTGTTCTCGTAGTCGGCCAGGCGGTCGAAGAACTGGCCGACCGAGGACGACGAGGCCACCAGCCACGAGTAGCCCTCGGCGTCGCTGAGGCGGTCGCCAAGGCCCACCAGACGCAGGCCGACCGCCACCGCCACGATGGCCAGCAGGATCAGGCGCCGCGCGCGGGCACCGTCCAGGGGACTCTGCTCGGGCGGCACGCGGGCAGGGTACTGCCGGCCTTCCCGCTCAGGCCCGGCGCGTGTACGTCATGTCGAAGTCGTGCTCCCAGGTCTGCTCGTCGTGGCAGATCTGCCAGGCGCCCTGGATGGTGTCGCCGTCGGCGCCGACGGTGCCGGTGAACCGCTGCCAGAAGCTCAGCTCGGAGAAGTCCGGGGCGGTGCGCTCCAGCGTCCAGGTGCCGTCCTTGAAGCCCATCGCGTACACGCGGGCCACCCCACGCGTGTCGAAGTAGTGCTGCAGCAACCCGCCGCGACCCTCGTCGTAGCCGATCAGGGCGATGCCGTCGGGTGCCTCGGGGACCGGAACGCTCCAGCGCTGGACCAGGAACAGCCCGCCGTCCATGAGCTCGAACTCGGTGGTGGCGCCGCCGGCCGGCTCGGCGCCGGGGAACGTGACCGAGACGTCCCAGGTGCCTACGAGGGGCTGGAGCGTCTCCAGGGAGCTCACGCCGGGGACGATACCTCCCGCTTTCGCAGCAGCGACGCCACCACGCCCGCGCCCAGGATCAGCGCCACGCCCGCCAGCGACACGGCGGGGCCGACCTTGCCCACAAGCTCGCCCGCCACCATCTTGCCCGCGATGAAGATCAGCAGGATGGCCAGCGCGGCCTTGAGGTAGTAGAGGCGCTCGACCAGGTCGGCCACGAGGAAGAACAGGGGCCGCAGGCCCAGCAGGGCGAACGCGTTGGCGGCGAAGACCACGTAGGTGTCGGTGGTGATGGCCAGGATGGCCGGCACCGAGTCGACGGCGAAGATGATGTCCACCACGGCGATGGCCACCAGCGCCGCGCCGCCCACGGTCAGCGCGCGCTTGCCGCCCTCGCGGACCACGAGCTTGGAACCGTGGTCGCCCTCGGCCACGTTCAGGCGCTCACGGACCCCCTCGACCAGCTGCTCCTCGCCGCCGTGCTCGTGGCGGTGCTTCCACAGCCTCCAGCCGGTCCAGGCCAGCAGCGCCGCGAACGGGAACGACAGCCAGGAGGCGTGCTCCAGGGCGGCCGCGCCGGCGAAGATGAAGATCGCCCGCAGGACCAGCGCGCCGACGATGCCGTAGGTCAGCAGCTTGGGCCGCGCCGCCTCGGCGATCGAGAACGCCTGGAACACGATCAGGAACACGAAGACGTTGTCCAGCGACAGCGACTTCTCCACGAGGTAGCCCGCCAGGTAGCTCTCCGCCTGGCCGGCCGATCCCGCCACGTAGAGCACGCCCGCGAACACCAGCGAGATGGCGATCCAGGCCACGCTCCAGATCGCGGCGGCACGGATGGACATCGCGCCGTCGCGCCCGCGCACGATCAGCAGGTCGATGGTCAGCAGCACTGCAAGGGCGATGAGAAGGGCGATCCACTCCATTGGGTACTTCCTCCGCGAGTCGTCGGGTAACGGTTCGCGAAGGTTTCTCCGTCCCCATCGGGGCGCTGGTGCCGGGCGGGCGATATGGGCCCACCGTGCTGACGGCAGTCAGCCTCCGGGAT
>DASQLM010000401.1:0-2153 GCA_035630015.1 Thermoleophilaceae bacterium | reverse complement strand
TTCCTGGGCGGCCCGCCGCTGGTGAAGATGGCCACCGGCGAGGTGTCCGAGGACGAGGAGCTGGGCGGCGCCGACATGCACGCGCGCGTGAGCGGCCTGGCCGAGTACCTGGCCAACGACGAGTACGACGCGCTGCGCCTGGGCCGTGAGGTGGTGCGGCGCCTGAACTGGCGCAAGCACGGCTACGGGCCCACCGAGGCGCCCGACCCGCCGGTGCACGACCCCGACGACCTGCTGGGCATCGTGCCGCCCGACCTGAAGGCCCCGTTCGACCCACGCGAGGTCATCGCCCGCGTGGTCGACGGCTCGCGCTACGACGAGTTCAAGGCGCTGTACGGGCCGTCGTTGACCACCGGCTGGGCGTCGATCCACGGCTACCCCGTCGGCATCATCGCCAACGTCCAGGGCGTGCTGTTCAGCGCCGAGGCGCAGAAGGCGTCGCAGTTCATCCAGCTGGCCAACCAGAAGGACGTGCCGCTGGTGTTCATGCACAACACCACCGGCTACATGGTGGGCAAGGACTACGAGCAGGGCGGGATCATCAAGCACGGCGCGCAGATGATCAACGCGGTATCGAACTCCAAGGTCCCGCACCTGGGCGTGATCATGGCCGCCTCCTACGGCGCGGGCAACTACGGCATGTCGGGCCGCGCCTACGACCCGCGCTTCCTGTTCTCCTGGCCCTCGGCCCAGTCCGCGGTGATGGGCCCGCAGCAGCTGGCCGGCGTGCTGTCGATCGTGGCTCGCGCCTCCGCCGAGGGCAAGGGCGTGGAGTACGACGAGGACGCCGACAAGGCCATGCGCGAGATGGTGGAGGCCCAGATCGAGTCCGAGCAGACGGCGCTGGCCAACAGCTCGCGCGGCTACGACGACGGCATCATCGACCCGCGCGACACGCGCACCGTGCTGGGCATGGCGCTGAGCGCGGTGCACAACCAAGAGGTCAAGGGCGCCGAGGGCTTCGGCGTCTTCCGGATGTAGCCGTGCAGAGGGTCTTGGTCGCAAACCGGGGCGAGATCGCCCGCCGCATCTTCCGCACCTGCCGGCGGCTGGGCATCGGCACGGTGGCCGTGTACTCCGAGGCCGACGCCGAGGCGCTGTTCGTGCGCGAGGCCGACCGCGCGGTGGCCATCGGCGGACCGGCCCCGGCCGACTCCTACCTGCGTGGCGACGCGGTCGTGCAGGCCGCGCTGGACGCGGGCGCCGACGCCTTGCACCCGGGCTACGGCTTCCTGGCCGAGAACGCGGCCTTCGCCCGCTCGGTCTCCGACGCGGGCCTGACCTGGATCGGCCCCGCCCCCGAGGCCATCGAGGCCATGGGCTCGAAGACCGAGGCGCGCGACCGGATGGAGAGCGCCGGCGTGCCGGTGCTGCCGGGGCGCCGGCTCGAGGGCGAGGAGGGCGACGCGCTGGCCGCGATCGCCGACGACATCGGCTACCCGCTGCTGGTCAAGGCCTCGGCGGGCGGCGGCGGCAAGGGCATGCGCCTGGTCGAGTCCGCGGGCGAGCTGCAGGGCGGCGTCGAGGGCGCTCGCCGCGAGGCGGCCGGCGCGTTCGGTGACGACACCGTGTTCCTGGAGCGCTTCGCGCCGCGCTCGCGGCACGTGGAGATCCAGATCATGGGCGACATGGAGGGCGCGGTGGCCGCGCTGGGCGAGCGCGACTGCTCGGTACAGCGCCGCCACCAGAAGGTCATCGAGGAATCCCCCTCGCCCGCGGTGGACGAGGCGCTGCGCACGAAGATGAGCGAGGCCGCGGTGGCCGCGGGCCAGACGCTGGGCTACGTGGGCGCGGGCACGGTGGAGTTCCTGCTCACCGAGGAAGGCGAGTTCTTCTTCCTGGAGGTGAACACCCGGCTGCAGGTGGAGCATCCGGTCACCGAGCTGGTCACGGGCCTGGACCTGGTGGAGCTGCAGATCGCGGTGGCCGAGGGCCGGCCGTTGCCCGCCGAGGCCATCCGGCCGGAGCTCCGCGGCCACGCCGTCGAGGCGCGGCTGTACGCCGAGGACGCGGCCCACGACTTCCTGCCGGTCACGGGCACGCTCAGCCGCTTCCGGGTCCCCGAGGGCGTGCGGGTGGACACCGGCGTGGAGGACGGCGCCGAGATCAGCCCCTTCTACGACCCGATGGTGGCCAAGGTCGTGGCCCACGGC
>DASQLM010000400.1:0-4473 GCA_035630015.1 Thermoleophilaceae bacterium | reverse complement strand
AGCGTCGCGCCGGCGTCGGCGAGCATCAGGGCGCCGCTCACCATCAGCACCGAGGCCACGAAGCGCAGGGTCGACTTGAGCATGCGTCAGTGGGCGTTGTCGCCGCCGCCCGCTGCGGGCGGGCGCGACTCCTCGGCCAGGGACGCGAGCTCCAGGTCGCCGCGGGCCGCGGCGGCCAGCACCTCGCCGGCCTCGTCGGAGGAGCGGGCGTAGAGCTCGATGAGCATGTGGATCGCGATCTGGCCGGACTCGTCGTGCTTGTGGAAGCGGACGTGGGTGAAGAACTCCCGCGTGCCGTGGTCGCCGAAGGCGGCGAAGGCCAGCGAGTCGGCGGCCTCGGGGCCGGAGCAGCTCTCCACCTCGCTCTCCTCGACCGTGACCGTGCACGAGGCGACCCAGGGGGTGCCGGTGACCATGCGCTCCCAGCGGTCCTCGACGGCCTCGATCCGGCTGACCCGGCGGCCGTCCTGCTCGTAGAACGTCAGGCTGAGGTGGGGCTGGTCGTGCATGCAGTCCAGGCACTGCACGACGGCCTCCTGGACCTCGTCGACCGGCTCCACTGCCTCGGCCGTCTCGGGGTCCACCTTCAGGATGCCCTCGTAGTGCAGCTGGACCTCGAGGTTCTGGGACCAGCAGCGATAACAGCGCAGCCAGCTGGACCGGGTGCCCACGGAATCAGGTGCGGAGCCCTCCATCTGCTCATTATCGTGGCAGAGGTGACCAGCGTGCCAACGCGATCGACCGGGATCGTGCTCGCGGGCGGGCTGGCGCGCCGCATGGGCGGGCCGTCCAAGCCCGGTGTCGTGGTCCGGGGCAGGGCCATGGTCGAGTGGCCGCTGGATGCACTGGGCGCGGTCTGCGACCGGGTTGCGGTGGTCTGCAAGGCCGACACGCCGCTGCCCGCCCTGCCCGCCGGTGTGGAGCGGTGGGACGAGCCGCCGGAGCCACGCCACCCACTGACCGGGATCGTGCATGCGCTGGAGCGGGCGGACGCGCCGGTGCTGGTGTGCGCGGCCGACATGCCGTTCGTCACGGCCGAGACGCTGCGGGCGGTGCAGGCCGGGCGGGGCGAGGCGCGGGCCTGCGTCGGCCGGGCCGGCGGGCACCTGCAGCCGCTGCTGGCGGCCTACGCGCCCGGGGCCCTGGAGGTGCTGCGCGGGGCGGGGGAGGACGCGCCGCTGACCGCGACGGTGCGGCTGCTGTCGCCCGCCGTGGTCGATGTGCCCGAGCGCGACGCCATCAGCATCGACACCCCGGAGGGTGTGCGCCGCGCCGAGCGCCTGCTGGCCGGCTTCAGGCCCCGGCGGCGTCGCGCAGCAGGCTGAACAGCTCGGGCATCGAGGCGCCGGCGTCGCCGCCCGCCAGCACCTTCTCCGCGCCGCGGCGGCCGCCGAGGGCGCGCAGGGCGGACTCGCCGTGCTCGGCCACCAGCTCGGCCAGGGCGCTCATCCGCCGCGCGCGGGCGCGGCGGGCGGTCAGGTCCAGGCCCTCGCGGTGGGCGTCCATGGCGTCGGCCAGCTTGGCGATTCCCTTCGGCGGCGCGGTCGCGGAGGTGGCCAGGACCGGCACTCCGCGCGCCCCCAGCGACGACAGGGCCATGACCAGGTCGCGCCGGGCGCGGTCGGCCACGTCGCCAAGGTCGGACTTGGTGACCACCAGCACGTCGGGCACCTCCATGATCCCCGCCTTGATGAACTGCAGCGTGTCGCCCGAGCCGGGCTGGACCACCACGGCCACGGTGTCGCAGACCTCCTCGACGTCGGTCTCGGACTGACCCACGCCCACGGTCTCGACCACCACCAGGTCGAAGGCCGGCGCCAGCGCCGTGGCGGCCTCGCGGGTGGGCACGGCCAGGCCGCCCAGGCGGCCGCCGGCGGCGGTCGAGCGGATCAGCACCGACTCGTCGCGCGGATCGTGCTCGATCCGTGCCCGGTCGCCCAGCAGCGAGCCGCCGGAGCGCTTGGAGGAGGGGTCCACGGCCAGCACGGCGACCGACCGCCCGCGGTCGCGCCACTCGGCGATCAGCGCGGACAGCAGCGACGACTTGCCCGCGCCGGGCGGGCCGGTGATGCCCACCAGGTGCGCGGGCGCCTCGCCGCCCAGCTTCGCGGGGGAGAGCTCTTCCAGCAGCGCCGCCGTCTGCTCGCGGCCGCGCGGGGAGCGGTCCTCGATCAGGTTCAGGGCGGGCGGGCCCGCGGTCAGGTCCCGCTCGCGCAGGCGGCGGCCCAGATCCGCGCCCTGCTGTCCGGTCCCGGTCATCGCGGCCGGACGCTACCGCGCTACGTTGCGAATTGACTGTGGTGGAGACCTAGGGATGAACGAGCAGATCGCCGGCCTGGGCCGGCGGGACGACCTGGACACCGAGCTGCGGTCGCTCGGAATGCCGGGAGCGACGGCGGGCCGCGTGCTCGCCCAGCACCGCGGCCACTGGGTGGTGGCCGCGGCGGGCGGCGGCGAACCGCGGCTGCTGACCGCGCGCGGGCGGATGCGCGGGCAGCCGCCGGTGACCGGCGACTGGGTCGCCGTGGATGCCGAAGGCGAGCTCGCCGCGGTACTCGAGCGCCGCGGGTCCATCGTCAGGCGGGCCGCCGGCGACGTCACGGCCGCCCAGGTGCTGGCGGCGAACGTGGACATGGCGCTGCTGACCTCCGCGCTGCCCGAGCCGAACCCCCGGCAGCTCGAGCGTCTGGCGGCGCTCGCGCGGGCCGATGACGTGCCGGTGGCGCTGGTGTTCACCAAGGCCGACCTCGATCCCGATGCGGATCGCACGGCAGCGGGCATGGCGCGCGAGCTGGGGATCGCCGATGCCGTGGCCGTCAGCGCCAAGAGCGGCGACGGCGTCGCCGTGCTGCGGACGCTGCTGTCGCCGGGCAGCACGGCGGTGTTGCTCGGTCCCTCGGGCGCCGGGAAGTCGACGCTGGTCAACGCACTGCTGGGCGAGCAGCGCCAGGCGACGGGTGAGGTCCGCGCCGGCGACGGCCGCGGCCGTCACACGACCGTCACCCGCGACCTGATCCCGCTGCCCGGCGGGGCCCTGCTGCTGGACACGCCAGGTGTGCGCGAGGTCGGGCTCTGGGACGGCGCAGGCGAGACCCACTCGGATATCGATGAGTTGGCCGCGAACTGCCGGTTCAGCGACTGCCGGCACGAGACCGAGCCGGGCTGCGCCGTACGCGACAACGTCGATCCCGGGCGGATCGAGGCCTGGCGCAAGCTCGCCCGCGAACAGCAGTGGGTCGACGACCGCCGTGCCGCCGCTCGCGAGCGCGAGCAGCAAGGCCGCTCGTACTCACGCGTTCAGCGTGAGGCGCGACGGGCCAAGGGCGACACCCGGGACCCGTAGGCCCCGCCGGCCTACGCCGGTGTGGGCTCGGCGGCGTTGCGCTCGGCGACCAGGTCCACGATGTCGCCCATGATCCGGGAGACCTCGAAGTCCTTGGGCGTGTAGACGCGGGCCACGCCGGCGTCCAGCAGCGCCTTCTCGTCGGCCACCGGGATGATGCCGCCGACCACGACGGGCACGTCGACGCCCGCGGCCTTCAGCTCGTCCAGCACGGTCGGGATCAGCTCGGCGTGGGAGCCGGAGAGGATCGACAGGCCGACCACGTGCACGCCCTCCTGGACGGCGGCGGCCGCGATCCGGGCCGGGGTCAGGCGGATGCCCTCGTAGACCACGTCCATGCCCGCGTCGCGGGCGCGGATGGCGATCTGCTCGGCGCCGTTGGAGTGGCCGTCCAAACCGGGCTTGCCCACCAGGATCTTCAGCCGGCGGCCCAGCTGCTCGGACACGGCCTCGACGCGCTCGCGCAGGCCGTCGAGCGCGTCGTCGCCGCCCGCGGCGGCCGAGGCGTCGGCGACGCCGGTTGGGGCGCGGTACTCGCCGAACACGTCGCGCAGCGCGCCGGCCCACTCGCCGGTGGTGGCGCCCGCCTTGGCGGCGGCCAGGGTGGCGGGCATGACGTTGGTGTCCGAGGAGGCGGCGGCGCGCAGCTCCTCGAGTGCGGAGTCGACGGCGGCCTGGTCGCGCTCGGAGCGCCAGGCGCGCACGGCGTCGATCTGACCCTGCTCGACGTTGGGGTCGACGGTCATGATGCCGCCGTCCTCGCCCTCCTGGAGCGGGGAGGGCTCGTGCTCGGTGAACACGTTCTGGCCGATCACCTTCTGCTCGCCGCGCTCGATCCGGCCCACGCGCTCACGGTGGGACTCCACCAGGCGGGTCTTCATGTACGGCACGGCCTCCACGGCGCCGCCGCGCTCCTCGACGACGTGCATCTCGGCCTTGGCCTCCTCCACCAGCTCGGCCACCAGCCCGTCCATGACCTTCGAGCCCTCGAAGATGTCGGGGTACTCGAGCAGGTCGGTCTCCTCGGCCAGGATCTGCTGGATGCGCAGCGACCACTGCTGGTCCCAGGGCCGGGGCAGGCCCAGCGCCTCGTTCCAGGCGGGCAGCTGCAGCGCGCGGGCGCGGGCGTC
>DASQLM010000399.1:0-2513 GCA_035630015.1 Thermoleophilaceae bacterium | reverse complement strand
CCCACGCCACTTCGCCGTCAACGTCTCCAACGTGCCCGGCCCGCGCACGCCCGTGAGCGTTCTGGGGGCGCCGGTGGAGTCGCTGCACTCCATCGCGGAGATCGGCGAGCGCCATGCGCTGCGCATCTCGGCCGTGTCCATGGCCGACACGCTGTGCTTCGGCTTCTGCGCCGACCCCGCGATCGTCGACGACCTGCAGGCCATGGCCGACGGCGTCGAGGAGGGCACCGCCGGGCTGGTGCGCCTGGCGGGCACATGAGCGTCGTCCACCTGCTCACGGGCGAGGCGATGCCCAAGCCCGACCCCGAGACCCATCTGCTCACCGCGGAGCTGGAGCGGCTGGGGATGGCCCCGCGCGTGCTGCCCTGGACCGCCCCCGGGGCGGGCCGCGAGGCCGACCTGGTGGTGGTGCGGACCCCCTGGGACTACATCTACCGGTGCGAGGAGTTCCTTGGCATCTGCCGGGCGATCGCCGTGCCGGTGCTCAACCCGCCCGAGGTGCTGGCCTGGAACAGCCACAAGGGCTACCTGGTGGAGCTCGCGGACGCGGGGGTCCCGGTGGTGCCCACCCGCCTCGTGCCGGCCGGAGGCGGCGCCGAGCTGGAGGCCGGCGAGGCGGCCGCCGCGCTGGTGGTCAAGCCGGCCGTCTCCAGCGGCTCACGCGGGGCGGGGCGGTTCGAGGCCGGCGACCCCGCGGCCGCGGCGCACCTGGCGGAGCTGGTGGCCGCCGGCGACGCGCTCGTCCAGCCCTACGTGGCGTCCGTGGCCGAGCGCGGCGAGCGCTCGCTCATCTTCTTCGGCGGCGAGTTCTCGCACGCGGTGGACAAGGTGCCCGCCGCGGGCGACTACCGCGTGCAGGAGATGTACGGCGGGCGCTACCGGGCGCACCGCCCGACCGGCGCCGAGCTGGCCGCGGCGGCCACGGCCCTGGCGGCGGCTCCCGCCCCCGAGCTGCTCTACGCGCGCGTGGACCTGGTCGACGGCGACAGCGGCCCCGAGGTCATGGAGCTCGAGCTCATCGAGCCCGAGCTGTTCCTGGGCTTCGAGGCCGCAGCGCCCCGCCGGATGGCGGAGCTGATCGCCGTTCGCCCGCCCTAGGCGGCCACCATGCCGTGGGGATCGAGCACGAACTTCTCGGCCGCACCCTTGTCGAAGTCCTCGTAGCCCTTCGGGGCCTCGTCGAGGGTGATCACGGTGGCGTTCACCGCCTTCGCGATCTCGGCCTTGCCGTGCAGGATCGAGTTCATCAACTGGCGGTGGTAGCGCATCACCGGGCACTGGCCCGTCGTGAACGACAGCGACTTGGCCCAGCCCACGCCGATCGCGATCGACAGCGCGCCCTCCTTCGCGGCGTCGTCCACCGCGCCCGGATCGCCGGTCACGTACAGACCCGGTATGCCCAGCCGGCCCGCCGCGCGGGTCACGCTCATCAGCGAGTTCAGCACCGTCGCCGGCGCCTCCCCGGCGCCCTCGCCGTGGCCGCGGGCCTCGAAGCCCACGCAGTCCACGCCGCAGTCCACCTCGGGTATGCCGAGGATCTGCTCGATGCCCTCCTCGGGCGTGGCCTTGTTCAGGTCCACCACCTCGCAGCCGAACGCCTTCGCCTGGTCCAGGCGCTGGGTCTGCATGTCGCCCACGATCACGACGGCCGCGCCCAGCAGCTGCGCCGAGTGCGCCGCGGCCAGGCCCACGGGGCCCGCGCCGGCGATGTAGACCGTCGACCCCGTGGTCACCCCGGCCGTCACGCAGCCGTGGTAGCCGGTGGGGAAGATGTCCGACAGCATCGTCAGGTCAAGGATCTTCTCCAGGGCCTGGTCCTTGTCCGGGAACGTGAGCAGGTTCCAGTCCGCGTACGGGACCATCACGTACTCGGCCTGGCCGCCCACCCAGCCGCCCATGTCCACGTACCCGTAGGCCGAACCGGGGCGGTCGGGGTTGGTGTTCAGGCAGACGCCGGTGTGGCCGTCCTTGCACATCCGGCAGCGCCCGCAGGCGATGTTGAAGGGAACCGAGACCAGGTCGCCCTCCTTGATGAACTCCACGCCGGGGCCGGTCTCGATGACCTCGCCGGTGATCTCGTGCCCCAGGATCAGGTTCTCGGGGGCGGTGGTGCGGCCGCGGACCATGTGCTGGTCCGATCCGCAGATGTTGGTCGAGACGATCTTCAGGATCGCCCCGTGTGGCGTCTTGCGGCCCACGTTGTCGGGGTGGACGCCGGGGCCGTCCTTCAACTCCAGCTCGGGAAAGTCGATGTTCTGGACCTCGACCTTCCCGGCACCGATGTAGGCCACGCCGCGGTTGTCAGGCATTGCTCCTCCTTCGCTCTCTCCTCACCTGAGGAGTGCCCGATGGGGCGTGGGCGTGAACCTGCCCGTGGTCGGAACCTTCGGACGGATCTATTAGGCTTCCGCCCCGATGGGTGTTCTCGACGACGCCATCCGGCAGCACCTGGAGCTCAAGCGCGCGCACGGGGCCGACGAGGCCGAGTTGCAGCGCAAGGAGAACGAGGCGCT
>DASQLM010000398.1:0-6901 GCA_035630015.1 Thermoleophilaceae bacterium | reverse complement strand
TCGTTCAGCGGCGTGTGCTTGTTGCGGGTGGACGTCTTCACCGCCGTGATGATCTGCCGGGTGATGCACAGCTCCGCGAAGTTGCGGAAGCTGGACTCACGGTCGCTGCGGTAGTCGCGAATGGCCTTGTAGAGCCCGACCAGGCCCTCCTGGATCAGGTCGTCGGCGTCCCCGCCGATCAGGAAGTACGAGCTGGCCTTCAGCCGTACGAACCCGTGGTAGCGCTTCAGGATCGTGTTGTAGGCGTCGGCCCTGCCCTGCTTGGCGAGCGCGATGAGGTACGTATCCTCGAGCTCAGGTTGAGAGTAAGCCTTCGTACGCGATGCCGCCGGTGACCCGACGCTTGCAACCGAGGTGAGTGCAGCCACGATGCTCCTTCCAGACCCCTCCCTCGGGGCCCTGAAGCCATGTGACGCGTTACCTCCCCTGGCGCCGCGTTCACGCCGTTCTGGTTGGGTCTCGACCCCTCGGTCTCAACCTCCAGTCCAGCCTTATGTGCCGGAGTATCTGAGAGTTATGGACCCTTGTCAAGGTCCTAGGTGCGCAATTGCAAGATCCCGTACACCAGCGCCGCCGCCGCGGTGCTCACGTTCAGCGATCCCACCCTCCCGCGCTGGGGCAGAGCGATCATCTGGTCGCACGCCGCCGCCACCCGCGGCCGCAGGCCCTTGCCCTCCGAGCCCAGCACCAGCACCACACGGCCGTGGTAGTCGGGCTGGTCGTACGGAACCGCGTCCGGGCCGGCCGCGGCGCCGTAGACCCACGCCCCCGTGTCCTTTGCGGCGGCCAGCCAGTCGGCCAGGTTGCGCACCCGGGCCACCGCCAGGTGCTCGACGGCGCCCGCTGAGGCCTTGGCCGCCGCCGCGGTGACCTCCGCCGCCCGGCGCTCGGGGATGACCACGCCCGAGGCGCCCGCCGACTCCGCCACACGGCAGACGGCGCCGAGGTTGTGCGGGTCCTGTACCTCGTCGAGGGCCAGCACCAGCGCCTGCTCGCCGGCCAGCAGGGTCGCGGGGTCGGCGTAGGGATAGCCGTTGGCCTCCGCGCAGATCCCCTGGTGATCGGCGCTGCCGGCGCGCTCCTCGATCCAGGCGGCGTCGGCGGTGTGCAGCTCAGCCGCCTCGGCCAGCCAGTCCTCGGACCGCTGCGCGGCCTCGGTGGCCCACACCCGCTGGACGCCGCGGCGGCTGCCGCGCAGCGCCTCACGCACCGGGTTGCGCCCGTAAAGGATCAACCGCGCACGAGCCGCGCGCCCTCGGGGGTGTCGCGCACCACCCAGCCCGCGGCGGCCAGCTGGTCGCGCAGCTCGTCGGCGCGGGCGAAGTCGCGCTCGGCGCGTGCCTGCTCGCGCTCGGCCAGCATCCGCTCGGCGTCCGCGTCCGGCGCCTCGCCGGTGTCGGGCTCCAGCAGGTTCTCCAGGCCCAGCACGCGCAGCATGCCGGCCAGCGCGCCCACGCCCAGGGTCTCCCCCGCGTCCAGGCGCCGGTTGGCCTCGCCCACCCACTCGAACAGCACGGCGCGGGCGGCGGGCGTGTTGAAGTCGTCGGCCAGGTGGTCGAAGAACCGCTCTGCGTAGCCCTCCAGCGCCTCCGGGGCGGGAGCGTCGGGGTGCAGCCGCCGGCCCAGCTCGCGCAGCCGCTCGACCGACCGCTGGGCCTCCGCGAGCGCGTCGGCGGAGTACCCGATCGGCTGGCGGTAGTGCCCGCTGGTGAAGTAGGCGATCAGGGCGTCGCGACCGAACTCGTCGAGCGCGGCGTGCAGCAGGTGGATGTTGCCCACCGACTTGGCCATCTTCTCGCCGCCGTCGCCCAGCTGGAGCATGCCGTTGTGCATCCAGATCCGGGCCAGCGGCTCGCCGCGGGCGGCCTCGGTCTGGGCGATCTCGTTCTCGTGGTGGGGGAACACCAGGTCCGAGCCGCCCCCGTGGATCTCGAAGTCGGTGCCCAGCAGCTGCTCCGCCATGGCCGAGCACTCGATGTGCCAGCCGGGCCGCCCCTCGCCCCAGGGCGCGGGCCAGCTGGTGTCCTCGCCCTCCTTGTGCGCCTTCCACAGCGCGAAGTCGCGCGGGCTCTCCTTGAGCTGGGCGGCATCGTCGCCCTCGCCCTGGCGCATCTCCAGCGGCGGGCGGTTGGACAGCTTGCCGTAGTCGGGGAAGCTCTCGACGCGGAAGTACACGTCGCCGCCGGCCTCGTAGGCGTGGCCGCCCTCGATCAGGTCGGCGATCAGCGCGACGATGGCCTCCACCGTGGCGGCCGCCTTCGGCTCGTGGTCGGGACGGCCCAGCCCCAGCCGCGACGTGTCGTCAACGTAGTGGGCGGTCATCTCGTCGGCCAGGTCCTGGCTCGGTCTGCCCGCCTCGCCGGCGGCGTCGTAGATCTTGTCGTTCACGTCGGTGACGTTCTCCACCAGCGTCACGTCCAGGCCCTCGTGCTGGAGGAACCGCTTGAGCAGGGCGAAGACCACGAACGGGCGGGCGTTGCCCACGTGCACGCGCGCGTAGACGGTGGGCCCGCACGCGTAGATGCCCACCTTGCCCGGCTCGCGCGGCTGCAGCGGCCGCAGCTCGCCCGAGAGCGTGTCCTGGATCCGGATCTGGCGAGGCACCACCGGGAGGCTAGGTCAGACCGGGGGCCGGCGGCCCGCCCACGGGCGCTCGGCCTCGATCTGGGCGGCCAGCGACAGCAGCGTGTGCTCGTCTCCGGGGCGGCCCACCAGCTGCACGGCCAGCGGCAGCCCGTCCTCGGTGAAGCCCGCGGGCACGGTGGCGGCCGGCTGCCCCGTGGCATTCCAGATGCCGGTGTAGGGGTAGACGCGGCCCATCTCGTACACGGTCCTCAGCGCGCTCTTGCCCTCCCACTCCTGTGCGCCGACCGGCGGGCGGGTGGACACCGGCGTCATCAGCACGTCGTGGTCGTCGAAGATGCGGTTGACCTGGGCCGCGCGCTCGGCCTCCTCGCGCATCGCGCGCTCCAGCAACGCCCGCGGCACCGCCCGGCCCAGCGCCACGAAGCCGCGGGTGCGGCGCTGGAGGCGGTCCGGCCGTGGCACGGTGGCGGCCTCGGCCTGGATGCCCTTGAGGTAGCGCGGCAGGAACACGTTGGCGATCAGCCCGTAGTCGGGGTCGCGCTGGTCGACCGCATGGCCCAGCGAGCGCAACACGCCGGCCGTGGCGTCCAGCGCGCCGCGCACCTCCGGGGCCACCTTCAGGCCCGGGTTGGGCAGCGGGAACCGGGTCGAGACCGCCACGCGCAGGTTCCCGGGCGGGGTCCGCGCCGACTCGGCGAACGGCCGGTCCCCGGTGTCCGAGCTGACCACGTCGAGGTAGATGGCGTTGTCGAGCACGGTGCGCGTGACGGCCCCGGCCACGCTCATCCCGTACCAGTGCTGGCTGTCGGGGGCCAGCGACACGCGGTCGCGCTGGGGCTTGAGCCCGAACAGGCCGCAGCAGGCGGCCGGGATGCGGATGGAGCCGGCGCCGTCGGTGGCGTGGGCGATGCCCACCAGGCCCGCGGCCACGGCCGCCCCGGAGCCGCCGCTGGAGCCGCCGGGGGTGCGGTCGAGGTCCCAGGGGTTGCGCGTCACGCCCCAGTTGGGCGACTCGGTCGTGCCCGTGATCGCCAGCTCGGGGAGGTTGGTCTTGCCGATGATCACCGCGCCGGACGCGCGCAGGCGCCGGACCAGCTCGGCGTCCTCGGCGGCCGGGCCGCCGTGGGCGGCGGTGCCCTGGGTGCTCAGCTCGCCGGCAACGTCGGTGGTGTCCTTTATGGCCACCGGCACGCCGAGCAGCGGCCGCTCGTCGCCGCCGGCCCGGCGCCGGTCGGCCTGGTCGGCCTCGGTCAGGGCGCGCTCGGCCATGACCGTGCGGAAGGCGTTGACCTGGGGGTCGATCCGCTCGATCCGGCCCAGGTACAGCTCGACCAGCTCGCGGGAGCTCAGCTCGCCCGCGGCGATCAGCTCGGCCTGGCGGGCGGCTCCTGCGAAGGCGACGTCGGTGGACTGGGCGGCGGGGCGTTCGGTCTGCTCGGGCACCGGCCGAGCCTAATCGGTCGGGTCAGTTGAAGCAGGGGTCGGCGCCGCACTCGACCGCCACAAAGATCAGTACCACGGCAGTGGTCCAGGCGGCCGTGGCCACGATGGCGGCCAGGACCGCGGCGGCCACCCAGCGGCGGTCCAGCTCCCGGGCGCGGCCCACCGACACCAGCGTGGCGATGCCCGCGCCGGCGGCAAGGAAGCCCGCGAGCCACGCGCCCGCGGGGCCGTAGGTGAAGATCGTGGCCAGCACCGCGGTGGCGAAGGGCCACAGCGCGGGCACCACGACCAGGGCCAGCACGAAGTACCACCAGGGAGGGCGCTGGCCGGGGGCCATGGGCGGGCGGGTCAGGCGGCTTCGAGGTTGGCCACGGCCATCGCGGCCATGCCCTCACCGCGGCCCAGGAAGCCCATGCCCTCGTTGGTGGTGAACTTCACGTTCACCGCCGTCGCCGCCACGCCCAGGGCTCCGGCCAGGGCCTCGGCCATGGCATCGCGGTACGGGCCCAGCTTCGGCGCCTCGGCGATGACCGTGGCGTCCACGTGCACCGGCTTCAGGCTCGCGCCCGACAGGAGGTTGCGCGTCTCGGCGAGCAGGGCGAGCGAGTCGGCGTCCTTGAAGCGATCGTCGGTGTCGGGGAAGTGGTGGCCGATGTCGCCGAGGCCGGCCGCGCCCAGCAGCGCGTCGATCACCGCGTGGGTCAGGACGTCGGCGTCGGAGTGCCCGGTCAGACCGCGCGCGGCATCCGGGATCCGCACCCCGCCCAGGATCAGCGGCCGCCCGGCGTCCAGGCGGTGCGAGTCGTAGCCCGTGCCCGTGCGCGTGCTCACGACAGCGGCTCCATGGTGCGCTCGCGGCCGGAGAAGGTGGCCAGCTCGGTCACACCCTGCTCGCGCAGGAGCGTGACGGCCTGGTCGTAGCCGTGGCCGAGGTCCTCGGGCACGTGGGCGTCGCTGGACAGCGCCACCGGCTTGCCCAGGTCCAGGCACATGCGCAGGAACTCGGCGTCGGGATAGATTTCCCCAACCGGCTTGCGCAGGCCGGCCGTGGACACCTCGATGGCCACGTCCGCCGCCTCGATCCCGGGCATCGCGAGCTCGTAGAAGCGGCGCAGGTCGCCGTCGGGCCGCGGCGCGCGCCGGCCCCAGACCTTGACCAGGTCGGGGTGGGCCAGGATGTCGAACAGCCCGGTGGACGCCGCGTGGCCCAGCGTCTGGAAGTAGCGCGTCCAGACCGCCTCGGGGTCGGCCGACTCCCAGATGTCCCACTCGCTCTCGCGCATGTCCACCGCCTGATCCTGGAGGAAGTGGACCGAGCCGACAACGTAGTCCCACTCGCGCGCGTCGAGCAGCTCGGCCGTCTGCTCCTCGCGCCCGCGGACGAGGTCGGCCTCGATGCCCACGCGCAGGTCCTGCTCGCGCAGGAAGGCCACGTACTCGTCGATGTCGTCCTTGGCGTTGCGCTTCCACCACTCGTGCCGCCAGACGTCCAGCGCGGCGGTGAAGCGGTGGATGTGCTCGGACACCCCAAGCTCGCCGATGCCGCACTCGGCCGCGGCCGAGCGGTAGCGCTCGGCGTTCTCGGCGGTGAAGTAGCGCTCCGGCGTGGCCTCGTACTCGTCGGGGCGCAGGTGCACGTGGTAGTCGGTCAGCATCGCTCGCCCAGCACCGCCTCCGCCATCCGCAGGTCCAGCGCGGTGGTCACCTTGAAGTTCTCGTCGCGCGACTCGACCACGTCCACGCGGCCGCCGCCGGCCTCGACCAGCGACGCGTCGTCGGTCGCGGCGGCCAGGGTGGCCGCGTCGGCGTCCAGTGCCGTGCGCAGCGCATCGGCCCGGAACACCTGCGGCGTCTGGACCGCCCACAGCGACGAGCGCTCGAGCGTGGAGACCACCCGCCCCCGGCCGTCGGCCTGTTTGATGGTGTCGGCCACCGGGGCCGCGGCGATGGCGCCGTCGACCCCCTCACCCAGCGCCTCCACGCAGCGCCGCACCAGCTCCTCGGTGACGAGCGGCCGCGCCGCATCGTGGATCACGTAGACCGAGGCCTCGGGCGCCGCGTGCACCGCGTTCCGCACGGACTTCGACCGCGACGATCCGCCGACCACGCTCTCGGCCGTTGCTGATGCTGAAGCTGACGCCGGCACAGCCACGATCACCCGATCGCACACGCCCTGAAGCACCTCGACACTCCACTCGAGCATCGCGCGGCCGGCCAGAACGACGAACGCCTTGGGCCGCTGGGCGCCAAGGCGTTCGCCGCTTCCGCCCGCGGGAACGATTCCCACGAGGGTCATTTCGGTTCGATCAGCCGGCAGCGGCGGCCACTCGGCCGGCGTGCGCGTCGTCGATGATCGAGTCGAGGTGCTCCTCGGCGTCGTCCTCTTCCATCTCGAGGGCGTACATCAGCTCGGACGCCAGGATCTTCTTCGAGCGGGTGTACATCTGCTTCTCGCCCGTCGAAAGGCCCTTCTCGTTCTCGCGGATGGCCAGGTTGCGGACCACCTCGGCCAGCTCGTACACGTCGCCGGTCTTGATCTTCTCCCGGTTGTGCTTGAAGCGGCGGTTCCAGTTCTTGGGCATGTCGGACACCTCGTCGCGGAGGACCCCGAGCACCTTGTTCACTGCCTCTTCGCCGATCACACGGCGCAGTCCGGCACGACCCGCGTTCTCACACGGGACCATCACGGTCATGTCGTTGTGGAGGATCTTGATGGTGAGGTACTCCCGCTTCTCACCCAGCACCTCCTTCTGCTCCTTCTTGAGGACCTTGCCCGCCCCGTGGTGGGGGTAGACCACGTGATCACCGATCTCGTACTCGATGTGCGGGATCTCCCGCGTGATCTCGAGGTCCTCGATCTCTTGCTCAATCG
>DASQLM010000397.1:0-7786 GCA_035630015.1 Thermoleophilaceae bacterium | reverse complement strand
CTGGGGGGGGAGGAATCGAACCTCCATTGCCGGGACCAAAACCCGGTGTCTTGCCGTTAGACGACCCCCCATGGTGTCGGCCCGCAGGATACGGCGTAGCCTGTCACCCGATGATCGACCACGTGGGCATCGAGGTGTCCGACTACAACCGCAGCAAGGGCTTCTACGAGCCGGTGCTGGCCACCCTGGGCATGCGGCTGCTGATGGAGCCGGCCGAGCTCATCGGTGGCTTCGGCTTCCCCGACCAGGGCAAGCCGTTTTTCTGGATCGGCACCCGCGCCGAGCCAACCACCAGCGCCCACGTGGCCTTCTCCGCGGGCTCGCGCGAGATCGTCGACGAGTTCCACAAGGAGGCGATGGCGGCGGGGGGAACCGACAACGGCGGCCCCGGCGTGCGCGCCATCTACCACCCGCACTACTACGGCGCGTTCGTACTCGATCTGGACGGCAACAACATCGAAGCCGTCTGCCACGAACCAGCCTGAGACCATGAGCGACCAGCTGACCGTCCTGATCATGGCGGCGGGCAAGGGCACCCGCATGCGCTCCTCGCTGCCCAAGGTCCTGCACCCCGTCTGCGGCAAGCCGATGGTGGAGTGGGTGGTCGATGCCGCCCGCGCGGCCGGCGCCGACCGCGTGGTGGCCATCACCCGCCCCGGCGACGGCGTGGCCGAGGGACTCCCCGACGGCGTCGACGTGGCCGAGCAGCGTGAGGGGGAGGGCACCGGCGCGGCCGTGCTGGCCGCCCGCGACGCGGTCGACGGCGGCACGGTGGTGGTGCTCTCGGGCGACGTGCCGCTCCAGTCGGCCGAGCTGGTCGGCCAGCTGGTGGCCACCCACCGCGAGCGCGGCGCCGCGGCGACCCTGCTGACCACCGAGCACCTGGACCCCACCGGCTACGGACGGATCGTGCGCGCGCCCGACGGCTCGGTCGAGCGGATCGTGGAGACCAAGCACGCCGACGGCGTCCCGCCGGAGGAGCTGGCCATCCGGGAGATCAACATCGGCACGTACGCCTTCGACGCCTCGGAGCTGTTCGCCGCGCTCGATCAGGTGGGCACCGAGCACGGCGAGATCTACCTCCCGGGCGCGCTGCCCGTGCTGCGGGACAAGGGCCTGGCCGTGGTCTCGCACGTGACCGACGACGTGCGCAGCGCCATGGGCGTGAACGACCGCGCCGGGCTGCTCGAGGTCGAGGCCCTGGCCCAGCGCCAGATCCTGGCCGCCCACGCCCAGTCCGGCGTCACCTTCCTGGCTCCCGAGTCCATCTGCATCGACGCGGGCGTGACCATCGGCCCGGACACCACGATCGCCTCCGCCACCACGCTGCGCGGCGACACCGCGATCGGCTCGGGCTGCGTGGTCGGCCCGGCGACCACCATCACCGACTCGGTGCTGGCCGACGGCGTGAGCGTGCCGCACTCCTACCTTGTCGAGGCGCGCGTCGAGCAGGGCGCCAGCGTCGGCCCGTTCGCCTACCTGCGTCCCGGCGCGCACATCGGCCCGGGGGCCAAGATCGGCACGTTCGTGGAGGTCAAGAACTCCGAGATCGGCGCCGGCACGAAGGTGCCGCACCTGTCCTACATCGGCGACGCCGACATCGGCGAGAAGAGCAACATCGGCGCCGGCAACATCACCGCGAACTACGACGGCAAGAACAAGCACCGGACCACCATCGGCGACGGCGTGCGCACGGGCGTGGACACCGCCTTCGTCGCTCCCGTGGACATCGGGGACGGGGCGTACACTGGCGCCGGGTCGGTCATCACGGAGGATGTCCCCGAGGATGCCCTGGGGATGGCCCGCTCCAAGCAGACCAACATCGAGGGATTCGCGAACCGCAAGAAGGAGCCCAGTTGAGCAGCTTGGACATCCAGTCGGCGCCGGCCCCGGGCTCGTTCATCCCGGCCGACTACGACAAGCGGCTGATGATCGCCTCCGGCCGCGCCAGCCTCGACCTGGGCGCCCGGATCGCACAGCGGCTGGGCGTCGGGCTCACCGACGCCGGCCTCAAGACGTTCTCCGACGGCGAGGTCTACTGCCGATACGCCGACTCCATCCGCGGCGCCGACCTGTTCATCGTCCAGTCCACCTGCGGCTCCGAGCGCGAGGGCCTGACGGTCAACGACGCGCTCATGGAGCTGCTGGTCATGGCCCATGCGGCCAAGCACGCCTCCGCCCACCGGATCATCGCCGTGACCCCCTGGTACGGCTACTCACGCCAGGACAAGAAGTCCGCGCCGCGCGAGCCCATCACCGCCCGCCTGGCCGCCGAGCTCCTGGAGACCGCCGGCGTGGACCGGGTGGTCACCATGGACCTGCACGCCGGACAGGTGCAGGGCTTTTTCTCCAAGCCCGTCGACCACATGACGGCCATGCCCATCCTGACCCAGTACGTGCAGGACCAGCTGGGCGGCGACGACCTGGTCGTCCTCGCGCCCGACGCGGGGCGCGTGAAGCTGGTGCGCAAGTTCGCCCAGAAGGTGGGCGCCCCGTACGCGCTGCTCGAGAAGGAGCGCCCCGCCCACCAGGTGGCCGAGATCGGGTACGTGATCGGCGACGTCAAGGGCAAGCGGGCCGTGATCGTGGACGACATCATCGACACCGGCGGCACCCTCAGCGCCGCCGCGCAGACGGTCCTGGACGAGGGGGCTTCCGAGGTCCACGCCATCGCCACCCACGGCGTCTTCTCGGGCCGCGCGTTCGAGACGCTGGGCAAGTCACCGCTGGCCAGCATCACGGTGACCGACACCATCCCGCTGGCCGAGGGCGCGCCCGAGCACATCAAGGTGCTGACCACCGCCGACATCCTCACCGACAGCGTGCGCCGGATCTTCACGGACGACTCCGTGTCCGAGATCTTCCAGGGCGAGAACCAGCTCTTCTAACGGCGCCTGGCCGCGTCGCGCCAGGTGTCCAGCAGGTCCTTGCCGCCGCGCAGCGCGGCGCCCGGCAACTTCATCGCGCCGCGGACCGGCGCCAGCGGGGCCTCGGTCTCCAGCCACTCGCGGCGGCCGACGGCGCGGTAGCGCGCCAGCTCCGCGGCGGCGGCCTCAACGTCCAGCGAGGCGATCCGCGACGTCCCGGACTCCATCCGCACGGGCACCTCGATCTCGGCCGGCAGCGACGACGCGACGTCGCGGGTGGTGCCCGCCGAGAACAGGACCACGCGCAGCCAGTTGGGCAGGCGCGCGTCGAGCCGCTGTGGGTCGCCCCGGCCGTCCGCGGTCAGCGGCTCGAGCTCAATCTTGCAGCGCGAGGCCCCGTTCGCGCTGAAGTTGTTCACGTTGTCCTCTTCGCTGCGGCCGGCGGTGGTGGCCGACGCCGGCGCGACCCGGGCCCGGCCCGGCGTCGTGGGGACCGAGCGGTCGGAGAACAGGCCCATGGCCGGACTCTACGGGCGGGGCCCGACCGCTACACTCGCCGGTCGCTATGGCTGACCGACCTTCACTGACCGTCGAGGAGCGCTCCGAGCGCGGATCCCGCGAGGTCCGCCGCCTGCGCCGTGGCGGCCAGGTGCCCGGCGTGCTCTACGGCGCCAGCCATCCCGACCCCGTCTCCCTCAAGGTGGGCGCCATCGAGCTGCGCCGCCTGCTCGCCGAGGGCGCGGCGTTGTTCGACATCAAGATCGGCGGTGACAAGTCCGTGCCGGCGATCCTCAAGGACCGCCAGGACCACCCGGTCCGCGGCGACGTGATGCACGTCGACTTCCTCGAGGTCAACCTCAAGGAGAAGATCCACGCCACCGTGAGCCTGGAGCTGGAGGGCATCGACGACGCCCCCGGTGTCAAGGAGGGCGGCGTGCTGGACCTGGCCACGCGCGAGCTGAACATCGAGGCGCTGCCCACCGACATCCCCGACGTGATCGTGGTCGACGTGTCCGCCATGGACATGGGCGACACGCTGACGCTGGCCTCCGTCCCCGCCCCCGAGGGCGTCGAGTTCCTGGACGACATCGAGGAGACCGTGGTGGCCACGGTCATCCTGCCGACCGTCGAGGAGGAGCCCGAGGAGGTCGAGGAGGAGACGGAGCTGGTTGGCGAGGACGGCGAGCCCGTCGAGGGCGAGGCCGCCGAGGGCGACGCGTCCGAGGAGTCCGGCGAGGACTCCGGCGACTCCGGCGACGAGTAGCTCCCGATGGCAGAGGCCGGCGGCCGCGTCGACTGGCTGATCGCCGGGCTCGGCAACCCCGGGCCCAAGTACGAGCGCACCCGCCACAACGTGGGCTTCGACGTGATCGCCGCGCTGATGGAGCGCTGGCAGCTGTCGCGGCCAAAGCGCAAGTGGGCGGGCCAGTACGCCGAGGGCCGCACCGGCCCGGGCGGCCCCAAGGTCGGCCTGCTGGCGCCGCTGACCTTCATGAACGAGGCCGGCGACTCCGTGGGTCCGGCGCGCGGCTCGCTGGGCCTGGACCTGGACCGGGTGGTGGCGGTGCACGACGAGATCGACCTGCCGTTCGGCCGCATCGAGGCGCGCCTCGGCGGCGGGCTGGCGGGCCACAACGGCCTGAAGTCGCTCAAGCGCGGGCTCGGTAGCCCCGACTTCCGCCGCGTGCGGGTCGGCGTCGGCCGCCCCGACACCACCGACCCCGAGATCGTCTCGGCCTACGTGCTGGGGCGCTTCAGCGAGCCCGCGGCCGAGGTCCGGGCGCTCGTGGACGCGGCGGCGGACGAGGTGGAGCGGCTCATCGGCGCACCAGCAGTCCCCGGCTGACCAGGTCGCGCACCGTGGCCACCACCAGGTGCTCCGCGTCGGCGGTGTGCATCTCGGGGATCGCGGCCGCCAGGCCGGGCACCGCGTCGGCGGGCGTGGAGCCACCCTCCACGCCGATCAGCACCGCGGCGGCGGCCGCACCCAGCTCGCCGTTCACGCCCGCGTTGTCGGCCAGCATGATGCGCACCTCGTCCTCGCCGTACTCACCCTCGTAGTGCACCCGCTCGCTGACCAGGCGGTGGTCGTCCACCAGCGCCATCTCGGTGGCCATCAGCTCCTCGTCGGTCACGGTGTCCAGCCAGCGGGCGGCGTCCAGCAGGCGCACCGTGTGGCGGCCCGCGCGCCCGCCGGGGGCGGACTCCATCGACAGCCCGGTGAACAGCACCGGATCCTGGCCGCTGCGGCGGAGCGTGATGGCCCCGGTGGCGATCGTCAGGATGCCCTCGGACTCGAAGTGTGCCGTCCACCGGTCCAGCACCCGGCCGTGCTCGTCCGGGTCGCCGTGCAGGTGCATGTTCCACTTGGCGGCGTAGCCCACCGGCTGCTCGCTCAGGTGGTGCAGCACCAGCGCGTCCACGCCGGCGCCGTCGAGCCACCGCTGCAGCGGGGCGATCCACGACGAAAACGGGTCCTCCACCCAGTTGACCAGGATCTCCGCCACGCCCCCGGGCGCGAGGTGGCGGGCGGCCTCGGTGACCACCAGCTGCGAGACCTCGTCGCGGCCCCCGCTGCCGTCGCGGTAGACGAAGTCGTTCTCGGGCGAGATCACGAACGGCGGGTTGCTCACGATCAGGTCGAACTGCTCGCCCTCGACCGGCTCGAACCAGCTGCCCAGAAGCAGCTCCACGTTGTCGATCCCCGACAGGGCCGCGCCAAGCGCGGTCAGGTCCAGGGCCCGCTGGTTCACGTCTACCGCAACAACGCGGTCGGCGTGCCCCGCCGCCAGCAGTGCCTGGATCCCGCAGCCGGTGCCCACGTCCAGGGCGGTGCCCACCGGCTCTCGCGGTGTCAGCGCGGCCAGCGTGTTCGCCGCCGAGCTGCGGCCCAGGACCACGTCAGCGTCGGTCTGCTTGACCTTCAGCTCGTCGTGCACCAGCAGCACGCCCTCGTGCGGGGTGATGCGCAGCGGGCTCCGTACCGCGTCGCCGTCGCGCACCAGCCACTGCGCGTCCACCAGGTCGTCGACCGTGGCCGGCGCCAGCGCGGCGGCCAGGCGCTCGGTGTCCACAAGCTGCCCCAGCAGGAACAGCCGCGCCAGCTCGGCACGGTCGTTCTCGGGGAGCTCGCGCGCCTGGCGCGGGGCCCGGCCGCTGTCGGTGTCGATGTCCCCGCCCAGGTCCACCATCAGCGCGCCCGCCGAGTAGCGCGCGCGTTCCAGTGCCTCGCGGAGCGGGGGTACGGAGGCCACTGACGGGACGGGGGCGCTCATTCGCGCGACTACGATACGGACGAGGGCCGCGCGGCACCGCCGGGCGGCCGCTCTGCGTGCCCATGTCGCTTCGCCAACTGCTCACATACGCCCACGAGGACCCCGCGGTCGATGCCCTGAGCGAGGCCGCCGCGACCGCCCCCCAGCGCGTGTTCGTGTCCTCCAGCCTGCGCCCGTACCTGCTGGCGGCGCTGGCCGACCTGGACCCCGGCCGGCCCGCGCTGATCGTCGCGGGCGACGACCGCCAGGCGCGCGACCTGGCCGCCGACCTCAAGCAGTTCCTGCACCCGCGGCCGGTGCGCCTGTACCCGGCCCGGGGGGTGGCCTACGAGTCGCACCTGGCCCCGCCGCCGCACCTGACCGGCCTGCGGATCGCCGCGCTGGATGCGCTGCGCGCCGAGCCGGATCCCGAGCGCGGCGCCGCCGTGGTTGTGGCCGGGGCGGTGGCGCTGGCCGAGAAGGTGCCCGACCCCGAACTGCGCCCGCACGGCTTCGCGATCGAGAAGGGCGAGCTGCTGGACCTGGACGAGACCGCCGAGCGGCTCGTGGGTTGCGGCTACCACCGCGTGGACCAGGTCGAGGAGCGCGGCCAGTTTGCCCTGCGCGGCGACATCCTGGACGTGTACCCGGCCACCGAGGAGCGGGCGGTGCGGTGCGAGCTGTTCGACGTGGAGGTCGAGCGGCTGACGTTCTTCTCCACCTTCACCCAGCGCTCGCTCGAGGAGGTGGACACGGTGGCCATCGAGCCCGCGGCCGAGCTGGCGCCCGAGCACCGCGAGCTGGCCGAGATCGCGGCGGGGACCGAGGATGGCGAGCGGCCCGACGTGGCCGAGGTGCTGCCCGTCGAGCGCTTCGGCGAGGTGCTGTCGCTGATCCCCGCCGGGGGACTGGTGGCGGTGGCGGCCGAGGAGGAGCTGGCGCCGAGCCTGCGCGACTACTGGGACGACGTGACCGCCGCCTTCCACGACGCCGACGCCCACCACCTGTACGTGCACCCCGAACAGCTGGAGGGAGCCCTGGCCGAGCGCGCCTCGATGTCGCTGTCGTCCATCTCCGGCGACCAGCCGCACAGCTTCCGCGCGCAGGCGGCCGACACGGCGGCACGATCCCTGAAGGCGGCCGAGCCGGAGCTGGAGAAGCTGATCCGGTCGGGCTACCGCACCGTCATCGCCTGGGCGCGCCACGGCGAGGCCGAGCGCGCCGCCTACAACCTCGACCGGGTCAAGGCCACGTTCCTGGACGGCAATGAGGCACCGCACGACCCGGGGCTGCACTTCGCCGGCGCCGCGTTGCGCGAGGGGTTCCTGTCGCCGTCGATGAAGCTGGCCATCATCCCCGAGCACCGGCTGCTGCGCCGGCGCCGCGCGGAGCAGGGCGGCGGGCCGCGCACGGGCGCGGGCGCGATGGCGTCGTTCACCGACCTGCGCGCGGGTGCGACCGTGGTCCACGAGGACCACGGCATCGCCCGCTTCACCAAGTTCGAGACCAAGACCGTGGGTGGCATCACCCGCGACTACCTGGAGCTGGAGTTCCGCGACGGCGACCGCGTGTTCGTGCCCAGCGACCAGATCCACAAGATCAGCCGCTACGTGGGCGCCGAGGCCGGCGAGGCGCAGCTGTCCAAGCTGGGCGGCAAGCAGTGGG
>DASQLM010000396.1:0-5746 GCA_035630015.1 Thermoleophilaceae bacterium | reverse complement strand
AGGGGTGGCCTTGGGTTCGGTTCAAACCGTCGGGCGAGAGTCCGAGCTGCAGCGGCTCGAGGCCGCTCTGGGCGTGCTCGGCGAGGGGTCCTCGGCGTGCGTGGCCCTCGAGGGCGAGCCCGGCATCGGCAAGACCCGGCTCTTGGCCGAGCTGACCGCCCTGGCGACCGAGCGCGGCCACCTGGCGCTGACCGGGACGGCCGCAGAGTTCGAGCAGGACGTGCCCTTCGGCGTGTGGGTGAACACGCTGGACTCCCACCTGGCCGAGCAGGATGCGGACTGGGACGCGGCGCTGCTGGATGAGCTCGGAGGCATCTTCCCCTCACTGCGGGGCCGGGAAGCAGGCGACAGCACGGTGGCCGACGAGCGTTACCGCGCGCACCGCGCCGTCCGCGCGCTGCTGGAGCTGCTGGCCGAGCAGACGCCCGTGGTGCTCGTGCTGGACGACCTGCACTGGAGCGACCGCGCCTCCATCGAGCTCCTGGCCGCCCTGATGCGGCGCGCGCCGGACGCCCCGGTGCTGCTGGCGTTCGGGTTCCGGCCCGGACAGGCTCCCGAGCGGCTGTCGGCGGCGCTGGCCGCCCCCGGCGTGATCCGTATCGAGCCGGGCCGGCTCAGCCAGGACGAGGCCGCGGAGATGCTGACCGATCTGGACGAGGGGGCGCTGGCCGCCATCTACCGCCACGGGGGCGGCAACCCGTTCTACCTGGAGCAGCTGGCGCGGGCCAGCGATGCCGGCCGGCTGCCCGGAGCGCTACGGCACGCCAACGACGGCGCCGACGAGCCGGCCGGCGCCGTGCCCGCCGCGGTCGCCGCGGCGCTGGCCGAGGAGCTGGAATCGCTGTCGCTGTCGGCTCGGGCGCTGCTCAACGGAGCCGCGGTGGCCGGAGAGCCGTTCTCACCCGACCTGGCCGCGGCGGTGGCCGAGCTGCCCGGGGACGAGGGGCTGGCGGCGCTGGACGATCTGATGGACCGCGACCTGGTGCGCGCGACCGGGGTGCCGCGCCAGTTCATCTTCCGCCACCCCCTGGTCAGGCGGGCCGTGTACGAATCCACCCGCGGCGGCTGGCGCTTGGCGGCGCACGCCCGGGCGGCGGAGGCGCTGGGGGCCCGGGGCGCCGGCGCCACCGAGCGTGCGCACCACATCGAGCAGTCGGCCAGCCAGGGCGACGAGGCCGCGGTGGCGCTGCTGCTGGAAGCAGGCGAGGCGTCGGCGGCGCGCGCGCCGGGGGCGGCCAGCCGCTGGTTCGCCGCGACGCTGCGCCTGCTGCCCGCGTCCGACCGCGAGCGCCAGTCGCAGGTCCGCACCTCCCTGGCCTCCGCCCTGCGCTCGGCCGGCGAGCTCGAGGCATGCCGCGACACGGTGCTCGAGGCCATCGAGCTGCTGCCCGCCGACGCCACCGAGCGGCGAATCGAGCTGATCGCGCAGTGCGCGGCGGTGGAGCACTGGATGGGCCGCCACGACGAGGCCCACGCCCGCCTGGCCCGCGCCTGGGACGGGCTCCCGTCCGCCGACACCCCGGAGGCCGCCGCGCTCCAGATCGAGCTCGCCGTGGACGGGCTGTACGAGATGGACTTCGAGCAGACGCTCGGCATGGGAAAAGCCGCGCTGGACACCGCGGTCGCCCTGGGCGACGGCCCGCTGATCGCCTCGGCCGCCTCGGCGCTGGCACTCGGCGAGGCCGCGTCCGGTGCCGTGCCGGCGGCACGCGAGCACCGCGAGACGGCGCTGGAGCAGATCGACCGGCTGTCGGACGCGGAGCTGGCACCGCGGCTGGACGCGCTCTACTACCTGGGCTGGGCCGAGAACTACCTCGAGCTCTATGACGACGCGATCGCGCGCGCGGACCGGGGCCTGGCGATCGCCCGCGCCACCGGGCAGGGCCGCGTGGTGGTGCCGATGATGCTGGTCAAGGGCTACCCGTTCGAGATGCAGGGGCGGCTCGACGATGCGCTGGAGTTGTGCGAGACGGCCGTCGAGTCGGCACGGCTCTCAGACAACCCCCACTACCTGTTCTGGGCGCTCTTCGAGCTGGGGTTCGCGCACTACCACCTCGGCAACCTGGACAAGGTCATCGCCGCCTGCGAGGAGAGCGCCCGGGTCGGCGGCCGGATGGTGGGCGGCACGATGCCGGCGGGGGGCGGCGGGCCCGGCTGGGTGCTGGCGTCGGCGCTGTTCGAGCTCGGCGAGCTGGACCGCGGCTTCGCCCACCTGCCCGAGCTGGGCGGGGAGGAGTTCGCCCGGGCCATCCCGGTCGAGCGCTGCCACAACTTCGAGACGCTGGCGCTCGCCGAGCTCAGCCGCGGCCGGCGCGACGCGGCCGAGGGCTACGTGCGCCGGGCCGAGGAGCTGGCGGCCACCCTGGACCTGAACCTGCCGCGGGGCCTGGTGCACCGGGCGCGGGCGGCGGTGCTGCTGGACGCCGGGGAGGCGGCGCAGGCGGCCGAGCAGGCCGGGCTGGCCGCCGAGCGGTGCGCGGCCGCGGGCGCGCGGCTCCAAGCGGCGTTCGCCACGGCACTCCGCGGCCGGGCGCTGGCCGCCGCGGGCGAGCGCGACCAGGCCGTGCCGGTCCTGCGCGAGGCCGAGCGCGAGCTCGACGAATGCCGCTCGCACCGCGAGCGGGACCTGATGCGCCGCGAGCTGCGCAAGCTCGGGGCCCGGGCCGAGACCCGCGGCCCCGCGACGGCGGAGGACGCCGGTATGGCGTCGCTGACGGGCCGCGAGCTGGAGATCGCGGAGCTGGTGACTGACCGCAAGACCAACAAGGAGATCGCGGCCGACCTGTTCCTGAGCGAGAAGACGGTGGAGTCGCACCTGCGCAACGTGTTCGTGAAGCTGGGCGTCTCCTCACGCGTACAGGTCGCGCGCACCGTGGAGCACGACCGCCGCGAGCGGGACGCCGGCTAGAGCGGCTCCTCGTCCAGCCAGCGCTGCTCGAGGGTGTCGCGCTCGTGCACCGACACCACCAGCAGCGGCTGGTCGCCGGTGTTGCGGAAACCGTGGGGCGTGTCGGGCGGCACGACCACCATCTGGTCGGGCCCGAGCTCGACCGCCTGGCCGGCGACCGTCCACCGCCCCCGGCCCTCCAGCAGCACGAACGTCTCGGGGTAGGGGTGCACGTGCAGGCCGACCCACTTCCCCGGCGGCGTCCGGGTCACGAATACCGAGACGCCGGCGCCGCGGCCCGCGCCCTCGAACAGCGCGGCCGTCGGGCTCACGCGCATGTCCGCCAGGTCGAAGCGCTCGGCGCCCGCCACGGTCGCCCCTAGTCCCCCTGGACCTCCGACACCGGCCGCGGATCCTCGCCCACGTACTTGGCGGTCGGCCTGATCAGCCGCGCCTCGCGCTTCTGCTCGAGGATGTGCGCCGACCAGCCGCCCACCCGCGCCGACGCGAACAGCGGCGTGAACAGGTTCGAGGGCACGTCGGCGAAGTCCAGCACGACCGCCGACCAGAACTCCACGTTGGTGGCCAGGACACGGTCGGGCTTGCGGGCCTTGAGCTCGGCCAGCGCCGCCTCCTCCAGCGCCTCGGCGGCCTCGAGCCGAGGTGCACCGATCTCGCGGGCGGTCTCCCGCAGCACGCGGGCGCGCGGGTCCTCGGCGCGGTACACGCGGTGGCCGAAGCCCATCAGGCGGTCGCCGCGGTCCAGGGCCTCCTTGACCCACGCCTCGGCATCGCCCTTCTCCTCGACGCCGTCCAGCATGGACAGGACGCGCGAGGGGGCGCCGCCGTGCAGCGGGCCGGAGAGGGCGCCGACGGCGCCCGACAGCGCGGCCGCCACGTCGGCGCCGGTCGAGGTGATCACGCGAGCGGTGAACGTGGACGCGTTCATGCCGTGCTCGGCCGCCGAGATCCAGTAGGCGTCGATGGCCTTGACGTGGTCGGGGTTGGCCTCGCCGCGCCAGCGGATCAGGAACCGCTCGGGGATCGAGGTGGCCTTGTCGACCTCGGTCTGGGGCACCGGGGGCTGGCCGATGCCGCGCGCGGACTGGGCCACGAACGACAGGCCCATGACCGACACCTGGGCCAGCTGCTCGCGGGCGGTCTCGTCGTCGATGTCGATGACCGGCTCCAGGCCCCACTCCGGGCCGAGCATGGCCAGCGACGCCTGCAGGTCGGTGCGCGGGTCGCCGGTGCGCACGGTCAGCGCGTGCGGCACGGCCGGGGGCAGGCCCACGTCGAAGGAGCCGTCCACGAGCAGGCCCCAGACCTTCTCGTACGGGACCTGGCCGACCAGGTCCTCGATGTCCACCCCGCGGTAGCGCAGCGAGCCGCCTTCCTTGTCCGGCTCCGCGATCTCGGTCGCGAAGGCGACTACGCCCTCGAGACCCGACTGAACCTCGGCTACCTCCGCCATATGCTCTCCTCCAACTGGATCAAGATCGAAGAGGAGACTAGCTCCGGATGAGCATCAGGGCCGACGCGGTGGACCGCTACTTCGCCGAGCTGCGCCCGGGGCGCGCGCCGGTCATGGCCGAGATGGAGGCGCTGGCCGACCGCGACGGCGTGCCGATCGTGTCCTGGGAGACCGGCCGGCTGCTGTCGGCGCTCGCCGCGGGTGCCGACGGCCGGGTGCTGGAGGTGGGCACCGCCATCGGCTACTCGGCGCTGCACATGGCCGAGGCGCTGGAGGCCGGGTCGATCACCACGCTCGAGCGCGACCCCGAGCGGATCGCCCAGGCCCGCGACTTCCTGGACCGTGCCGGCCAGGGCGCCAAGGTCGAGATCGTGGATGGCGACGCGCGGGAGACGATCTCCTCCCTGGAGGGCCCGTTCGACCTGCTGTTCCTGGACGCCACCAAGGGCGAGTACCGCGAGTACCTCGAGCTGGCCGGGCCGCTGCTGGCACCGCGCGCGCTGCTGGCCGTGGACAACGTCCTGATGTCGGGCAAGGTGGCCGACCCGGCGGCCGAGGGCCACTGGTCGGAGGAGCAGCTCGAGGCCCAGCGGGCGTTCAACGCCTCGCTGGTGGGCAGCGGAGAGTGGCGCGCGTCCGTGCTGCCCGTGGGTGACGGCGTGCTGGTGGCCAGCCGCTAGCCGCTAGGAGGGCTTGGGCGCCGAGTTGTCATCGGCCGGCGTCACGACCTTGGTGGGCTGCTCGGCCTCGGGCGATGCGCCCTCGGGGGCCACGGCCTCGTTCTCCTCGGTGATCGGGTCCGCCTCGCGCGGGGGCTCCAGTCGCTCGGCGGCGTCGTCGGCCACCCCGAGCACGTCGTCGGCCAGCTGGCGCATCTCCTCCAGCAGGCGCGCCCGCTCGTCCCAGATCCGCCGGTAGTCCTCGTCCAGGGCGACCACGCGCGCCTCGGCCTCGGAGATGGTGATCTCGGCCTCGCGCTCGGCGCGCTGGAGGCGGCCCTCGGCCTGTGAGCGCGACCGGGAGGCGATGTCGTCGGCGGCCTCGTGGGCGCGCTGGAGGATGGCCGAGGTCTCCTTGCCGACCTCGTCGAGGGCGCGCTTCACGGCGGCGTCGCGCGGAGCCTGGTTCTCCAGCTGGATCACCAGTTCGGCCACCTCCTCGCGCCACGCGTCGACCGCGGCGCGGTCGTACCCGCGCATCGCGGGCGGGAACTCCTTGGTGCGGATGCCGTCCGCGGCGCTGCGCTTGCGCGTCCGCCGCGGCCGGGGCTCGTTCGTGGTCGTCGGATCTTCCTCAGCCATGCTCCGAGTATTGCGAACGTCGGAGACACTGGGGGCATGGAGGGGCTGACCACCGACCGGCTGCGGCTGCGGCCGCTGCGGCCC
>DASQLM010000395.1:0-4030 GCA_035630015.1 Thermoleophilaceae bacterium | reverse complement strand
AAGATGCGCAACATCGGCGAGGCCTGCACGTCGGCCAACCGCTTCCACGTGGCCGCGCCGGTGGCCGACGAGTTCGCCAAGCGGCTGGCCGAGCGGATGGGCGCCATGAAGGTCGCCCGCGGCACCGAGGACGGCGCCGAGGTCGGCCCGCTGATCGACGACGACCAGCGCGGCAAGGTGGCCGAGCTGGTGGACGACGCGGTCGGCAAGGGCGCCGAGGCGCTGACCGGCGGCAAGGCCGTCGACGGCCCCGGCTACTTCTACGAGCCCACCGTGCTGTCGGGCGTGACCGGCGACGCACGCCTGCTCAAGGAGGAGATCTTCGGCCCGGTGGCCCCCGTGATCCCGTTCGACTCCGAGGACGAGGCCATCGCCGCGGCAAACGACACCGAGTACGGGCTCGTGGCCTACGTGTTCACGTCGGACCTCAAGCGCGGGGTCCGCGTCTGCGAGGCGCTGGAGACCGGGATGATCGGCCTGAACCAGGGCCTCGTGTCCAACGCGGGCGCCCCCTTCGGCGGCGTCAAGCAGTCGGGCGTCGGCCGCGAGGGCGGCGACGAGGGCATCGACGAGTACCTGGAGACCAAGTACGTCGCCGTGAACATGGACTAGCCGTCGGCTAGCGCTTCTTGGCCTTCCACTGGAGGTCGTAGCTGTCGCACTTGGAGCCCGCGACGATCGACTCGTAGCGCAGCTTGCCGCTGGCCCTGGTCGAGCTGGTGAACTTGCCCTTGAAGGTGAAGTAGGCCGTGCCGCCGCCCTTGATCTTCTCCTTGTGACGGCCGCTGAACTTGCCGCCGCTGACCTTCCACGAGGAGTCGGGGGCGAACGTCCTCGTCACCTCGGTGTCCGAGCTGTCGCAGTCGGCCTCCACGCGCGCCGAGATCTTGGCGACCTTGCCGTTCTTGACGCTGAACTTCAGGTCCTTGCCCAGCAGGAGCTTCGTCCCCTTCCACTTGCCGGACGACGGCGTGGCCGCCATCGCGACGGCGGAGACGGAGAGCAGGGCGATGAGTGTGAGGGTCAGGAGTCGGCGCACCGGGCAAGCAGAACACGACACCATGACTTCCGCAAGCACATTTCAGATCGACGGCAAGACGGTCGACCGCCTGGGCTACGGCACGATGCAGCTCCCCGGCGACGGCGTATGGGGTCCCGCGGCGGATCCCGAGAACGCCAAGGCCGTCCTGCGCCGCGCCGTCGAGCTGGGCGTCCAGCTGTTCGACACGGCGGACTCCTACGGGCCAGAGGTGGCCGAGGACCTGCTCCGTGAGGCGCTGCACCCGTACCCCGACGACGTCCTGATCGCGACCAAGGCCGGCCTGACCCGGACCGGGCCGGGCGAGTGGCACGCGGTCGGCCGCCCCGAGTACCTGCGCCAGCAGCTCGAGCTAAGCCTGCGCCGGCTCAGGGTGGACCGGATCGATCTCTGGCAGCTGCACCGGATCGACGCCCAGGTCGACCGCGACGAGCAGTTCGGCGTGCTGAAGGAGGCGGTCGACGCGGGCAAGGTCGCGGCGGTCGGCCTGTCCGAGGTGTCGGTCGACGACATCGAGGCCGCGCGCGAGGTCGTCGACGTGGCCACCGTCCAGAACCTGCACAACCTGACCTACCGCAAGTCGCAGGACGTGCTCGAGTACTGCGGGCGCGAGGGCATCGGCTTCCTCCCCTGGTTTCCCATCGCCAGCGGCCAGCTGGCTCAGGAGGGCGGGCCCGTCGACCACGTGGTCAAGGCCACCGGCGCCGAGCCGTCCCAGGTGGCGCTGGCGTGGCTGCTGCGGGTCTCACCCGTGATGCTGCCCATCCCGGGCACCAAGAGCATCGAGCACCTGGAGGCCAACGTGGCCGCCGCCGAGCTGGAGCTCAGCGACGACCAGATGGCCGAGTTGACGGCGGCGGCGTAGGCCGTGTGGGCACTGGCCCTCGCGCTGGGTGCTCTGAGCGTGGCGGGCCCGCCCCCCAACGCCGGCGTCGACTACCAGATCGGCGGCCCGTATCCGCTCCCTGCCGGTGTCTCGGTGGTCACCCGGGACTGGTTCGACGGCCGGCCGGCCCCACGGCCGGCGTATTCCATCTGTTACGTCAACGCTTTCCAGACGCAGGCCGACGAGGCGGGCGCGGACCGGCCCGACGAGCGCTCCAACTGGCCGCGCACGCTCGTGCTCCGTGGCCTGGGTGACGACCCGAACTGGGCCGGGGAGTACCTGATCGACCTCCGGACCGCGGCGAAGCGCCGGCGTGCCGCCCGGTGGGTGGCCCCGATGCTCCGGGCGTGCCGGCGCAAGGGCTACCGGGCGGTGGAGTTCGACAACCTCGACTCCTGGCGCCGCTTCGACGGCATGCCGCGGGCCCGGCGCGTGCCGTTCGGGAAGCGCCAGGCGCTGGCGTACGCCGCCGACCTGAGCCGCCGTGCGCACGCGCTGGGGCTGGCCGTCGGCCAGAAGAACACGCCGGAGCTGACGCGGGCCCAGGTGCGCCGCGCGGGCTTCGACTTCGCCGTGGCCGAGGAGTGCGCGCGCTACCGCGAATGCGCGCGTTACCGCGCCCTGTACGGCAACCGCGTGATCGACATCGAGTACCGAGCACGCGACTTCCGCCGCGCCTGCGCCGCCATGGGCGGCACGGTCTCGGTCCTCCTACGGGACCGGTCGCTCCGCCCGCGCGGCGCGCGTGGCTACCGCTTCGGGGCCTGCTGAGCGCCTAACCGGCGCTACCGCGCGCCATCTTGCGCAGGTCCAGCGCTTCGTCGAGCGTGGCCTCGTCCACGCCCTTCTCGACCGCGACCTCGCGGATCGTGCGCTCGGAGGCCACGGCCTCCTTCACGATCTCGGTCGCCTTGTCGTAGCCGATGTGGGGGTTCAGCGCGGTGGCGATGGCCGGCGTGGACTCGGCGTGGCGGGTCAGGTTGTCCTCGCGCGCCTCCAGCCCGTCGACGCACTTCTCGGCCAGCATCGTCACGGCGCTGGACAGGATCGTGATCGAGTCCAGCACGTTGCGGGCGATCACCGGCACGCGCACGTTCAGCTCGAAGTTGCCCTGGGTGCCCGCGATGGTCACCGCTGCGTCGTTGCCGATCACCTGGGCGGCCACCTGCAGCACCACCTCCGGGATCACGGGGTTGACCTTGCCGGGCATGATCGACGAGCCCTTCTGGAGCTCGGGCAGCGACAGCTCCACCAGGCCGGTCCGCGGGCCCGAGCCCATGATCACCAGGTCGTTGGCGATCTTGGTCAGCGAAACGGCCACCACCTTCAGGGCGCCCGAGAGCTCCACCAGGCCGTCGCGGTTGCCCTGGGCCTCGAACGGGTCCTCCGGGGCGGCCACGGCCAGGCCGGTGGACTCGGAGAGCTTCGTCCGGGCGCGCTCGGCGAACTCGGCGTGGGTGTTCAGGCCGGTGCCGGTGGCGGTGCCGCCCAGCGGGATCTGCAGCGCGCGCGGCAGCGCATCGGACACACGCGCACGGCCCAGGCGCGCCTGGGCGGCGTAGCCGGCGAACTCCTGCCCCAGCGTCACGGGCACCGCGTCCATCATGTGCGTGCGCCCGGCCTTGACCACGTCCTTCCACTCGTCGGCCTTGGCGGCGAACGAATGCTCCAGCTTCTCCAGCGCGGGCAGCAGCTTCTCGGTGGCCTCGGAGGCCGCGGCCAGGTGCACCGCCGACGGGAAGACGTCGTTGGAGGACTGGCCCATGTTCACGTGGTCGTTGGCGTGGGCCTCATCGCCCGCCAGCTCGGCGATGACCTCGTTGGCGTTCATGTTCGACGAGGTGCCCGAGCCGGTCTGGAAGACGTCGATGGGGAACTGGTCATCGTGCTCGCCGGCGGCGATCTCGTCGCCCGCGGCGGCGATCCGCTCGGCCACGGCGTCGTCCAGCAGGCCCAGCTCGGCATTGGTGCGGGCGGCGGCGGCCTTCACGCGCCCGAGCATCCGCACCACGGGGATCGGGACGCGTTCGCCCGACACCGGGAAGTTGTCCACTGCCTTGCTCGTCTCCGAGCCCCACAACTGCTGCCCTTCGGCCATCTGTTCC
>DASQLM010000394.1:0-4642 GCA_035630015.1 Thermoleophilaceae bacterium | reverse complement strand
CACGGCGGGGCATTGTGCACCAGTCGTAGAGCCAACGAGTTGACCGTGCTTATGCGATTTGTCACGAAAGTGGGGGGATTTACGGGGGAGGTTGTCGAATTCCTTCGTTGACATCTGCTAGCTTGCCGCCACGCCGAATCTGCGCTTTGCGTGGAACGGGGGAACCAAGGTGGTGAGAACCACTGGGGCGAATTTCCTCAGATATGAGGAGAAGCGCGAGCTCTTTCAGCGCTAGCCCGTCAGCTAACCCCGTAGGCGTGCGAAAGAGTTTTGCCTTCACGCCTCCGACATCGGACCCTTCTGTGCGCGACCGCTTCCGTGGTTGTCGCTGCCGCGGCGCTTCCTGGCGCCGCCGCCGCGCAATCCAGCGGTGGAGCCCAGTACGTCCCGCCGCCCCCGCCCGCCAAGCGGGCCAAGATCGTCGCCGGCCAGGCCATCGCTCCCATCGGCGCGCCCAAGCGGGTCAAGCGCGCCATCGCCCACGCCAACATGATCGTGGGCAAGCCCTACGTCTACGGCGGCGGCCACAAGCCCTACTCGCTGGCCAAGAGCTCGCGGACCCCGCTGCTCGACAAGGGCTACGACTGCTCCGGCACCGTCAGCATGGCCCTCTTCGGCGGCAAGTTCCTGCGCAGCCCGCTGGACTCCAGCAGCTTCATGAGCTGGGGCCGCGCCGGCAAGGGCCGCTGGATCACCGTCTACACCAACCCCGGTCACGCCTACGTGGTCGTCGCGGGCCTGCGCCTCGACACCTCGCTCGGCGACCGCAGCGCTCCGCAGGAGCGCACCTCGGGCTCCGGCCCGCGCTGGCGCAAGTACAGCCGTAAGCCCGCGGGCTTCACGGCGCGCCACCCCAAGGGCTTCTAGCGGCCGGCGGCCCTGTGGGCCGCGACGGTGGACGCCGGAAGTGCCCGGTCGTACAGCGACAGGTCGTCGAGGATCCCCTTGAAGCGGTTCCTGCCGTCCTCGTCGGCGCCGAGCACCAGTCGGCGGGCGCGATTCCACGTCAGGCGGGCGCGGCCGGTTCGGCGCAGCCGGCCGTCCACGTACAGACGCAGCCGGCGGCCGTCGTAGGTGAGCACGACGTGGCGGGGGACGGCCCCCAGGGGCGGGCCCAGCAGGCGGGCTGCCTGGGCGGGCCTCCGGGCCGCCGCCACCACCACGCGGCTTCTGCGGTCCAGCGCCAGCGAGAAGCCGTCGCGGCCACGGTCTGCGGCGGCGGCCAGCAGATACGCGGTGCGGCGGTTGGGCGAGGCCTTGACCCAGAGCTCCAGGGAGAACGCCCGGGGGCGGCCCAGGCTGGCGGGATCGAGCGCCACCCAGTCGTCGCGGCCGTCGAAGGCGCGCGCCCAGCCGGTGCCCCGTGCGCCGGTCAGGCGCCGGGCCCGGCGGGGCGAGCCGTGGAAGCGCCCCGCCCTGCCGCCCGTCGAGTCCCGGGCGCCGGCGCCGCCGTCACCGAGGCCGAACAGCGCGCCAAGGCCGCGGGTGCTCATCAGCGTGGAGGAGTAGCTGGGCTTGGGGGTGGGCTTCGGTGTCGGCTTCGCCTTGGGGGGCGGGGCCTTGGGCGCCGTCGGGGTGGGCGCCGAGCCGCCGGGCGGGACCAGGGGCGGGGTCGAGGTGTCCACCACCACCGTGCGGCTCGCGGGAGTCGGATCCTCGCCCGCGTCGCCCACCGCACGCACCAGGAAGGTGTGGGAGCCGCCCGACAGGCCGGTGAACGTCTTGGGTGACGTGCACGCGCTCCAGTTCGCGCCGTCGAGCTTGCACTCGAAACTGGCCCCGGCCGTGCCGGTGAACCCCCAGCTGGCGCTCGTCTGGCGTGTGGGCCCGGACGGCCCCGAGGAGATGGAGGTTTCGGGCAGGGTGCCGGAGTCCGCCGGCCCCAGCACGCGGGCGTCGCTGAAGGCCACGCCCCACTCGGTGGCGCGGGGGCCGGACCGGATCCGCACGTAGCGGGCCGTGCGGGTGGCGAACGTGGTGGTCGCCGTGCCCGGGCTGGTGCCGTGGGGGACCCGCGTCATCGTGACCTCGGAGGCCGTGCTCCAGGTGGCCCCGTCGCTGGAGGTCTGCACCTCGTAGCTGTCTGGGTAGGCGGCGGTCCACGCGAGCCTGACCTGGTCCACCTTTCGCTGGGTGCCCAGGTCGACCTGCCACCACTGCGCGTCGAGGAACTCCGAGCCCCAGTACGTGGCTTCGGTTCCGTCCACGGCCTGGCCCGGCGCGTGCCCGGGCTCGGACGTGGACGCGGTGGCGGGCCGGCCGGCGGCCTTGTCCTCGCGGTAGTAGGCGCGCAGGTCGAACCCCGACGCCGGCACCTTGTAGGCACTGCGGGCCCTGTTCCCGCCGTCGGACCAGCGGTCGAAGTAGAAGGTGCGCCCGTTGCGCGTGAAGCTCGCGTCGGCGGTCAGGCTGGTCTTGAAGCCCACGGCCGTGTCTGTCGACAGCGGAGCCGTGAAGTCGCGTCCGCCGTAGGTCACGGGCGCCCCCGAGGGGATGCTGGTGATCCGTGCCGGCGCGGTCTCGGGCCGCAGCGTGATGGTGCGCGAGCCGGTCAGCCCGCTGGAGTCGGTGGCCGTGAGCCTGACCTCGTAGTGGGAGTCGGCGTCGTGATCCTCGAGGGCGTTGAACGTGACCTGGGCCCCGGTGGACTGCGTCAGCGTGTGCACGTGGTCGCCGTGGTGGAGCAGCACCCGCCACGCCAGCGAGCCGCCCGGCAATGAGCCATCCTGGAGGTCTTCACCCGTCCCCTTGAGGGTGATCGCCTCCCCGCCGCGATAGGTCGACCCGTCCGCGGGCTGGGTGATCGAGGCCTGTGGCGCGGTGGTGCCCGGCCGGATCGTGACCGTCGCGGTGTCGCTGTGGCCGTCGTCGTCGCTCACGGTGAGCCGCGCGGTGAAGGTGCCCGCGCCCTGGTAGACGTGGCGCGGGTTGACGGCCGAGGAGTGGGCGGTGCCGTCGCCGAAGTCCCAGTCGTAGGTCAGCTGCTCGTCGTCGGCGTCGAACGAACTGGAGCCGGTGAAGTCGACGGTCAGCGGCGTCGGACCGGACGTGGGTGTGGCCGAGGCCGCGGCCTCGGGTTCGCGGCCCTCGTACACGATCTCCCGGATCGCCCCGTCCTCGCTGAAGGTGCCGATGTCGACTCCGACGAGGTTGCCGTTGGGCGCCTGCTCGAGGCCGACCATGCCCTCCCAGCCCGACGCGAAGTCCTTGGTCTCGACCACCTGGTCCTGGTCGTCCAGGGTCACCCGGCGGATGGTCTTGCCCGCGTAGTCGCCGTAGAAGACGTCGCCGCCGATCTCCGACGGATAGCGGTTGCCGGTGTAGGTCGGCCCGGCGATCACGGTGTTGCCCACCGGATGCGGGTACTCGTACACGGGCAGCTTGTGGGCCTGGGGTGTGCCCTCCTTCGCGTACTCCGGACCGCACTCGTCCCAGTCGCGATAGTCGGGCGTGCGGTGGGTCGCCTCGTAGCACGGCCAGCCGTAGTCGCCGCCGCCCTGTGAGACGGCGTCCAGCTCCTCGTACTGGTTCCAGCCCACGTCCCCCACCATCAGGCCGCGGCCGCCGGGGCGGATCTGGAAGCGGTAGGGGTTGCGGAAGCCCTTGGCCCAGATCTTCGTGCACACCTGGGTGAGGTCGGTGGTCCCGGGGCAGAAGGGGTGCTCCTCGAGGCCGCGTCCCTCGCGGTCGATGTGCATGATCTTCCCGGCCATGCTGCGCTCGTCATAGCTGCGCAGCGCCAGCGGGTCGGCCTCGCCGTAGCTGGCGGCGTCACCGGCGCCCACCCACAGCGAGCCGTCGGCGTCGGCCCGGACCGTGCCGATCGAGTGCGACAGGTCGTCTGACGGGATGCAGTCCAGGTCGTTGCGGGCGGGCGGGCAGGCGCCCTGGACGTAGCTGCCCAGCAGCACCTTGTCGAAGGTGGCCACGTTTCCGGGCGTGATCGTCCAGCGCTCCAGCCGGGCGACCGTCCGGCTGCTCTCGGAGTCGCCTGGCAGGGGGTCGACGTCGTACGTGTAGAGCAGGTAGACGTAATTGTTCTGCGCGAACTCGGCGTCCACCGCGAGGCCCAGCAGCCCACGGTCACCCGAGTGGTTGACCTGCCCGGAGATGTCGATGATCCGTGTCGAATTGGTGCTTCCGGACTGGGCCACCTCCACGTCGCCCTGCTTGGTGGCCACGAACATGCGTCCGTCCGGGGCCCAGGCCACGGCGGTGGGGGCCTGCAGGCCGTCGACCAGCACCCGCTCGGAGAAGCCCGTGGGGTAGCTCGGGGCGGGGCGGGCCGCCTGGGCGCAGGCGGCGGTGGCCAGCAGCAGCACTGCCGCGAGCACGACCCCTTGCAGCACCCCCGCGAGAGCGCTGTGACCCGACTTAGACCCCGACACAAGGCTCAAGGTACGGCAGGCCTGACTGATCCGCCACGCCGGTATCCTCCGGACTCCCCGTATTGGCCCCTGAACGCGACCCCCGGAGCGCCGAACCTATGGCCGTAGCCGTTCCCGCGACAGACATGACCGACGAGCAGAAGGCGATCACCGACATGGTGCGCCAGTTCGCCGACGAGCAGATCCTTCCCAACGCCGAGCACTACGACCACGAGGACGAGTTCCCCGAGCCGATCGTGGAGCAGATGAAGGAG
>DASQLM010000393.1:0-2743 GCA_035630015.1 Thermoleophilaceae bacterium | reverse complement strand
GGCAGGAAGGGCACCAGCGGCGCGCGGAAGGAGCGCTTGAGGCCGGGCTGGTTGCGACGCAGGATGATCACGCCCGCCGCCACCACCATGAACGCGAACAGGGTGCCGATGTTCACCAGCTGTGCCAGCGTGCTCAGCGGGATCAGCCCCGCCATCAGCGCCACCACGACCCCGGTGGCCAGGGTGGAGCGGTACGGCGTCTTGAAGCGCGGGGAGACGTGCGAGAAGAAGGCCGGCAGCAGCCGGTCTCGGCTCATGGCGAAGAACACCCGCGACTGGCCCAGCATCAGGATCAGCATCACGGTGAACAACCCCGCCAGCGCGCCGAACGAGATGATCTGGGCGATGCCGTCCTTGCCCACGGACTGGAACGCGGCGGCCAGCGGGGCCTCCACCTCGATCTTGTCGAACGGCACCATCCCGGTGACCACCAGCGACACCAGCACGTACAGCGCGGTGCAGATGGCCAGCGAGCCGAAGATGCCGATGGGCATGTCGCGCTGGGGGTTCTTCGTCTCCTCCGCGGCGGTGGCCACCACGTCGAAGCCGATGTACGCGAAGAACACCAGCGCGGCGGCGGTGAAGATGCCGCCGACCCCGAACGATCCGGTTCCGAGGCCAATCTCCTCCAGCAGGCTGGGGTCGGACGCCGCCTGAGGCTCGGTGCCGGTGGGGGGCACGAACGGCGAGTAGTTGCCGCCCTTGATGTAGAAGAACCCGGCGATGATCACCAGCAGGACCACGGTGACCTTGATGGCCACCACCACGGCGTTCACGCGGTTGGAGACCTTGATGCCCACGCACAGCAGCGCGGTGACCACGAGCACGATGCCGGCGGCGGCCAGGTTGTGGCCCTCGCCGTCGATGAACGCGGGCAGGTTCACGCCGAAGGTCTCGTCCATGACCACGCGCAGGTAGTCCGACCACCCCGACGCCACCGTCGCCGAGCCCAGCGCCAGCTCCAGGATCAGGTCCCAGCCGATGATCCAGGCGAACAGCTCACCGAGGCTGGCGTAGGCGAACGTGTACGCCGACCCGGCCACCGGCACGGTGGACGCGAACTCGGCGTAACAGAGCGCGGCAAGCGCACAGACCACTCCGGCGACGACGAACGACACCGCCACCGCGGGCCCGGCCAGGTTGGCGGCGGCCTCGCCGGTGAGCACGAAGATGCCCGTGCCGATGATCACGCCGACCCCGATCACCGTCAGGTCGACCGGGCCCAGCGCCTTGTCCAGCTGGTGCTCGCCCTCCTCCGTGTCCGCGATCGATTGTTCGACGGACTTGGTTCGGAGGACGCTCATCGCGACTCCTTACCCCGGGCACCGCCGGGCTAACGCGGGCCGTCGGCATCCCCTCCGCTCGTAGGCCTTCCAGCCGGCGCCGCGGCGCCGGATGCCCAGCCACACCGCGCCCGAGCGCGCCCGCTTCTGCGCAGCGAGCAGCCGCTGGCCCTCGTAGCCGGTCCGGGGCACGGCCTGCGTCAGCCCGGGCCGCCCGCAGGCGCGTGCCGCCCCGCGCGCGGTCGCCTTGCGGGCGATCCGCCACAGGCCCGTGGCGTCGCGGCAGGCCACGCGGTGGCGCTCGCCGCAGGGGCGGGCGTACCAGCGCCCGCTCCCGCCCTGGATCGCGCAGTCGCGCCCGCGGGCGGGCTCGCCGGACGCCCAGCTCCACACCTGCGCGGCCAGCCGCGCATCGCCGCGCCGGAGGAGGTCGAAGCCGACCAGGTCCACGCCGCAGCGGGTCATCCGTCCCACCAGCGGCGGCTCGATCCGCCCGTGACCGCTGCCGGTGGCGGCGCCCAGGCCGGTGGCGTCCTCGTAGTAACGCACCTGGCGCGACTCGAACTCGGCCCGGCTGTAGTCCGGGCCGCAGTCGGGGAAGTCGCGGAACGGGGCGTTGGTCGAGGCGGTCAGGCGCTGGCGGTCGTCGTGCACGTAGCCGGGCCAGCGGCTGCCCGCGCCGCAGTCGCCCATCAGCAGCAGGCGCTTGCCGGCCGCGCGGATCCGGTTGCGGGTCAGCTCCAGCGGCAGCGGGTCGCAGCGGCTGCCACCGCTGGGTGCGCGGTAGACCAGCCCGCCCATCACGGCATCCAGGTCGGCGGCGCCCAGGTCGTAGCCGGCGGCGGTGTCCAGGTGTCCCTCCAGGTACAGCAGCAGCACCTGGCGCGGGTGGCGGTCCATCCAGCCGCGGATCTCCCTCAGCACCTGGCGGAAGGTCTTCTCGGTGGTGCAGCCCAGGTGCGGGCCGGTGGAGTGGCAGAGCACGGGCCGGCCCAGGAACAGGTGCACGTCCAGTTCCAGGCTGCGCACGCCCTCGTCCAGCTGGTCCACCACGGTGATGTTCTGGTTGCGGTCCTGGGGCGACAGCGCCAGGCCCATCTCGGCCGGGCTGTTGTACGAGTTGTGGGTGAACACCCAGGGCGTGTTGCGCATGGGCACGTCGCCGGCCAGCTCGTACTGCAGGTCCAGCTGGCGCAGCGTGTGGCTACGGGTGTCGGCCGCGGAAGCGGGCAGGGCAGCCACCAGCCAGGCTCCCAGCGCAAGCACCGCCATCACCGCTCCCCGCACGGGAGCCAGCGTACGGACTAGCCCTGCTCGATGCGGAAGGTCGGGTGGTCCTTCGCGTCGGGCAGCTTCTTCCAGTAGCCCTCCACGGTCTTGCCGGCCACCTCGCGGTAGGTGGCGATGATGGCCTCGCGCCGGTCCGCGGGGATCTCGGTGGCCGTGAACGTGCCCGTCCA
>DASQLM010000392.1:0-2016 GCA_035630015.1 Thermoleophilaceae bacterium | reverse complement strand
GAGTTCAGGGTGACGATTAAGGGGGTCACCCCGATGTTCTAGGGGCGCACCGGCGGAAGGCTGGCCCCATGAACTCGAACCAGCCATATCCCAAACGGTGGAAGGCGCTCGGGGTCCTGGCCCTGAGCCTCCTGATCATCTCCCTGGACAACACGATCCTGAACACGGCGATCCCGTCGCTGCGCGACGACCTCGGCGCATCGGGCAGCGCGCTGCAGTGGATCGTCGACTCGTACCTGCTCGTATTCGCCGGACTGCTCCTGACCGCCGGCTGCCTGGGCGACCGCTTCGGGCGCAAGCGCGCCCTGCAGTTCGGGCTCGTCGTGTTCGCGGTCGGGTCGGCGGCCTCGGCCCTGGCCACGTCGAGCGAGATGCTGACCGCCACCCGGGCGCTGATGGGCGTCGGCGGGGCGTTCATCATGCCCTCGACCCTGTCGATCATCACCGCGATCTTCCCCGCAGAGGAGCGGGGCAGGGCCATCGGCGCGTGGGCCGCCGTGTCGGGCCTGGGCATCGTGCTCGGGCCCCTGGCCGGAGGCGCTCTGCTGGAGGCGTTCGACTGGAGTTCGGTGTTCTGGATCAACGTGCCGATCGCCGCGTTCGCGATCGTGGCCGGCATGCGGCTGATCCCCGAGTCGCGCGACCCGCAGGCGCGGCCGCTGGACCTACGAGGCGCAGCCCTGTCGATCGCCGGGCTGGTCGCCGTGGTGTGGGCGATCATCGAGGCGCCGGAGCGTGGCTGGACCTCGCCGACGGTGCTGGCCGCGGCCGGTGGCGGCGCAGCCGTGCTCGTGGCCTTCGGGTGGTGGGAGCGCCGCGCCCGGTACCCGATGCTGGACCTGGAGCTCTTCCGCAACCTGCGCTTCTCGGCCGCCAGCATCACGATCAGCCTGCTGTTCGCGGCGCTGCTGGGCACCGTGTTCATCCTGACCCAGCACCTGCAGTCGGTGCTGGACTACGACGCGCTGGGCGCCGGTCTGCGGATCACCCCGCTGGGCGCCGGCGTGATCGTGGCCTCGGCCGCCTCGGCGCGCCTGACCGACCGGGTCGGGACGAAGGTCATGGTCGCCGGCGGCATGAGCGTGATCGGCGCGGGCCTGGTCACGCTGTCCACGGTCACCGTGGACAGCGGCTACGGCCTGATCGCCGTGGCCCTCGCGGTCATGGGCGCGGGCATCGGCATGACCATGGCCCCGGCCACCGACGCCATCATGGGGTCGGTGCCCGTCAGCCACGCCAGCATCGGCTCGGCGATGAACGACACCACGCGGATGGTCGGCGGGGCGCTGGGCGTCGCGGTCCTGGGCTCCGTGCTCTCGCACGGCTACCGCGACGGCGTCGAGGGAGCCCTGACCGGCCTCCCGCCCGAGGCGGCCGCGGCGGCGGACAGCTCCGTCGGCGGCGCCGTATCGGTGGCCGACCGGATGGGCCCCGCGGGCGATGCCCTGCGCAGCGCGGCCGATGCCGCCTTCGTGACCGGCATGGCCGATGCGGCGCTGGTGGCGGCAGCAGTGGTCATGGCCGGAGCGGTGACCGCAGCGCTGTGGCTGCCCGCCCGGGCGAAGCCGGCCGAGCCGGCGGCCGAGCCAGGCGCCGCTCAGCCCGCGGCCGCCTAGGCCTCGAGAACACCCCAGAACGACCGGAGCCCGCCGATCGGCGGGCTCCGGTGCGTCTGGGTTGCGGCGGTCTGCTTAGACCGCGGCGCCCTCGGAGATGCCGGCGGCCTCACGCAGCGCGTCGGCCTTGTCGGTGTTCTCCCAGGTGAAGTCGCTGTCCTCGCGGCCGAAGTGGCCGTAGGCGGCGGTCTTCTGGTAGATCGGCCGGTGCAGGTCGAGCTCCTTGCGGAAGCTGCCCGGACGCAGGTCGAAGTTCTCCGTGACCAGCTGCGCGATCTTGGCCTTGGAGATCTTCTCGGTGCCGAACGTCTCGACCGACACGGAGACCGGGTGCGAGACGCCGATGGCGTACGCCACCTGGACCTCGGCACGGTCGGCCAGGCCGGCGGCCACCACGTTC
>DASQLM010000391.1:0-6788 GCA_035630015.1 Thermoleophilaceae bacterium | reverse complement strand
CATCAAGAACAACAGCGTCACCGGCACCGACCTCAAGAACCGCAGCGTCAAGGGCCGCGACATCGCCCGCAACACGCTCGGAGGCGACACCGTGAAGGAGTCCAAGCTGGGCCTGGTGCCCAAGGCCAAGGACGCCGCCACCGTCGGCGGCAAGACCCCCGATCAGATCGTGGCGCCGACCAAGGCCACGTGCCCGCCCGGCACCATCGAGCACGCCGGCGCGTGCCCGGAGGTCATCCCGCGCCCCGACACCACCTGGGGCAAGGCGATGGAGGCGTGCGCCGCGGCCAACCGGCGGCTGATCTCACCCGGCGAGGCCTACACGCTCCGCCGCAGGTTCGCCCCCGCCAACGTGCCCGGCGACGAGCACACCGACGAGTGGATCGGCTTCAACCTCGTGATCATCGTCACCGGCAACGGGTTCGGCTCGGGACGGCGTGACACCTCGCTGTCGAAGGTGCGCTGCGTGGCGCCGCTGCGCAGCTAAGCGACTTCGCGGAGCTTTTGGGCCTCCGCAAGCGACTGCAGCTTCTTCAGCGACTGGTTCTCGATCTGGCGGATGCGCTCGCGCGTGACGTTGAACGTGCGGCCCACCTCGTCCAGCGTGCGGGGGTGCTCCCCGCCGAGCCCGTAGCGCAGCTCGAGCACGCGGCGCTCGCGGTAGCTCAGGTTCTCCAGTGCCTCGCGCAGCGACTCCTTGGTCAGGATCTCGGCGGCGCGGTCGAACGGCGACTCGGCCCGCTCGTCGGCGATGAACTGGCCGAACTCGGACTCCTCCTCGTCACCGACCGGCTTCTCGAGGCTGATCGGGGCCTGGGCGGAACGCTTGATCGAGTCGACCTCCTCGGGCTCGATGCCCGTGACGTCGGCGATCTCCTCCGGCGTGGGCTCGCGGCCCAGCTCGGTGACCAGCTTGCGCTCGGCGCGCCCGATCTTGTTCAGCTTCTCGACCACGTGCACCGGGATCCGGATGGTGCGGGCCTTGTCGGCCAGCGCGCGGGCGATGGCCTGTCGGATCCACCAGGTGGCGTAGGTCGAGAACTTGAAGCCCTTGCGGTAGTCGAACTTCTCGGCCGCGCGGACCAGGCCCAGCGTGCCCTCCTGGATCAGGTCAAGGAACGGCAGACCCTGGTTGCGGTAGTTCTTGGCGATCGAGACGACCAGGCGCAGGTTGGACTCGACCATCTTCTGCTTCGCGTCGAGGTCACCGCGCTCGATGGCCTTGGCCAGGATGACCTCTTCCTGAGCGGTCAGCAGGCGGACCTTGCCGATGTCCTTGAGGAACAGCTGGAGGCTGTCCGTGGTCATGTCCGGTTTCAGGTCGATCGTCGCCTTCTTGCGACGGCCGCGCTTGTCCGGCGCGCGCTCGACGTCCTTGGACGCCGCCTGGGCCGGGTCGATCTCCTCGACCAGCTCGATCTCGGACTTCTCCAAGTGCTGGTGGAGGTCCTCGATGTCGCCCTCGTCGAGGTCGACCTCCGCCAGGGCAGTGGCGATTTCGGCGTAGGTCAGCACGCCGGCGGTCTGCCCCTTCGTCAGGAGCACCTTGACCTCTTCGAGCTCTTGCAGTTCCGCTACAGACATACAGATTCCAAATCTTTGCCAGGGCCTGGGCGCGTGCCTGGGGCCATTCAAACGACCGGGGCAAGCATAGTGGCCGCCTAAGTCAAGTCAACACGCGAACTCCGCAATTCGCGCAGACCCGCCGATCGAGCCGATCCCCCCTTGTACCCACTAGGAGGCGATTCGATACGCGGCCGAGGCTACACTCGGCGCGATGAGTCCGGAGGAGCCAGGCCTGCTCGGCAATCTGCCACGTTCGCGGCCGGGTACCCGCAGCGACAAGCGCAAGGCCACCGGCGGCTCGAAGCCCGCCCCGAAGCGCTCCCAGGCCGCGAAGCCGGGCGTCAAGGAGACCACCGCGGCCAAGAAGCCCAAGGCCGCGGCCAAGAAGCCGAAGCCCAAGAAGCCGCCGGTGGCCTCGACGCCCCCGCCCCCCGGGCCCCAGACGGAGCCGCCCAGCGAGTCGCGCCCGCCCTCCCCGGGGGCACTGGAGTCCGCGGTCAAGGTGGCCGGAGCCGGCCTGCGCGTGGCCGAGGGTGTGACGCGCGAGGTGCTGCGGCGCCTCCCGCGCCCGTAGGGCCCGCATGCCGGCACCCGCGGGGCAGGAGCATCGCGCACCCCTGCGGGCGTTCAAGGACTTCTGGGTCAAGGCCTACCACGACAACGTGACCGGGCTGGCCGGGATGGTGGCCTACAACCTGCTGCTGTCGGTGTTCCCGCTGGCGCTGCTGGCCCTCTTCATCGCCGGCCGGGTGCTGGAGAGCCCCGACCTGGAGGCCAGCGTCCTGTCCGACCTCCAGCAGCTGTTCCCCAACGCCACCGACGCCACGCTCACCCGGGCGCTCGCGCGGATCCGCGACTCCTCCACCGGCTTCGGCGTGATCGCCCTGGTGGCCAGCGTGTGGATCGGCTCCTCGTTCTGGGGCGCCCTGGACACCGCGTTCGGCGAGATCTACCACGTGGAGTCGCGCAGCTGGCTGCGCCAGAAGTGGTTCTCGTTCGGGATGCTGGCCGTGGTGCTGCTGTTCATGGCCGCGACGGTGGCCGTGCCCACCATGCAGAGCGTCTTGGTGAACGGCGCCGACGACCTTCCGCTGGGCCTGTCGGAGGTCAACGGGCTGTTCTTCGCGGTCTCGCTGGCCGCCGGCCTGTTGCTGCTGTTCGGCGTGCTCAGCCTCATCTACTGGGCGGTGCCCAACCACAGAATGCCGTGGCGGGCGATCTGGCCCGGCGCGCTCGTGGCCACGCTGGCCATCGGCGTGATCGACTACGCCTTTCCCGTCTACCTGGGAAGCATCAGCACGATCGCCCGCTTCGGCACCACGTTCGTGTTCGTGCTGATCGTGCTGCTCTGGTTCTACGCGCTGGCGATGGTGGTGCTGGCCGGGGCGATCATCAACGCATTGCGTTTCGAGATCCACGAGACCGGAGAGCTGCAGGAGCCTGCGGACTGAGCCCGGTCCGCCTAGACCCCGCGCCATGTGGGTAAGGAGTTCCTGAATGTCTGAAACCCCAAGCTTCGTGATCATCGACGAGCACCCCGTGGTCCGCCACGGCGTGCGCGCGCTGATCGAGAGCACCTGGACCGACGCGCACGTGACCGACGTCTCCAACCTGGCGGACGCCCTCGCGGGCCCGTCCGCCAACGGCAACGGCCGGATCATCGTCGTGGACCCGTGGCGCGCCGGCGCCGATGTCGGCGAGCTGGTGCGGCGCCTGACCACCGAGCTCAACGCGCCGGTCGTGATCTTCACCGCCGACGGCGGCGCCCGTCTGCTGACCGAGTCACTGAAGGCCGGCGTGCGCGCGTACGTGCGTAAGGACTCCCCGCCGGAGGACCTGGTGCGCGCCATCCGCGCCGCCCAGGCCGGCGAGTTCTACGTGGACCCCAGCCTGTCGTCCACGATCGTGCTCGAGGAGGGCGACCGCACCCTGAGCGCCCGCCAGCGCGAGATCCTCCAGATGCTGGCCAACGGCCTGCAGACCGAAGCGGTGGCCAACCAGCTGGGCCTTTCGACCGAGACGGTCCGCACCCACACGAAGCGGATCCTGGCCAAGCTCGAGGCTTCGACGCGCACCCAGGCCGTCGCGATCGGCCTGCGCTACGGCTTGATCCAGTAGGGCGAGAGGCGCGCCGGCAGCTTCGGCTCAGCCGCCGCCGTTGACGCTCCGGGCGTCCTTGACCGGCTCGGCGACGACCACGGCGTCGCCCGCGGCCTTCGCCCGGTACATCGCCTGGTCGGCCGCGTCCATCAGGGCGTCCGGATCGTCGCCGTGCTCGGGCGCGGAGACCACGCCGATCGACGCCCCGACACCGGGATCCTGGTCGTCGCTCCCGGTCTCGGCGGCGATCGCGGCCACCAGGCGCTCCGCCAGCGGCCGCGCAGCCTCTGCGGTCTGGGTGGGCGCCAGCACACAGAACTCGTCGCCGCCGATGCGGGCGGCCGTGTCGACCACGCGGATCGTGCGGCGCATGGCCAGGCCGACCTGCACGAGCACGCGGTCGCCCGCCTGGTTGCCCCGGCCGTCGTTGACCCGCTTGAGGCCGTCCACGTCCACCACCAGCAGCGCGAACGGCTGCTCGTAGCGCTTGACCAGCCCGAGGTTCTGGCGTAGCTGGGCCTGCAGGTAGCGCATGTTGGCCAGGCCGGTGAGCGGATCGGTGTTGGCCAGCGAGTCGGAGTCGCGGGAGCGGTGGTCGACCAGCGTCTCGACCGCGGTGGCCTGGAGCCCCGACACGGCCTCGGTCACCGAGGTGACCAGGGAAGCGTAGGCCACGGCGCCGATCTCCTCCGCGTCGCGCGCCAGCGCCTCCAGGATCACGGCCTGGATGGCCGCGACGTCGCGCGAGAGGTCGCCGGCGCGGGCCTCCTCGCCTTCGCGCAGATCAGCCAGCCGCGCAGCGCGCTCGCGCATGTCCTCGGGCAGGGTCAGACGGTCGCGGCCCTCGGCGGCCGCGAGCTGGAGCACGTCGGAGATGACCGCGGGCAGCTCGGCCACGATCTGCTCGGTGGGCAGGCGGCTGATCTCCTCGAGCGACGCCCGCTCGATCAGCCGCATCAGCCACGCCTTGGCCAACTGGTCGCGCACGCCGTCCAAGCGCGCCAAGGGCCCGCGTAACGGCGTGGTGGTGAGTCGGTCGGGCTCAGGCACTGCGGCTCCGTGGGGCGATCCGGGTGATCGTACGGTGCGCTACGGAGGGAAAAACCGGCGTCGGCGGCCTGCCTGACAGGATGCAGCCGTGGCCGAGCCGCTGCCCGTCGAGACAGCCCGCCAGATGGTCCTCGATGCCGTGCACCCGCTGCCGGCCGAGGACGTACCGCTGGCCGAGGCCCGCGGCCGCATCCTGGCCGAGGGCGTGACCAGCGACATCGAGGTGCCGCCCTTCGCCAGCTCGGCCATGGACGGCTTCGCCGTGCCGCCCGGCGCTTCCGGTGAGCTGCCCATCGCCGGCGAGTCGCGGGCCGGACATCCCTTCGACGGCCCCGTGGAGCCCGGCACCGCCGTTCGCATCTCGACCGGCGCGGTGGTGCCCGAAGGCACCGGCGCGGTGATCCAGGTGGAGCTGACGGAGGAGGCCGACGGCGTGGTGCGGGTGCCCGAGCGCGAGCCGGGCACGAACGTCCGCGGGCCGGGCGAGGACATCCGCGCGGGCGCTCCGGTGCTGGCGGCCGGGACGCTGCTCGGACCCGCGGCGCTGGGGGTGCTGGCCAGCATCGGGCGTGGCACCGCGCGCTGCGCGGCCGCGCCGCGGGTGGCGCTCCTGACCACCGGCGATGAGCTGATCCCGCCGGGCACACCGCTGCCGCCGGGCGGGATCTACAGCTCGAACGGACCGGCGCTGGCCGCGCTGGTGCAGGCCGCCGGCGGCCGTGTGGTGCAGGCCGAGGACGTGCCCGACACCGCCGAGGGCACCCGCGCCGCGCTGGGCCGCGCGCTGGAGGCGGCCGACGTGGTGTGCGTCTCGGGCGGCGTCTCGGTGGGACCGCACGACCACGTCAAGGGCGCCTTCGCCGACCTCGGCGTGGCCGAGCGCTTCTGGCGCGTGGCGCTCAAGCCGGGCAAGCCGACGTGGTTCGGCACCGCCGACGCGGTGCTGGCGTTCGGCGTCCCGGGCAACCCGGTGTCCGCCCTGGTCACCTTCCTGCTGTTCGCGCGCCCGGCGCTGCTGGCGCTCCAGGGCGCCGACCCGGCCATCACGCGCATCACCGGGCGACTGACCGCGCCGGTGTCGCCCGAGCCCGGCCGGATGCAGGCGCTGCGCTGCCTGCTGCACGCCGGCGAGGACGGCTGGGAGCTGACGCCGACCGGGCCCCAGGGCTCGCACCAGCTGACCTCGATGCTGGGTGCCGGGGCGCTGGCGCTCATCGATGCGGGCGAGCACGAGCTGGCCGCCGGGGCACGGGTACGCGCCGAGCTGCTGCCGTGAATATCGTCTGCGGACCGTGAGAGAGCGCGACCCCAGGCGAGTGCTCGGCCGCCGGCGCGAAGCACGTGCGCGGGTGAAGATCATCGACGTGCCCGCATCCGGCTCTTCGGCGGACGGGAGCGTGAGCACCAAGCAGGAGGCCGAGGTCACGCTGCCCCGGTCCGAGCTGGACCGGATCTGGAACGCCGAGTACCTGGAGCGCCTGGCCCGCACCTACTGGCGCTTCCTCACGCGGGTGTCGCTGGGGATCCTGCGGGTGGTCTACACCGAGGAGGGCCGCGAGGTGTGCGTGTTCGGCAAGCCGTTCTCGCTGCTCACGTTCCATCCGCCCGACTACGAGACCGAGGGCGACTGCGGATCGGTGACCTGGCGGATCAAGAAGGGGCTGCTGGTGGCCCCGACCGGGCGCACCAAGGGGTTCCTCAAGCTCACCGTGCAGCGCCCGCCGGCCGACGGCGAGGAGCACCCCGGCACCGACCTGGTCACCGGGACCGTGACCTCGGAGGTGGCCAACTTCTACCCCCTGATCGCGGGCTGGGGCTGGTTCGCCCGCATCGGCCAGCACATCTACCGGATCACCCAGCTGAAGATCCACGTGGTCGTGACCCACGCCTTCCTGCGCTCGCTGGCGCGGCTGGACCTGGCGCCCTCGGTGGTGGGAGCGATGAAGGCCCAGGCCGACGAGTCGCTGGAGAAGGAAGAAGAGGAGCCGGCGGCGCGCTAGGGCGGACGCGAAGCCGTGGTCATGATTTGCGGGGTCATGGCCCCGGAAATGTTGACCGCGCGGCGCGCGCTA